>NZ_JASBOG010000007.1:0-127473 GCF_039907185.1 Corynebacterium sp. c8Ua_99
AAGAACGCCGAGTTACTGACTGCGTTTATGTCAAAAATGGCCTGAAAAATGGCTTGAAAGTGTCATAAGCTCGCACAGTTTCACACTTGCAGCCCGTCTTTTGAAGTTGTCAGGTTTGCTGCTTAACCAAAAACGCCCGACCGTCGGCGCATCTACTGCACAGAACGATCGGGCGTGAAAAGGCTTTTGGCTATCTAGCCCCAGCCGCCTATTTACTTCTTGCGAGCCTGACCCGGCTTCGGAGCTGGCTTGGACGGCTTGGAAGAGATCTTCTTAGCGTCCTCAGCGTTCTTCTTCTCGGTCTTGACCTCGTCGACCTTGATCTGAGCCTGCTTGGAAGCCTCAGCAGCCTTCTCCTCAGTAGTCTTCTTGGCTTCAGCAGCCTTGTCCTTGGCCTCGTCGGCCTTGTCAGCTGCCTTGCCTTTTACCTCTTCAGCCTTTTCCTTAGCCTCGGAAGCCTTCTCCTCAACGGTCTCCTTGACCTCGGAGGCCTTTTCTTCGACCTTGTGCTTAACTTCCTGGGCCTTCTGCTGGTACGGAGCCGGGTCGACCGGGAGCTTGTCGTCCTTGCGTAGCTTCCAGACGATGACGCCGACGATTGCTGCAACAACAGCGAAGACCAGGGAAGCGGTTGCAATGCGGCCGTTCTTGGCGCGCTGCTCTTCCTTACCGGTTACCTTGTCGATAGCCTTCTGGGTACGCACCTCGAGGTCCTTGCGAGCCTTCTTGGCCTTCTTTTCCGCCTTCTTAGCTTCGCAGCGAGCCTTGCAACGGGTCTTCTTGCCCTTGCGCTTCGCGTCCTTCTCGGCCTGCTTCGCGGCCTTCCTAGCCTGCTTCTTGGTCTCCTTGGACTTCTTCTCAACCTTGCCGGTCAGTTCTTCAGCCTGCTCAGCGAGCTGATCGCGAGCGTCGGAAACCTTTTCCTTAACGTCTTCTGCCCAATCGGATGCTGCGTCCTTTGCAGCCTCGTTCTGTGCAGATGCCACCTTCTTAGCCTCCTGCATCGTGTCGTAGAGCTCTGCAGCCTTCTTGTCCCGGTAATCCGAGTAGCTGTCGTAAGCGGACTTCAGTCCCTTGACAGCCAGCGAGATTGCGTTGGGGTTCATGACTCTCCTTAATTAGTGCATCGCCAACAGGCTTCGCCTTTAATTTTCAATCAATGATTAATACTGCTGCGGCGCCAGTGCCTCTGAGACCAAGATGCTTCTAAGTCCAAGAGCTAGGGCCCAGTTAGGCCTAGCGTCGAAATATTTGCAGCAGGCTCACATTCCAGCTTAGGCACTATTTGCTCTTCATGGGGGTCAACGAAGAACTCTTTTCCTTATCTTGAAAAACATTTTCGCTGGTTTCTGCCACGGAGAAACTCACCAGTAAGAGCAATTGGCCACCAAGGTCGGTATCCTAAGGAACGTGACTATTAAGACTGCTACTGCAACTGTGCACACCAACCATGGCGATATCGTGATTGACCTGTTCGGCAACCACGCGCCGAACACTGTCGACAACTTCATCGGCCTGGCAGAGGGCACGAAGGAGTACAAGGGTCAGAACGCCTCTGGCACCGAGTCCGGCCCGTTCTACGATGAGGCCATCTTCCACCGCATCATCGCCGGATTCATGATTCAGGGTGGTGACCCGCTGGGCACCGGCACCGGCGGCCCGGGCTACATGTTCGACGATGAGATCCACCCGGAGCTCCAGTTTGATCGTCCGTACCTGCTCGCTATGGCAAACGCCGGCAAGCGTGGCGGTCGTGGCACCAACGGTTCCCAGTTCTTCATCACCGTGGTTCCGACCCCGCACCTCAATGGCGCTCACACCATCTTCGGTGAGGTCGCTGATGACGCCTCGAAGAAGGTCGTCGACGAGGTCGCTCGTGTGGCTACCGATCACTGGGATCGTCCGCTGGAGCCGGTCGTGATTACCTCCATCGACATCGAGAAGTAATCCGCTAGCTTCTACGCTCTTTAACCCGTCCGGTTGTTCCGGGCGGGTTTTTTCATGCCCATTTTCGCTTTACGACGGCCCGTAGCTTCAATGTTGTGTTTAGGGGTAGCGGGGGTAGTAGTAAATTGGGGTGATTCTCCACATGTCCACAGCCCTGTGGACAAAATGCTCCACTGTTCACCTAGGTGAACACGGGCCAAGAAGCACGTTACGGGTCCCAATTTTCACAAATTACAAGAATCCACAGTTGTCCACAGACTTGTGCACATGTGTGGATAATTCCATTCTTGTAATTTACGAACCAGCTTTCGAAAGTGGTCGAACTCCGCAGAATATTGGAGTTACGCACAACTTGACTTGCAACTATGTTACTTGTTCACAGAGTTATCCACAGGCTGTGGATGCTGTGGACACAGGAGATAGAACCAAAGTTGTCATGCTTTACGGTTTCTGTCACGTAACCCGTGAGAAATTTGGGACGAAATCTCTCCACAGTTATCCACAAATTACATGATTGTTACACAGGTTTCTGTGGATAACTTTTTTGCGCGATCAGTAGGAGGGAAAACCTCATTCTCCGAAAAACGTGTGGGAAACGGGTGTATTGACGGGGGTGAATTGACCTGGGTTTTTAGGTATGAAAAAAAGGCGCATCCAAAAGTGGATGCGCCTGAGGGGGTGCGATGTATTAGAGCTGACTAACGCCAACCCATAGTCATCAGCAGACCAACAATGAAAAGACCAAAGCCGATGACGTAGTTCCATGCGTTCAAAGTCACCATGAACGGAATATGCGGACCCGCGATGTAGTTGACCAGCAGCCAGCCCAAACCAATCAGCATGAACCCGAACATCAGCACCTTGTACCACACCGGCGTCTGAGTGCTGTTGATTTTGACCGGGGTACGGCTGACGGAGGAGCCACCGGATTGTGGTGAATTAGTGCTTTCGATCTTTGCCTTAGGCATAGCGCTTTAAACTCCTTAGGTTGTGGTCAGCAGGTTGCGATCAGCGCGGTATCTACACTCCCGCGGTATATGCATAATTGTAAACTTTGCATCCGAACTTACCAGTGAAGTTCGCAGGCAGTAGAATCCCCAGTTATGCAGATTCTCGTCGTCGATAACTATGACAGCTTCGTATTCAATCTGGTCCAGTACATAGGCCAGCTCGGCGAAACGGTTACTGTCTGGCGCAATGATGATGCGCGTCTCCGCGATGTTGACGACGTCGTAAAGCAATTTGATGCAATCCTACTGTCGCCCGGTCCCGGTGAGCCGTCCAATGCTGGATGGACAGAGGACATTATTCGCGCGGTGAGCAGGCAGGACGAGCCGACACCGGTGCTGGGTGTGTGCTTGGGTCACCAGGCGATTGGTGAGGTTTTTGGTGCGCAGGTTGTGCGTGCCGACGAGCTGTTGCACGGCAAGACCTCCCCGGTCACCCATGACGGCACGGGTGTTCTGGCCGATGTGCCCAGTCCTTTTATTGCCACGCGCTACCACTCGTTGACGGTGGATCCGAAGACGTTGCCGGAGGAACTCATTGCCACGGCATTCACGGATTCGGGCATGCTGATGGCGATGCGCCACCGCGACCTGCCGATTCACGGCGTGCAGTACCACCCGGAGTCGGTACTCACCCAGTACGGGCACCGCATGCTGGTCAATTGGCTGCGGCTGGCCGGCGGTGAGTACACCGAGGAACTCCTGGCGGAGTTGGAAGAGCAGCAGGCCGTGTACCAGCGCGCCTTCTCAGACGTGCTGGCACACTAGCCGCTAGTTAGGCAGCAGATCCGGCAGCCTTATGGGAGGTTCAGGAGCAGGCCGTTCCTCTGAAGAGCTCTCCGGGGCGACCCCCAGCCGGTAGACACGCAGGGTGACCTCGCCGTCCTTGTTGAGCTTGGAGCCGGCTGACGGGTCGGCCTTCTCCACGTGGTCGACCTTGGACAGATCCAACGTGGTGACTTCCTCGGTGCGGATAGTTCCCTCGAAGCCGGCATCGGTGAGTGCCTTCTCCGCATCGCGGAGAGTCTGGCTCTCAACTCGTGGCATCTTAATTTGGTTGCCGCGCGAAACGTGCAGCTCGACAGTCGTTCCGACGGTGAGCTCCGTGCCCTTCTGGGGAACCTCAACAACGGTTCCCTGTTCCTCAGTGGAGTCAACCTCCACCACCTCGACAACGAAACCAGCGGACTCGAGGGTCGTGCGGGCGGAATCCAACCTCTGACCAGTGACATCCGGAACAGTCTTGGTCTCGATACCGGAGGAGACAGTCAAAGTTACACGGGTTCCCTTCGACACCTGAGAACCGGCAGCTGGAGACTGCTCGATGACATTGCCGCGCGGAACGTCCTCACTCGGTTCCTCTTGCAGCTTCGGATTGACGACAAGCCCCGCCTCCTCGAGTAGGCGGCGAGCTTCCTCGGCCTGTTTGTCGCGTACATCCGGCACATTGGTCAACTCTGGGCCCGAAGATACGCGCAGCTTGATACGAGATCCCTGCGGCAACCCCGATCCGACGCCCGGTTCGGTGGCAATCACCGTGTCTCGGGGCACATCTGGGTTCGGCTCGTCGACGCGGTTGACCACGAAACCAGCCTGCTCGAGAACCTGCGTTGCCTCATTGACATTTAGACCCTCGACCTGCGGAATGGCAACGGTCTCGACCTCGGTGGACGAGTTGAAAAGCTGGTAGGCACCGTAGCCGACACCGCCGAGAGCGACCAGCGCAGCAGCCGCCAGTGCGACAGTCTTTCCTGCGCCACCCTTCTTTTTCTCAGGCTCGTCAGTGTTAGCGATCTGAGCAGAGGCTTCCGGCTGGGCAGCTGCTTCTTTCGGTTCCGGAGCCGGAGCCGGAGCAGGGACAGCGGCCGGAGTTGCCTGCTGCGCAGGGGTCACCCGGGTCTCAGCATCCGATGGAGTTGCCGGAAGGAATTCGGTGGTCGTCGCGTCGTCGTCATGCGCGCCGTGGTGTGCCAGCGCCAACGGATCCTCGCCGCGTGCAAGACGACGCAAATCCTGGGCGAAGTCCTCTGCAGAGTCGTAGCGCTCCATCGGATCCTTGGCCATCGCGGTCAGAAGCACCGCGTCGAGGGCCTGAGCCGTGTTCGGGTCGGTGTTGAGCTTCCCCGAAGGTCGCGGCGGCTGGTCCTGAACGTGCTGGTAAGCGACAGAAAGAGGGGTTTCACCGGTGAATGGCGGGGCGCCCGTGACGGCCTCGAAAAGTACGCAGCCGACAGCGTAAATATCGGAACGGGCATCGGCGGTCTTACCGCGCGCCTGCTCCGGCGAGAGGTATTGCGCGGTACCCAGCACCGCCGCAGTTTGCGTCATCGTGGTGGAATCACCGAGCGCGCGAGCGATGCCGAAGTCCATCACCTTCACCTTGCCGGTGTTGGTCAGCATGATGTTCGCTGGCTTGATGTCACGGTGAATAATGCCCGCATGGTGGGATGCCGTCAGCGCATCACACACCGATGCCATGATCGATGCGGCCTTCTTCGGGTCGAGCCGCCCCTCACGACGAACAAGATCACGCAGGGTCTCGCCCTGAATCAGCTCCATGACAATGAAAGGCACGCGCCCCATCGGGCTATCCGTCTCGCCGGTGTCGTACACCGACACGATCGACGGGTGATTCAGCAGCGCTGAGTTTTTCGCTTCACGACGGAACCTTGCGAGGAAGTTCTCATCCCTGGCAAGGTCGGCCCTCATCATCTTGACCGCGACAGAGCGACCGAGAACAGTATCTTCAGCGCGGTAGACATCGGACATGCCGCCAACGCCAATGAGCTCGCCGAGCCGATAACGGCCGGAGAGGAGATCGTCATTGCCAGACATTGTTCGTCAGTCCCTTCGGAAGGATTTCCACCAAAACATCTTGTACCTGAATATTACTGTGCATCTGGAGTCCCCAAGGTATTACCGGAGTCATTTCCTAGGGGCAATTGAATACCGGGCAGACCACCGCCGCTGGAGTCGTCGCCACTGTTGTCGCCACTGTCGTTGCCCGAATCCTGAGTCGGTTCGGACGTTTCCGGAGCGGTCTCGCTGGTGTCCTGCTCAGTGGAGCTGTCAGAGGCACCGTCATTGTTGCCGCCGTCGTTATTTCCCCAGTTACCGGAATTGTCTCCCGACCAACCGTAACCAGAACCGTCGTTGGGGTCGGTGTTTTCCTCTGTGGTCTGCTGCTGTGACTGGTTCGGAATGTACTGCTCCAAGTTCGGAATGGTTGGCAGTGAACCGGTAGTCGACAGCGAATAGACGACCGCGATAGCACCGGCCAGCAACACTAGCAGCACCAACAGCACAATGCTGCCGCAGCCACAACCGCAGCCGCTGCGCTTCTTTGCCGGCTTACGCTGTCGGGCGGGTTGCTGCGGTGGCCGCTGCGGTTGCTGCGGTGGCTGCGACACCGGCATGGGCGGTCGCGTCATGGCACCGAGTTCGGTGGTCGCCGGGTTGGCAGCGTTGGATTGACGGTGCACCGTTGGGGTCACACCACGCGGCTGTGGTGGGCGGTGCCCCGCGCGCACTCGCAAAACAGCCTGTGCCAGCTCACGGCCATCGGCATAGCGACGCTGCGGATCCTTGCGCAGCATAATGCCGATAAGTTCGCGGATATGCGGATTGACCGTCGGCGCCAACGCAGGTGGTGCCTCGTTGATGTGTGCCACGGCAACCGCGACGGTGGAGTCGCCCTGGAAGGGCCGGGCGCCGGCCACCATTTCGTAGGCGACACAGCCAAGCGAGTAGATGTCTGTCGCCGGACTCACCTGTTTGCCCTGTGCCTGCTCCGGTGAGACATACTGCGCGGTACCGACGACCATGCCGGTACGCGTCAGAGGCACCGCTTCAGCGGCTTTGGCAATGCCAAAGTCGGTAATCTTCACGGTGCCCTCCGGCGTCACCAGGAGGTTGCCCGGCTTAATGTCGCGGTGGACAAGGTTCGCAGCGTGAATTGCCGACAGGCCGTGTGCAGTCTGCTCTAGCACGTCGAGCATCAGGTGCTCTGGCAGGGTGCGACGTCGCTGCAGCACCTGCGACAGAGATTCGCCACGGATGTACTCCATGACGATGTAACACGCGCCGTGGCTGCCGATGTCGCCTTCCTCGTAGGTGACAATCTTCACCACGTTTGGGCTGTTGACGCTGCGCGCAGCGGCGGCTTCGTTCTGGAAACGCTGCCGGAACTCGTAGTTGTCCGAGTACTCCTGGTTCAGAAGTTTGATTGCAACCAGTTCGCCGCTGGTGGCGTCGTCGGCAAGCCAGACGGTGGACATGCCGCCACGGCCGAGCAGACGGCGAACGTGATATCGGTCGCCAACGATGTCTTGAACTTGGTGGGCATCCATGCTTATCGACCCGCCTGTTCGACCGCGTCAATGAGTGCACGGCCAATCGGGGCAGCAACGGAGGCGCCGGTAGCGCCCTGGCCCTGGCCGCCACCGTTTTCCACGACGACAGCCACGGCGACATCGGAGTCCGGCGCGAAGGCGATGTACCAGACGTGCGGTGCGTACTCGCCGCGGACAGCACCGTGTTCCGCGGTACCGGTCTTGGAGGCAATACGCGAACCGTTACCGCCCGAGTGCGACTCGGAGCCGCGCATCAGCTCAGTTACGGTCTCCGCGACCTCCGGCGAAATCGCCTCGCCGGCTTCAATCGGCTTAAAGGACTTGATTTCGGAGAGGTCGGCACCGCGCACCGATTTGATGATCTGGGGTTCCATGCGCACGCCGCCGTTGGCAATCGTGGCGGCGATGATGGCGTTGTCCAGCGGCGTGAAAGACACGTCGCGCTGACCAATGGAGGTCTGACCCAGCGAGGACTGATCCGGAATATCACCGACAGCGGAGGGCTGAATCGGCAGGCCCGCGTCATCGTGGGTCTCACCGATGCCGAATCGCTTAGCGACGTCCTTGAGCGCATCGGCCCCGTACTGCATACCGAGCTCAGCGAATGCCGTATTACAGGACTGCGCGAAAGCCTGGCGGAGAGTTGTAGTAGCCCCACCACAGGTCGAGCCACCGTAGTTCTCCAACGTAGTGGTGGTATCCGGCAGCGTAATCTGCGGTGCGCCAGTGACCGAGGTGTCCGGGGAAGCGCCTTGCTCCAGTGCCGTGACCGTGGTCAACACCTTGAAAGTGGAACCCGGCGGCAGCGGACGCTGAGTGGCGTGGTTGAGCAGCGGTGCGCCCTCATTGTTATTGAGGGACTGCCAGGTACTCTCGTCGCCGGCGGCGATGTCATTCGGGTTGAACGACGGTGTGGAGGCCATCGCGAGAATTTCACCCGTCGATGGGCGAATGGCGACGGCGGAGCCGACGTAGCCGCGTTCAGCGAGTTGTTGGTACGCAGTCCGCTGAGCGTTCGGCAACAGCGTCAGCTCCGTGGAGGCCCCAGAGGGTTCCTTGCCCGTGACCATGTCGAGGGCGCGGGAGGTAAACAGCGAAGGGTCGCTGCCGTTCAAGATCTCGTTCTGAGAGCGTTCGATACCGGCGGAGCCGTAGATGTCCGACAGGTATCCGACCACCGCGGCATATGCCTCCGGGTCGGTGTCGTAGCTGCGGTCATAGAAGCCGCTCTCGCCCTTGACCGAGTGGGCCAGAATGTCGCCGTCAGTGGTGATTTGGCCGCGAGGTTTGGACTTTTCCTCCAGGAACTGGCGGCTATTCAGCGGATTGTGGGCGTACTTATCCTGCTGGAAGCCCTGGATGTAGGTCAGGTTCGCCAGTAGAAGAACGAAGAGTCCGAGAACGACAACAAAGATTTGGCGAATGGTTTTATTCATCTACTGGTTCACCTCCTGAGATGCGGTGGCATTGTCGTTGAGGCCTGAAGGGTTGCTTGGAATACCCCAGGGGCGGTTGGCCTCGTCAGAGACGCGCAGCACGATGGCCAACATGATGTAGCTGGCCAGCAGTGAGGAACCACCGGCTGACATGAACGGAGTAGTCAGACCGGTCAGCGGCATCAGCTTGGAAACACCGGCTGCAACCACGAACAGCTGAATGGCCATCGAGAATGCGACACCGGCCGCCAGCAGCTTGCCAAAGGAATCACGTACCGCCAAGCTCGCCGAAATACCGCGGGAAATCAGAATCGCGAACAGCAGGATGATGGCACTCAGGCCGGTAAAACCGAGCTCCTCACCAAAGGCCGAGAGGATGAAGTCAGAGTGTGCCACCGGAATGTTCTGTGGGTAGCCCTGGCCCAGACCGGTGCCACCGATGCCACCCCAGCTCATGCCGAACAGACCCTGGGAGAGCTGGTAGCCACCCTCGTCGTAGGAGCCCAACGGATCCAGGAAATGCGTGACTCGCGCCTGAATCTTGTCCGAAACCATGTAGACACCGACAACGCCGACGGTCACCAGCACCATGCCGATGATCAGCCAGGAACCACGACCGGTGGCAGCGTAGAGCATTGCCAGCACAGTGCCGAAGAGCACCAGCGCCGGGCCAAAGTCATTCTGCAGAGCCATGATGACGGTAGCGATGCCCCAGATCAGCAGAATCGGACCCAGGTCGCGAACACGCGGGAAATCAATGCCCAGGAAACGCTTGCCCGCCACATTGAACAGCGAGCGCTTATTCACCAGCAGCTGAGCAAAGAAGATCAGCAGCATGACCTTGGCAAACTCACCCGGCTGCATGGAGAACGGGCCGATGGAAATCCAGATGCGGGCATCAGCATTAATCGACGACGGCCACACCAGCGGTAGCGCCAACAGAATCAAGCCGCCGAGACCCAGCAGATACGAGTACTGCGACAGCGAGTGATGGTTGCGCAGCAGGACGATCACGCCGATAAACAGTGCGACACTGAGTACGGTCCACATGATCTGGTTGCGCACCAACGAGGTGTCATTGGCCAGGTCGAGGCGGTGAATCATCACCAGCCCCAAGGCATTGAGCGTTGCTGCAACCGGCAGCATCACCTGATCGGCGTTGGGCGCCACAAAGGTCAGCGCGATATGCGCCACTGCAAAGATCACAAAGAATCCGCCAATGATGTAAAAGACATCTGCGGTCAGAGAGTTGCCCTGAGCCAGTTCCAGTGAAATTAGTGCCAAAAGCAACAATCCTGCCGACAGCAGCAGCAGGAGCATTTCCTTCATCCGAAGCTGTCGCTTCGTGGTAGTTTCACTCATTTTCGCACCTGCCTACAGTTGACTCCTGGCTTCGAGCCCAGCTTTTCATCCTTCTTGTCATCGTCGGAAACGGACAGACATACCGGCAGTGCCGACTCCGCCAAACGGCCAATCTGGTCGCTGACACCGTCGTAGGAATCAGCCGGCAGACCTTCCAGCGAATTGCGTGCCGCCGGTGAGAGATCTTCCGGCGTCATGATGTGGCAGTCGACCTTCTCCTTCGGCGTCCCAGCCGGAGGAAGCTGAACTTTATTGTCATCGGTCAAACAGATGAACTGATGTGGCTCTTGCAGATCGAAGCCCAGCAAACTGCCGGGCACGCCGTGCATCAGCTGCACCTGCCCGTCGACCACCGCGAGATGGTACATCGACTCCTTCTTCTGCCAGCCCCAAATACCAAGGCCGACCAACCCGGCCACCAGCACCAGCACCACAGAAATAACTAGCCACTTGCCCTTGGAAGCTTTCTTCTCCGGCGCCGAAGTCACTGCAATTTCCTGCGACTTCCGCGGGCGGAGTGCCGCCGCGCGTCCCGCTGACGTATTGGGGCGGGGGAGTTCCTCCTCCGCACTCTGTAGGGCACCGGCCAGGGCGGGCTCGTAAGGCGTGCGTGCCGACGAATCGACAACATCGGCAACCACCACGGTGATGTTATCCGGACCACCGGACTTCAACGCGTAGTCAATGAGCTTGGTAGCGGCCTCGTCCGGAGTGCCCTCCGAGAGCACATCCTTGATGGTGTCCGCGGACACTGGATCGGATAGACCATCCGAGCACAGCAGGTAGCGATCGCCCTCGTGAACATCGCGATAAGACAAAGTAGGCTCCACCGGGCGACCGGTGAGAGCCTTCAAAATCAGTGAGCGCTGAGGGTGAATTGCCGCTTCTTCTTCGGTGAGATTGCCCTCATCCACCAGGGACTGCACATAGGTGTCATCCCGGGTAATGCGGATGAGCTCCCCGTCGCGCAGCAGATAGCCACGCGAGTCACCGACATGGCACATGCCCAGGCGGGTACCGTCGAAAAGCAGAGCAGTCAGCGTAGTGCCCATGCCTTGCGTAGAGGGGTTCTGCTCAATTTCATCCGCGATGGAGTTATTGCCCTCCATGCAGGCGCTGCGCAGGGACTCGAGCAAATCGGGGCCGGGCTGATCATTGTCCAGCCGAGAGACGGCCGCAATCATCAGCTGAGATGCGATTTCTCCGGCGGCGTGGCCACCCATGCCGTCGGCAAGCGCGAGCAGACGCGAACCCGCATAGGCGGAGTCCTCGTTGTTCTGTCGGATGAGGCCGCGGTCAGAGCGGGCCGTGTAATTCAGAGCAAGACTCATGGTTGCAACCTCAAAGTTGTACGGCCAATACGAAATTCCATACCCGAAGCCAGGCGTTCCGGCTGTTCCACGCGCTGGCCATTGAGGAATGTGCCATTGCGGGAGTCCAGGTCTTCCAGGTACCAGATGCCGTCGCGGTTGATGACGCGAGCGTGCTGGCCCGAGGCGAAGTCATCGTTGAGGACGAAGGCATTCGACTCTGAACGGCCAATAGTGATGTCGCGTTGGTTGTTTAGGTTCATGCGCGAACCCGCCAGCGGCCCGGAGGTGACAAGGAGCTGATGTGGAGTCTGCGAGCGCTGGAAACGCTTGGCCGGAGCACTGCTGGCCTGCCGAAGTGGGCGCAGCGGAGCCGAGCCTGTTGTTTCTGTACGCAGGGTGCGAAGCGTCATCCAAATGAAAAACCACAGGACGACCAGCACGCCGATGCGCGAAAGCAGAAAAACGATAGCTTCCACGTCCGAGGAACCTCCTTATGTAGAGCTGGTGGGTCCGCAAACCGAACACACGGACGTAATTATTCCAGGAATGTGTCGGCAAACCTAGGGCAGTGGCATGTGAACCTGGTGAACCTCACTACTTAGCGGATCTGAATCAGCGAATCTGAACTTCGAGAACAGAATGTCCCAACGAGATTTCGTCGCCGTCGGCCAGCAGCCAGTTCTCAATGGGTTCGCCATTGACAATGGTGCCGTTGGTCGAATGCAAATCGACGAGCACAGCGTCCTGGCCATCCCACGTGATCTCGGCATGCTGGCGGGAAACACCAGTATCCGGGAGGCGGAAGTCGGAAGCGGTGCCGCGGCCGATGATGTTCGAACCATGGCGCACCTCAAATACGCGCGAGGAGCCGTCCTGCAACAGCAGGGTGACGGTCTTTTCCTGGGGCTGGTCTTCGCCCACGGTCGCGCTGCTCAGCTCAGTTGCCGCTTCCGGGTCGACTGCGGGGATGGGGCGGGAAGCAGTGGGGAACTGCTCAGCTTCCGGCTGCGGGTGGTAGGCGGCAGAGGTCTCTGCAGCTTGGGGTTCCTCATCGCTTTGCGACGGGGCTGCGTCAGTGTTGGCATCATCGGCACTGTCCTCGAATGGGACGAACTCCGAGGTGCCCACGGTGTCCTCGGTGAAAGTGCTGGCCGTCTTCAACTGGCCGGTGTGGAGAGACTCCACTGCCTGCAGGTGGACGCTAATGGAACCGGTGAAGCCCCAGCCGTTGTTACGGCAGTAGCGTGTCATGCGGTCAGCCAACTGATTCGGCAGGTTGGGCTCGGACGCAGAAAGGTTCTTGTAGTCGGCAGCGCTGATGCCAATGCGGAAATCATTGGGTGCCAAGTACTGACCGTTGGCGTCCTGCATCAGGAAGTCTTCAATTTCCTGCTTCAGGCATTCTTCTAACTCATTCGGGACAACCTTGCCGCCGAACACGCGCGCAAAGCTGTTATCGAGCCCGCGCTGAAGCGAGCTATCGAGCTTGCGGATGCGTCCTAGGAAATCCATCTGACTAAAGAAATTCGCCTTCTCCCGCCAAACCGCGGCGGGTTACGTGAAAAAAATGTGCACAAAAATTATCGATACTTAAGCAACAGTATAGAGCCCTACACCTTCAGTTAAGGGCTAGGAACTACTGAGGTTTATCAAATAGTGACGACGGTTGTGGAGGAAGTTGCTATTGCTAAGTGCTGAAAAGTGGTGGAAAACGCGCGCTGGCCTGGGGATTTGGTGGTGTATTAGCGCGGGGTGTTATAGTTCTATTCGTTCCCACGGGCGAGTGGCGGAATGGCAGACGCGCTGGCTTCAGGTGCCAGTGTCCTTTACGGACGTGGGGGTTCAAGTCCCCCTTCGCCCACAGCGAAGATCCTCGGAAGTGTAAAAGCTTCCGAGGATTTTTTGTTTGTGGGGTTGGGGTTTGGGGTGGGGCTTGGGTTGAAGCAGAGGCAGATGCTGAGCTGAGGTTGTTGGCTTGTCCTTTAACTCTCCTTTAACCCTGTCCGGCACTTATGGCCAGGTTTCGGGGACTTGTCGATGGATTCTCCTGACTTATCGATGGTTTTTCGGCACTTATGCGCACGCTGTGGGCCAGGCTCTCTCACTTGTCGATGCGCTATTCACTTGTGGACACGCTGTAGCGCATCGATAGGTGAATAGCGTGGCCATAAGTCGTCGGATGCGTGGGCCAGCGAGCATTGCAGCCAGCTCGCGAGAAGAAATGTAGAAATCTCAAAACTCATTTTGTATTGAAAGTAGAAGAAAACTTGAATAGTTTTGAGATGAGCATGAGGGCGGTCGGCCCCCATCTGCGACATTGGTATAGCGGTGTTCAGTCATGAATTTGGCTCACGGCCATATTTTAACGATTGTTTGGTACCTGTTTATATCGTGAAAAATCAACTCAAGAATGTGTAAGAAGTATTAAGAGAGAGCCCGTTTGGTGAGTAATCTTCTTCCGAGGAAAACCTGCCAATTCATAGTCGGAAGGCAAACATGAAAATTGTATTTAGAGCAATGCTGGGTGCCGCAATTATTTTTGAAGGAGTTCTTTTCCTTCTTATGAATGTGGTATCTGGTTTGCCGGGTTGGGTATTCCTGTTACCACTTGCCGTGGTGGTTGCGGCTTTTCTCTTACTGTTTGGAGGTATGTGGCAAGACTATCTCAGAAATGGCAGGTCATGGGCTTCTTCGCTGTCCGAGACGTCAAAGAAATTTGGCGTACCTCGAAAAATACTAGCGTTACTCGTTTCGGAAGTTGGTTCGCTGCTAGCTGCTTTCACCTTTTTTAAGCCTCAGAGAAATGTCGACAGTGAAGTCAGGTCCTTCACAGCATATAGAAACCTTCGAACTGTTGTTTTTATGATACTGGCGCTGAGCGTTGCAGAAATAAGCATAGTGCATTTTGCTATTTCTAATGCGTTTTGGCGATATTTATTTCTGGTAATTAGTGTTTATGCCGTAGTTCTTTTATCTGGATTTTACGTAACTGTTCGGGATCATCCACATCTAATGACACCGCAAGGACTCGTACTGCGAAATGGGCGAAGGCTTATTTGCGAAATTCCGTGGTCACACTTACGTCATGCGAGCTCCGTAACGGCAGGTGAAGGAGGGGACGTAGCAATTGACGAGCACGGCAATCTCAGGGTGCCTGTTTTGAGTGAAGTGAACGTCAAGTTAGAAGTCGATTCGCAGGTCGTGGCAGAAGATCTTTACAAGGGACCAATGATGGTTTCCTCGATTGAGATTTACTGCGACGACAAAGACGCATTCCTCCGCAATCTCGCTGAGGAAAGGAATGCTCATTAAATGCTTGGCAGCTTCCAGGTCTGGTAATCAACCCCGGCCTACCGCCAAAACTTGGTCATCCCGCGCTTGTCCTCGATGTTGAACTCAATCATCTTGGCCAGCAGGTCCAGCGGCATGGACTCGGCTTTGCCATCTTTTGGCCAGGGGAAACGGACCATCATTTTGCCATAGGAGAGGCCGCGGTCATCGAACTCGTCGGAGAACTTCACAATGCCGTCGCGCTCTGGGGCGATGGACATGTGTTTCTTGGCGTAGGAGAAACCGATGATAAAAGTGCCATCGAGCGTGAACATCGGCTGATTCCAGGCAATGCGAACGCCGAGTTCCGGGTACTTTTCATGAACCCATTCCAACACCTCGAGAGCGACAGCGCGCTGCGTGTCATCATCCACCCGCGAGAGGTGATCGGCGAAGAACTCGGCGATGGTTTCATCGGTCATATGCTGAACAGCCATGGCCTGGATTTTACTGTGCCATCAACTAACACCCGAGCCATCAACTAACATGACTCCGAGTGGCTACAGATTTGAATACTCAGTTTGATCCCAAAAAGGCGTGGCCAGCGCTGTGGACCGTTTTGCTCGGCTTCTTCATGATCCTGGTCGACGCCACCATTGTCACTGTTGGCATCAACACCATCCAGCATGAACTGGGCGGTGAGCTCAACCAGGTCATGTGGGTGACCAGTGGTTATCTGCTGGCCTATGCCGTGCCGTTGCTCATTACCGGCAGGCTCGGTGACCTCTGGGGAGTCAAGCACACCTATGTAGCGGGCCTGGTTATCTTCGTGTTGGCGTCGCTGGCGTGTGGGTTGGCGCCGTCGTTAAGCATGCTGATCATTGCCCGCGTGGTGCAGGGACTGGGGGCCGCGCTGCTGACGCCGCAGACGATGGCGCTGATTACGCAGATGTTTCCGCCGGCGCATCGTGGCGCGGCGATGGGCCTGTGGGGTGCGGCGGCCGGAATTGCCTCGCTGACGGGGCCGCTGGCCGGTGGCGTGTTGATTGAGCTGCTGAGTTGGCGCTGGATTTTCCTCATTAATGTGCCGATTGGGCTGATCGGGCTCGTCTTTACGTTCCGCTATCTGCCGACATTTGAGACACACCGCAACAAGATTGATTATCTCGGTGTTGTACTCAGCGCGATTGGTATGTTCCTGCTGGTCTTCGGCATTCAGGAGGGGGAGAGTGCCGGCTGGTCCGGTTGGATCTGGGCACTGATTGCCGGTGGCGTGGTGGTCCTGGCCCTGTTCACCCTGTGGGAGGCCAAGACCACGGCCGAACCGCTGATGCCGCTGTCCCTTTTTAAGGATCGCAACTTCACCATCTCCTCGCTGGCCATTGCCGTGATGGGCGCGCTGGTGGTCGCGGTCGGTTTCCCGATTATCCTCTTCGCCCAGAACGCCCGCGACCTATCGACCATCCAGGCCTCACTGCTGCTCGTGCCGCAGGCGCTCATCTCTGGTGTCATGGCGCCGTGGACTGGGCGAATGCTAGACCGGCTGAAGTTCCGTGAGTTCGCGCTGATTGGTTTTGGGTCCTCACTGGTGGGCATGCTCGGGTTCCACTACCTCATCCACGAGGATCTCTCCGTGCTGTGGCTGCTGCTGCCGGGCGCCGCATTCGGTGTGGCAAACGCGTTTATATGGGGCACGCTGTCGACGGCTGCCACCCGCAACATCGACCCGTCCCTCGCCGGTGCCGCTTCCGGTGTGTACAACACCATCCGCCAGATTGGCAGTGTGCTGGGCAGCGCACTGATTGCCACCGTCATGGCCGCAGCTCTCAGCAGCAACCGTGGCGACTTCACCACCGCCATGAGTGACGCGATGTGGTTGCCGGTGGCACTGTCGGCCCTGGGTGTCGTGGCGGCGCTGGGGCTTAAGAATCCGAAGTAAAACGCTCCACCATGTAGTCCGCGATGCCGACGGGATCGGCTAGGAAATCCCTGGTTGTCCGTACCGCGAGGGTGTCTTCGAAGTGGGTGGTGTCGGCGTCGTCAAGCGAAATGATTGTTGCTTCCGGTGCGGCGAGCAGGATGGGGGAATGCGTCGCCATGATGATTTGTGCGCCGGCTTCCGCGAGCGCGCCGAGGCGGCCGAGGAGCTCCAGTTGGCGTAGGACCGACAGTCCGGCCTCGGGTTCGTCGAGGAAGATCAGTGATTCGGCGCTGAAGCGGCGTTCGGCCAGCGTCATGATGGATTGGCCGTGGCTCATCTGGGTGAGGTCTGCCAAGGAGGGGTCTCCAAGCGACTCGTAATAGCGCGCGAGGTTCAGGTGCGCGTCGCCGCGAAAGAAAAACGTATCCGGGGGATTGCGCCTGGTCAGCGCCAGGGGGACCGGGGAGGTGCGCTCCTGCGTCTTGTATCGCGAGCCGCCGTCCGTATCGACCCCCATCGCCGATGCCAACGCCTCCAGCACCGTCGACTTTCCCTTGCCGTTTTCGCCGGTCAGGATGGTAATCGGCGTGGTGAAGGTCATGGGGAAGGGCAGCGCGAGCTTTACGACGTACGCCGGGAGCTCGGCATCATCGTGAATACGGGCATGGCGGAGGTAGATCATGGTTGCGGCAGCTGGTCAATCTGTTTGAGCAGTTCATAGCCGTCGGCGCCCTCGATGAACGGGACCTCCTTGTTCTCCAGCTTTTCAATTGGCACCGCCGTGCCGTGAGAGAGCACGTGCTCGCTGGGAGTGAGGTTGCGGATTGCGATGGCCGCGACCTTGTCCGGATGCTCCGCCGCGGCCGTGCCGTAGATGAGCGGGTCGTACTGGCCATCATCGCCGACGAGAATCCAGTTGATTTCGGGGAAGTCAATAAACAGGTCGCGAAGTCGCACCTTCTTGTGTTCCTTGCCCGAGCGGAACAGGCCGGTGGGCGTTGGCCCCCAGTCGGTGAGCAGCAGTGGGCCCTTCGGCAGGTTGTTGCGGTGTAGGAACTTTTTTAGTGTGCTGAAGGTGTTCCACGCTCCGGTGGAGAGATAGATGACGGGAACGTCCGTGTCCTCGTCGGTTTTGCTCGCGTAACGACGGCGAAGTTGCGCATAGAACTCGCTGAAGCCAGCGACGGCCTTGCGCTCGTCTGTCTCCTTGACCCAGGAGTTGTAGGCGGCGATGAGGGCGCGCGGCAGCATGGTGACCAACACGGTGTCATCAATATCGGAGACGATGCCGTATTTGGTCTCCGGGGAGAGGATGAGGACCTCTGCAGGAGTGTCGTTGATGGTAATTTCGTGCCAGCCGGGTTCGAGGCCGTGATTCCTGATTAGTACCTCGATATAGCCGTTGCTATCCGTGGTGGTTTCCACCGTGCGGTCGCCGGCAGTGATGGTGACGGGAAAGTCCGCGAGTTCGACGGTAAAGAACTGCCAAAATCCGCGTTTTTTGTTTCGTTCTTCGTCTCGTTTTTTGGCCGGATCCTTCAGGAGGACACGGCCGAATACGCGCACGCGCTCTGCATTTCCGTACCCGGTGAAACCGATGATTTCCGGTTCCCAACCAGCGTTTTTGGAACGCTTGGCGGCCAGCGCGTTGATCCTTCTCTCGGTCTTGCGGACGACATCTGCCACGGACATGCTTTCCAGGATACGGGTTGACAGGACGGGGGAGGGTGCGCGTAGGTTGGTCGCCCAAGAGAAAAGTCAACCCTTTAGGAGTGTTCTCTTTTTATGCGTTTTTCCGGTAAGTTCATCGCATCCGCCGCTGTGGCAGCAGGCATGATTGCTGCCCCGACCGCGGCCGCTAACGCTGCATCAGTTAGCGCCTGGGATCAGGTTGCGGCTTGTGAGTCCGGCGGAAATTGGCAGACCAATACCGGTAACGGCTACTACGGCGGACTGCAGTTCTCGCAGCAGACCTGGAGCGGCCACGGCGGTGACCAGTACGCACCGACGGCTGACCAGGCCACTAAGGAGCAGCAGATTGAGATTGGCGAGCGCGTGCTTGCCTCCCAGGGTGCTGGCGCATGGCCGAACTGCGGTGGTCCGCTGGGTTAATCCTCCCCATCATCAAAGACCAGATCTGGCACAGCCGCGAATGACAGCCACCACTTCATGTAGTGGTCATGGCGTGCTTTCGTCTTCTGGGTAGCGCGTTTGTCAAAAGTCTGTCGGCCGAACCCGGCTAATGGTCCGGCCGGGACGGTCGCCGCGGTAACGCCGTCGGCAGAGGACCACACCTCTGAGCCGTCCTCATAAGCGGTGATATCCCAGAGCTTGTGGGTTTTCAGGTTGTGGTGCTTCCTGCATAGGCAGTGCAGATTCTGCGTGTCGGTGGGACCACCGGCTTCGGGGTCTTCCTGGTTGTACGGCGCGATATGGTCAATATCGCACTTGTACGCTGGGACTTCGCAGCCGGGGAAGCGACATGTTCCATCGCGACCGTGGACGCGGGCGACCTGCGCTGGAGTTGGGCGGTAACCATTGGTGGCGCTGTCTGCTGAGAGGCGGACATGCGTCACCTTTTGCATCCACTCCTCCGTGACCAGCGCGCCTAGCCAGCCGGCACCGTCCAGCCAGGCGTCATCACTGTGGGGCTCGCGGAAAACATTGAGCACAACTTCCGCATTGGTGCGCTGGTGGATGAGTTCCACAAATGCATCCGCCTGCGTCATTTCCTCATTCGCGCGGAAGACCGTTTCAATTGCGCACATGGCGAAATAGGCGCGGTCCGGCCGCAGTGTGAGAATGATTTGGGAGTAGCTGTCGGGACGTTCCACCAGAGTCACCGATTCCGTGTCGGTGATGGTGGGAATTGTGCCGTCGGCGCGAGCACGGTCATCCAAGTCCGCAGCAATATCACCAATTTTGGTGGTGAGCGTGCGAGGACCAATCATTGCTTGACGACGCTTCCGTGGCGTAACCAATGCCAGAATCTTCTTCTCTGCATCGGGTATTTGATCAGGCTCGATGCCGACTACGCCATGTGCAATGATGCCGAGTTGCCGCATGGATAATGCGCAGCTTTCCCGGGCATATTCCGCCAACTGTGGCATTTTCTCCAGCAACAGGCCAATGTCACAGATACGCAGTGCCTCACTGCGAGTGATTCCCAACCGAACGCTGATGCGAGCGGCATGGTTTTCAACGTCATCATCACCTGCAGGGCAGCAGGCTTCAATCAACTCAAGTTGGGCGCGGTTGGTAGCCCGCGCGAGTGCTGAGAGCTCATCTTCGGAATTCTCATGAGCCCAATATGGTTCGGTTGCTTGGTCGGACTTCATTGGATCCCCCTGGTGCTCCAATGGTTGTCAGTTTTCTTTCGAACTTACTTGCTATCATACGGGCATGTTTCTAGTTTGTAAAGAGAAATGAAAAGAAATATTGGGGAGTTCTCGAAGACGATTAGTCGACCATAAAAGCACAGTTTATCTGGGTATTTGCAGGGGGCGCGCTAGGTGGTGTCCCAAGAATACAAACAAAACACCCGTTCGAACGTAGAAGCTTGGTAATCTCGCTTTCATAAAAGCAGAGTGCAGATAACCAGCGCAGACAGCGGGGAGTAAAACCATGATCATCCGACAGGCAACGCGGGAGGACGCCGCAGCAATCGCGGAGATCTACAACGAGGCCGTGATCAACACCGTCGCCATCTGGAACGATGACACCGTCAGCGCGGAGAATCGCATCGCATGGCTGGAGGCGCACTGGGACAAGGGCTACCCGGTTTTCGTCGCCACGCTTGACGACGAAGTCGCTGGATATGCCACCTTTAGCGATTTCCGTGACTTCGACGGGTTTCAGTACACGGTGGAAAACTCCATCTACGTGCATCCGAACTTTCAAGGCAGGGGAATTGGAGGCGCACTGTTAAGCGCGACCATCGATGCTGCTCGTGAGGCGAGAAAGCACGTCTTGGTTGCGGCGATAGAAGGCAGCAACGAGGGGTCGATTGCGCTGCACAAAAAGTATGGCTTCCAGCGCGTTGGACTATTGCCGCAGGTGGGGGCGAAGAACGGGCGCTGGTTGGACATGCTGTTGATGCAGGTCATGCTGACAGACGGGCAGCCACCCGCTCGGCCGCGCGCTTAGCAAAGGGGCCAACACCCATGATCGTGGCGGCACCGGGGCCAACCCAGTCGCCGTAGCCGACGAACTCGATGAGGTCAGAGTCGATGCTGCGGAAAGGGTCGAGCGCTGGGCGGAAACCGGTGCACCAGATGAGGTGGTCCGCGTGGACGTCGTCAAGCGAAGAAAACATGGGTGTCCAGGTGAGTGCGCCGGAGTCGCGGGCTTTGCGGACGGGCGGTAGGGCAACGATGTCGCCAATGCTGTCGGTGGCGCCCTGGCGGTAGCGTTTGAACAGGACGCGGCCGTCGACGTCGTCGGGCATCCAGCGTGGTTCGTGGCGGGTGAACCAGGTGGTGTCGATGCCGGAAAGCACCAGTTCAGAGGCTATTTGGGCGCCGGAGTTCGCCGCGCCGACAACGGCAACGCGGGAGCCTTCGAAGGGCTCGGGACCTGGGTAGTTGGCCGAATGCCACTGTTTCGCGGAGGTCGTGCCGGGGTAATACGGGACGAAGGGCCGGTTGCCGGTGGCGGCGATGAGCTGTCGGGATTCGAAGTCGCCGGCATCGCTGGTGAGCTGGAAGGTGCCGTCATGGGAGACGTGCGTGACGGTGACCGGGCGCTGGACGCGCAGTTCGTAGCGCTTTTCGTAGGAGCTGAGGTAGTCAATCACGTGGGAAGCGGGCGGGAAACCGTCATAATCGGGCATCTGGATGCCCGGAAGGTTGGAAAAGTCCGGGGTGGAAAAGAGCGTCAGTGAGGGCCAGACATTGCGCCAGGAGCCGCCGGGAGCGGGCTGATTGTCCAGAATGAGCGGATCAATGCCGCGTTTGTGCAAGTAATAGGCGGTAGCGAGGGCAGCTTGGCCGCCACCGACGATGATGACATCCTCAAGCATGCTCCCAGCTTAACGACGAGTGCCGCACCTCGAGCTGTACTACCGTGGAGCACCATGAGCTCGCTGTTTGATCTTTCGGACAAGCCCATCGACGAACTACCCGGTTACCAGCGTACATTCGCGCCGGGCCGACTCACGGTAGGGCTGAGTCTGCCCATCGAGCAGGACGCCGAAGCCGAGCCCAAGGACGCGCTGAGCAACCAGATTCGGCTGATTCAGAAAGTCGAACGCGCAGGCATCGCGGCGGTGTGGGCACGCGACATCCCGCTGCGCGTGGAAACATTCGGCGACGTCGGCCAGGTCTACGACCCCTGGATGTACCTCAGTTACATCGCCGCACACACCACCGATATCGCGCTCGGCACCGGTGCAGTCGTCGTGCCCTTCCAGCATCCGCTGGTGATGGCCAAGCGCGCTGCCACACTGGACAGGCTTTCCGATGGCCGTTTCCTCTTTGGCGTTGCCACCGGTGACCGACCCGAGGAGTTCCCCGCCTTTAACCAGGACAAAGGCAAGCGCGGTGAGCGTTTCCGCGAGCATATCGAGGTCTATGAAAAAGCCCTCAGCACCAGCTACCGGCCTATCCGGTGGTCCGAGGGCAAGATGGGCGGATCCGATGTGGTGCCCAAGCCGCTGGCACGCCGAGTTCCGCTGTTGGCCACTGGCTCCTGTCAGCAGAGCCTGGAGTGGAAGGCCGCGCATACCGACGGGTGGTTCATGTACCACAAGGGCCTGGAGATGCAGAAGAAAAACATCGCCAACTGGCAGGAGGCTGTGGCTCAGGAGTGCGGTGAGGACGTGTTCAAACCATTCCTGGAATCACTGTGGATTGACCTGCATGAAGATCCCGACGCCCCCCCGCGCAGGGCGGCCACTTCGGGTACCGCCTTGGTCGCAACAAGCTCATTGAACTGCTGCAATCCCAGCGACAGCTCGGCATCAATCACGTCAGCATCAACTTCCGCACCTCGAAGCGGGATGCGGAAGAACAGATTGATGAGCTGATCGAGTATGTGCTGCCGGCGCTCGATGAGCTCCCTACACAGACTCCGTAGCGCCCTGCCACTGATTAATCCCGCGGTCGACAGCCCACTTGTCGATTTCCGCGAGTTCTTCATCGCTAAACGGTGCAGCGTCCAGGGCGCCGAGGCTGTTCTTCAGCTGCTTCACCGAGGATGCACCGATCAGGGCTGAGGTCACTTCGTCACGGCGGAGCACCCACGAGATGGCCATCTGTGCCAGGGACTGGCCTCGTCGTGAAGCAATGGCGTTGAGCTCGCGGATGGCGGTGAGCGTGTCGTCGTTGAGGAACCCCGAGTTCATCTTGTGCGCCCCGAGACGCGAGGACTCCGGCACGCCATCCAAGTAGCGGTCGGTGAGAAGCCCCTGCGCAAGCGCGGAAAAGGCGATGACGCCCATGCCTTCGTCGGCGCAGGTTGCCAGCAGCTCGTCCTCGATCCAGCGGTTGAACATGGAGTAGCTCGGCTGGTGAATGGTCAGCGGTGTGCCCAGCTCACGGGCAATTTTCTGCGCGCGGCGAGTGAGCTCGGGGGAGTAGGAGCTAACGCCGACGTAGAGCGCGCGACCCGACCGGACGAGGAAATCGAGGGCGGCGACGGTTTCCTCGATAGGCGTATCCGGGTCGGGGCGGTGGTGGTAGAAAATGTCCACATAATCCAGGCCCATGCGCTTCAGCGAGGCATCGCAGCTGGCCACGAGGTACTTCCGCGAGCCGCCGAAGCCGTAGGGACCATCCTGCATGTACCAACCGGCTTTGGAGGAAATGATCATTTCATCGCGGTAAGGAGCGAAATCCTTGGCCATGATGCGACCGAAATTCGCCTCCGCAGAGCCCTGCGGTGGGCCGTAATTGTTGGCGAGGTCGAAGTGCGTGACGCCGTGGTCGAACGCGGTGCGCAGGATTTCACGCTGCGTCTCGAGCGGTCGGTCATCACCAAAGTTATGCCAAAGTCCCAGCGTAATGGCTGGAAGCTTCAGCCCCGTGCTGCCGGAGCGGTTGTACGGCATTGTCTCATAGCGGTTGTCATCGGCGTGGTACACGTCTGGATAAGCCATGTCTACGAGGGTACGCGTGCTTAACGACGGGTAGTTGCGCACAAGGTGGCCGACAACGAGGTGCGTGGCCGAATGGCTACCCCTGGAAGTAATAAAAGTGAGCTTGCTGGGGAACAACTGGGGCAGTTCGTCCGACTAATAAGGCATGACTTCAATAGCCACAGGCGATGCCGCTGGAACGCCAGCCGCAAACCCCGTCGCACAGACTCAGAAAAATGGTGGGCCACGAGCATTACTGCACCGAATCCATGTCGTTGCAGGCATCCTCGTTGCGCCACTACTCGTTATTGCAGCTATCACAGGCGTGGCGTATGCCCTCGCCCCGAGCATAGAAAAGGTGGTTTACCACGAAGAGCTAACCGCAACATCAAGCCTTCCCGCACAACCGCTGGAAAAGCAGGTTGAGGTCGCGCAGCGCGTGCACCCTGACCTGCCGGTGACCGCGGTGCAGGTCCCGGAAAAGCCGGGGCAGACAACGCGAGTCATGTTCAATGATGAGCAGCTGAAGTCGGAGTCCTACCGACATGCGGTGTTCGTCGACCCAGGCGACCTGAGCATCAAGGGTGACCTGGTGCAATACGGTTCCTCGGCGGCGCTGCCACTGCGGGCGTGGATCTCTGAAGGGCACCGCAGACTCTGGATTGATAGCAACTTCGGTCGCCTCTACTCCGAGACGGCAGCATCCTGGATGGGCGCACTGGCTATTGGTGGCCTCTGGCTCTGGTGGGATCGTTCGCGTCGCAAGCGGACACAGGGAACAAGTAAGAGGGCGCATCATATGCGTCGTCACGCGAATGTTGGCGTGGCGGTCAGTGTTGGACTTTTGTTCCTGACCGTCACCGGCCTGACGTGGTCGTGGGTGGCTGGAACGGGCATCGCAAAGCTGCGCGAGACGATGGACTGGTACGCACCGAAACCAGCCATGACTGCGACTGCACCAGCGAATTATGACTGGTCAGAGGCAGATAGTGTTATGAACCTCGCACGTGCCGAGGGCCTGTCCGGGAAAGTCGAACTGACACCACCGGAGGCTGGCACGGTGTGGATGGCCAAGGAAGCCCGCGAGGAATGGCGGATGGGCATTGAGACCGTCACCGTTGACGGTTCGACCGGAGCGATGGTCGATCGGATTCATTTTGCGGACTGGCCGCTGCCGGCGAAGCTGACCGAATGGCTGATTAACGCGCACATGGGCATCCTGTTCGGGTGGGTGAATCAGCTGGTCCTGGCACTGATTGGTGTCGCTCTGTTGGCGATGATTGTGCGCGGGTACGCCATGTGGTTTGGGCGCGGTCTAGGTGGCCGACCTGGCAGGCTCCCGGCGCCGACGCGTTGGCGGGACATTCGCCCGGGTGTTGCAGCAGCTGTTGTGGCGCTGTTGATTGCCTACTCGGTGGTTGCACCACTGTTTGGTGTGACGCTTGTTGGCTTCGTGATTGTTGATTGGGTCTGGCGGAAGCTGCGGAGAGGTTAGTGTAGGTTCTGTCGCCTTCGGGTTCCCTGTACCTAACGGCGTAGTCACACCCATGAAAAACACTCAGGAGGGTAAACGCATGACAAGGTATTGGGATCACAGCGGCAGTATCTACAAAGATGACGGTCAGGAAGACTGGTGCGTTTACAATCCGTCTTTGCGTGATTGGGAGCGCACCCCGCGCGCTAAGGAAGCCTACGACAAGGCAGGCCAAGACTCGTTCGACCCCATCACCGAGCAACAGGCACTCGCTGAGATCGCAGAGCAGCAGGAACAGCATGACGAAAGGGCGAAGAACAAAGTCAAGGAACTGCGCGCAAGAATGAAAGCTGTCGGCGCGCAGGCCAGGCAGGCTGACGAACAGCCGTATCCAACTTTTTCTCAGCAGTCCGCCGCATACCGTGAGGGCGCGCAGGCCTACAACGAGGGCAAATCTTGGCGCGATAACCCGCATGCCCCCGACTCAGGTCTAGCCACCCCGTGGCGCATGGGTTTCAATATCCGCAAGCAGCAGGTAGCGGAGATTAGGGCACAGCGAGCCGCCGCTGCGCAACAGGAGAACTAGGCCCTGGCCGCAAAAACGCTCAACCAAAGCTCTAAATTCCTCACAAATTCCCGGTTCCAGCCCCGCGCAATCTGTTACACTTAGCAAAACGAAACCCAGGAGCTTGGTGTGCAGTACTTTTTCACGGTCCATGGTCGCAGAGATATCAACGCGTATGACTCTGATGAGGAAATGCACGCTGCCTTTGAACGGATTGGACGCTTCAATCAGAAGCTTCAGGACGAAGGCCACTGGGTTATGTCCGGCGGGCTGGTTCCACCGGAGGATGCCATGACGGTGCTGCCGGATGGTTCACATAGTGATCTGCCGTACTACAACGCGATGACGTTCCCGTCAGCTTTTTGGATCGTCCAAGTCGCAGACGAGCAAGAGGCCATCAACCTAGCCCACGAAGCCGCGGAGGCGTGTGCGCAGGCCGTTGAAATGCGCGCCGTCGCCGATTAACTCACCGCAGCCCGTGCACCCGGCGCATGATGGTCAACATCGCTTGCGTCGGGATTCGCCGCATGAAGGGCACTGCCACGCGTGCCGACGACCCCCGCGCCACCAGGGCCAAAGGTCGCTCGGCAGCCACTTCGCGCATAACCACTTCAGCAATCTCAGAAGCGGGAATGCCGCCTTTCTCATTGGCGTTCAACTTCGTCAGCATGCGGTGGACATCAGCAGCGTAAACGGAACCGTCATCGCCATACGTCGTCCGACGTGTAGAAATCCCCGTGTTGATGGCACCCGGTTCGACAACCGTCACCCCAATACCGAACTGCGCGACTTCACCGCGCAACGAAAGCCCAAAGCCGCGGATAGCGGCCTTCGTCGCCACATAGGAAGAACGGTAGGACAGCGGCAACCCGCCGAGCATCGAACCAACCAGCACAATTCGGCCACGACCGGCCTCGCGCATGCCGGGCAGCAGCTGCTGTAACAGCTCCACCTGCCCCAGAACATTGACTTGGAAGAGACGCTCAAGTGCCTCGCGGGGTAGCTCCTCGAAAGCGCCCGACTGGCTCTCACCGGCGTTGGCGACGACGACGTCGTAAGGCCCGTGGGCGACCACAGCAGCGATGTCGTCGGCGCTGGACATGTCGAGCGCCACCATCTGCACGCCCTCGGGGTGCGGCGCCTCCGCGCCCCTGCGGGACGTACCAACGACCTCGAAACCGGCCTCGACCAGTGCCTCTGCGCATGCCCAGCCGATGCCGGAGGAAGCGCCGGTCACTAACGCACGGCCGCCACCTACACTCGGCAGTTTCGGTCCGCGGGTGAGATTCGCAAAAGCACCGGTCAGGCCGCCAATCATCGAGCCTGCACCGCCTCAATGGTCATGCCGCCCGCGCGGAGCCGGCGGGACAGGGCGTCGCCAAGCGCGACAGTAGGAGTGAGCACGCCGGTAGCGTCCGGCAGATCGTCGTGGACGAGTGCGAGGGCGGCGCTGGAAATCATGATCGCGGTGCCCGCGTACCCGGGGTCTTCCTCGAGAGACACCTTGGAACGCCAGTGAATACCGGAAGTATCGACGGTGTAGGCCTCGATGGTGAAGCGTCCCTCGGCCTGTTCTTCAGCGCTCGGGCCCTCACCCGGCTTCGGCAGCTTCTTATCAATGAGCTTGGCCGTCGGCCCGAACGCCATCGCCGCCAGCGCCAACCTGCAGACAGCCGCAAAAATATTTGCGCGGACGAAAGCCCTCGGGCCACGGCCGACATTGAGTAGCTCGCGGTAGCGGAAGGAATCACCGTAATCCGCCAGCATCGCCGAGCGCTGAACAATTCGGGTGTTGAACGGCGACATGAAGAAGGGCGCTCGCCAGTGGCGGCGGAAGCGCGCCGGGCGCAGGTCGACGCCGAACTTACCCTGGTCGGGACCCGGCTCAGCCAGGGCGTACTGATCGGCGATGATGCGACGCAGCTTGGGGTCCTTCTTGGCCTGTGCAAGCTGGACGCGGACCGAATCGATAGTGCCGCCGGAGACACCGCCCTTGACGTGCTTGAACAGCAGGGTTGTTTCACCGAGCTTGGTGTGGGCCGCCTCGTGGAGCTCGCGGACAGCGACGTCGGAAGGAATCGAGTCGAAGCCGCAGGAGTGAACAATCTTCGCTCCGGTCTGCTGTGCCACCTCGTGGTTATTCGCGATGGAGTCGTGGACGAACAGCACCTCGCCACACAGGTCGACGTAGTGAGTACCGGCCTTGGCGCACTCGGCCACCAGGGTGCGACCGTACTTCGCATACGGCCCCACAACGGTCAGCACCACCTTTGTACTGGCCGCAAGCTCAGCCACCGCCGGCTGGTCGGCAGCATCCGCAACAATGACCGGCCAGTCCGATACGCCTGCGTTCTCCGCGACGTCGGCAAGCTTCTGAGCGTTCCTGCCTGCGAGCGCCACCTTCGTCTGACCGGCGTGTTTAGCCAGATAGTCCACAATCAAGCGGCCCACGAAACCCGTGGCACCGTAGACGACGATGTCGTACTCGCGGTCGTGATTGCGACTCTGTGGCTGTGCGGAAGAAGTAGTCATGCCTACGAAACTAATAAAACGAAAGCGATACCGCGGGCGAATTAAAAAGGTTTTCTGAATCCGTGTATTCAGCGAGGGGTTTGGAGGGAGGGCTAACGTAGGACAAGTGACTAGCGCTAACGAAAACCCCGAACAGATCGAAGGACTGCGGCCAGAAGATCCCGGATTCCGTCGCGCGCTTATTGCTGTGCTTTTCGCTGGCCTGGCATCGTTCCAAGCGCTCTACGCAACGCAGGCGCTACTGCCCACGCTTTCCGACGAGCTATCGGTCGACCCCGCCACCGCCGCGCTGACGGTATCCGCCACCACCGGTGGCTTGGCCTGTGCGATTATCCCGGTGTCCATTTTGTCGGAACGCTTTGGGCGCAGGCGCGTCATCGTCATCAGCGCATTTGTGGCAACGCTACTGGGGCTCGTGGTGTCAATCGCGCCGGGCATCGGTTCGATGATTGCGCTGCGCCTGTTGCAGGGCATTGTCATTGCCGGTGTGCCCGCAGTGGCTATGGCGTATGTCAGTGAGGAAGTCCACGCCGACCACGTCAGTCGCGTGATGGGGCTGTATATCTCGGGCACGACGGTCGGTGGCCTGCTCGGCCGTATCATTCCGTCCATTGTGCTGGAGTTCGCCTCCTGGCGGGTGGCGATTGCGGTCTCGGCGACGGTGGCGTTCATCTTCGCCATCCTGACCTGGTACTTCCTGCCGCAACAGCGCAGGTTTAAGCCGAAGAAACTGTCGTTTGCAGGGGAGGGGCAGGCCATTGCGCGACACTTGCGCGACCCGCGCATCCTGGCGCTGTGCGCCCTGGCGTTCCTGTTTATGGGAGCGTTTGTCTCCCTGTACAACTACCTGGGCTTCCGACTGGGCGATAAGTTCGGGCTCTCCCCGGCACTGGCAGGGTTCGTATTTATTCTCTACCTGTCGGGCACGTGGTCGTCGGCACGCGCGGGTGTGTGGGCGAAGACGGTGAGCCGCCGTCGCCTCATCGCCATTGCGACTCTGGCGGCGTGCATGGGCCTGGGGCTGGCGCTGCTGCCGTGGTTGTCCGCGCTGATCGTGGGCGTGCTCGTGTTCACGGCATCGTTCTTCGTGGCGCACTCGCTGTCCTCGTCCGGCGTGGGCCTGGTGGCACAGCGCGACCGCGCCGAGGCGTCATCGATGTATCTGTTCAGCTACTACGCGGGCTCGTCCATTGTCGGTTGGGTATCCGGCATGGTGTTCAGTCGCTTCGAGTGGGCAGGGCTGATTCCGTGGCTGGTGGCGCTGTCCTTCATCGCGGGCGCGTGTGCCGTGGCGGGGTTGAAGCCGCGGCGCTAGAAGATAAACCTACTTCTGGCCCACAATCAGCTCAGTGCCTTCGGCTGAAAGCGATGCCTGACCAGCGGGCTTACGCGAGGGGCCAGAAACAACCTCACCAGTAGCAATATCAAAGTGGGAGTTGTGGTTCGGGCAAATCATCACACCATTGCTGACCTCAGTGATACGACCATTCTGGTGCGGGCAGGAGCTGGAGAAAGCGGCGAACTTGCCTTCCTCCGGCTGCGTGACGACGTAATTGCCGATCACCACACCGCCGCCAACCGGAATGTCGGCAGCGTCAACCTTCTCCACCGCAGACTTTGGTGCACAAGCGGCTACGAGTGCGCCAGCTGCAGTGGCGGCAGTTCCCAGGAGGAAACGACGACGGGAGCACGGGGAGACATCAGAACTCATGGCACTGAGATTACCTTCATTTGATTACCTTTATTTCTGATAGGAGCGCTCACCGAAGATGGCGCGTCCCACACGCACGGTGGTCGCCCCCTCGGCGATGGCTTCGTGGTAGTCGCCGGACATACCCATTGACAGTTCGTCGAGGCTGACACCGTCCGGCAAATCCCCGAGCAGACTGTCCCGCAGCTCCCGCAGCTCCGCGAAGGTCTCGCGCACATTCGGATCATTCTGGGCCGCGATGGTCATAAACCCGCGCAGGCGCAGGTTCGGGTATTCGCCATCGGGCCCAAACATGCGGACAAACTCAGCCGCGTGGCTCGGTGCCAGACCCGACTTCTGCGGCTCGCGGGAGGCGTTGACCTGAATCAGCACATCGAGCGTGCGCTCGGAATCAGCCAAGCGACGCTGCAGTGCTCCGGCCACCTTCGGGCGGTCCAGAGCCTGAAACTCATCGGCACAACTGACCAAGTGGCCAGCCTTATTCGTCTGCAGCGGACCAATGATGGCCATATGTGGTGCCTTGTCGCCGAAGGCCTCCCGGAATGCCTCTGCCTTGGCCACCGCTTCTTGGACGCGGTTTTCCGCTAGGCCAGCGCAGCCGGCTGCTGCGAGCTCCGGCCAGGATTCCACCAGGGCGTCGACAGGCACAGTCTTGCTGACGGGCAGCAGGCGGACCTCGGAGGGCTGGCGCCCGGCTCGTCGGCAAGCGTCGTCAATCTCGGAGCGAACCTTGCGATAGTTTTCCACGAACATACCTCCCACTCTAAGGCCTGAGTAGGAAGAACAGTGCGGTAGTGTCGAATCATGCTCATGGACAGACTCTCGACGCTTTCCGTCATGCAGAGACGGATCTTGGCAATTGTATTTGGGCTGGTGTCGCTGGTCGTTGTCATCGACTTCATCTATCTTGCGGCAACTGCCTACATGATGGACCTCGAGGTCTTCCAAGACGCCGGCTGGGCGCTACGACGAGACCAGGATCTCTACTCACCAGAGTTTCCCACCAGATCGGGTTTCCGCTTCATCTACCCACCGTTTGCAGCGCTGCTGTTTTACCCGCTGACCTGGGCGGGGCCGGTCACCCTGCAAATCATCTGGACGTTCGCCACGCTGGCGGCGGTGTGGGCGATGCTGTGGATGGTCTTCACTCGTCTCGGCTCTGAGCGTCCGAAGCTGATGGCTACCTGTCTGCTCGGGGTGGTGATGCTGCTTGACCCGCTGCGCGCCAACGTGCTCTTCGGGCAGATCAACGTCTTCCTCGCGCTGCTGGTGGTCTCCGATGTGTTGGGCTTTTTGCCCAAGAAGCTGCGTGGATTGGGCGTGGGTATCGCGGCGGGTATCAAGATCACCCCTGCGGCATATGCGCTGGTGTTCCTCATGCGCCGTGACTTTGCGGCCGTGGCCAAGAGCTTCTGCTGGTTCCTGGTGACCGTCGCCATTGGTTTCGCCGTGCGCTTTAAAGAGTCGATTTACTTCTGGACCGATGAGTTCTTCGCCGGCAACCGCGGTGGCGCCCCGGCTTACGAGGCCAACCAGGCGTTCAGTGGTCTGCTCGCCCGCGCCGGGGTGGAGGGCACTGCGCTCGATGTTGGCATCTACGGTTTCTTCCTCTTTGGTGCCATCGCCGCCGCTTTCGTGGCGTGGATCTACCACCGCAATGGTTATGAGGTCGCGGCCCTCGGTTTCGTCGCGCTGGCGGTCAGCTTCGCCGGGCCATACGCGGTCAGCCACCACTGGTCGATCGTCATGGTCTTCGTGCCGCTGGTGCTCTTCGTCCGCGAGATCGGGCACATTATTGTCGGTGTCCTGTTCATGATCGCCCACTGGTGGGCACCGTACGAGGTGTTCGTGGGCAATGACTTCGGCCACGCTGCCAATGTGGGGCAGTGGTTCTACGGCAACATGCAGGGAATCATGGGCGGCGTGCTCTTCTTCACCTGCCTGGGCTACGCAATCTACCTCTGGCGCAAGCCCAGTCGCGTGCGGGCACAGGCAGCTGCTTAACGACGGGCTTGCTTAACGACGACGCTTCGTTCTCGCAGTAGCCTGCTCCTCCCACGGGTTCTCCGGCCACGGGTGCTTGGGGTAACGGCCCCGCATCTCGGAGCGAACCTGTGCGTAGGCGCCATTCCAGAAACTTTCCAAGTCCTGAGTGACCGCGAGTGGTCGCTGAGCCGGTGACAGCAAATGCATTGTCACCGGCTTTTCCAATACCTGCGGGGTCTCCGCCAGGCCGAAGCACTCCTGCAACTTCACGGCGAGCACAATCTTTGCCTCAGGGTTCGTGGGGTCCTCCGGGTACTCCAGGCGAATCTTCGAACCGGAGGGGACCTCCAGGCGTTCGGGCACCAGCCGGTCGAAGTCCGTGGCCTCCGGCCAGGGCAGCAGGCGGCGGAGGTGCTCGGCATCTAGCTTGGGAGGGGTCGGGCGGTCCAGCTCGCCAGCAAAGAGGAGCTCGGCCTGGGCCGCGAGCCCTGCGGGGGAGACATCCGGCCATGGGGCACCGCGATGAGTGTGGAGAAAGGCCATGCGGCGGCGGAGTTGTTCGGTGTCGCGGTCGAGGTTGGGGGCGGCGTCGGCAAGCGCGTCGGCAAGCCAGGCGGAGTTGGCAGCAATGCACTGCTCAGGTGTTGGGGAGACCTGGCGGGAGGACAGCTCGATGGCGCCGAGCAGGTCGCGCTCGCGGGCGCGAACGCGGCCCTGTTCGACGCGCGCCGTGGTCTCCGTGCGGGCGAGGTGCCCGGCGGCGAGCATGGCGATTTCCAGGTCAATCGCCTCGCCGTCGCGAATCAGCGCGCGCCCATGGGAGAGCCGCGAGATGTCGGCGGCCGCGATCCATTCGTGGCCGCGCAGGTCAGAACCACGGGCGAGTTCCGCAGCGGTGCCGCCGGTGAAGAGGTATTCGTCGGAGTTCGCACTGCGGCGTCGCCCGATGAAATCCGGCCACGCCAGGGCCGTGACCAGCGCGGGGATGTCCGAGGGCAGCAGGTTGGCGGGGGCCTCAGTATCCAGCTCAATGCGGCGCACCTGCTTGACCAAGCCGCGGGCATCGGTGAGTTTCTCCACTGCGCGTGCGACCGCGTCGGCGTGCTCCGGCATCATGGCCGTGGCGGTCAGCAGCGCGCGTCCCATGCGCGGATGCACCGGCAGGGTAGCCAGGGTGCGGCCGAGTTCCGTGATGTCACCGGCCTCATCAACAGCGCCCAGACCAGCCAGAATGCGGTTTGCGACCTCCGCGTGGTGGGGTGGTGGGGCGTCGAGAAGCTTCAGTCCCTGCATCCCAGGCGTGCCCCACGCGGCGGCGTCGAGGAGCGCCTGGGTCAGGTCGGCGACCTCGATTTCCGGCGCGGGCCAGGCGGGAAAGGACGCGAATTCCGACTGGGAGACGCAGCGCACCACGATGCCCGGGCCCTCACGTCCCGCTCGGCCAGCGCGCTGGTTCGCGGAGGACTGCGCACACGAGCTGGTGACCAGGCCGGAGAAGCCACGCGCAATGTCGAGTCGCGGTCCGCGCGCGAGGCAGGCGTCGACAACGGCGCGCACGCCCGGCACAGTCACGGATGATTCCGCAATCGCGGTGGACACAATTACGCGTCTACCGTCCGCTTGCCGACGGAACACGCGGTCCTGCTCCTCGGAGCTCTGCTGGCCGTGCAGCGTCAGCACCGCCACCTCCGAGGAGTCCGCGATATAGCCTGCGCAGCGTTCCACCTCTCGGACGCCGGGGAGGAAAACCAGCACATCACCGGCGGCTTCTTCCGCGAGTGTGCCGGCCTGTGCAGCAACGTGCTGTAGGAAGTCGTCGGTCACACCGCGTGCATCCAGCCGTTGCGGAAAAGGCGCGTAGCGGATGTCCAGCGGAAAGATCTCCGCCTCCGCCGCCACAATGGGAGCCGGGGTGGAGCCGCCGAGCAAGGCCGCGAACTTCGGCGCGTCCACTGTTGCCGACATAGCGACAAGGCGCAGGTCATCGCGGATATCCCGCAAGTCGCGCGCCATCGCCAACACCAGGTCGGTGTCCAAGCCGCGCTCGTGCACCTCGTCGATGAGCACAGCGCTGGCATCCACATCACCGTCGCGCAGCAGTCGGCGCAGCAGCACACCGGGAGTGACAAACTCTACGCGGGTGGCGCGGGAGGTGCGGGAGTCGCCGCGCACCGAGTAACCAACTTCCTCACCGAGCTTGGTGCCCGACAGCTGCGCCAACCGCCGCGCCGCCGAGCGCACCGCCACGCGCCGGGGAGTCGTGACCACAATGCGGCCGCCCAGGGTGTTGGCCACTGCCGGTGGAACCAAAGTGGTCTTGCCGGTACCCGGTGGGGCCTGGACTACTACGTCGTGGTCGCGCACGGCGTCGGCAAGCGAGGCGAGCTGCGACGCGAACGGCAGGCCTGCAGAAATGTTCTGCAAATTGAACTGGAAATCGGTGCTCATAGAACTGGTAGTAACTCCGGAAAGGCGGGTAAAGTGCCTGCATATGCAGGACTTATCTCGTTTTGGTTGGCTTTCAGTGGGGGCGGCGGTCGTCACCATCGCGCTGAAGTTTTGGGGCTACACTCTGACCGGATCGGTGGGCCTGCTTTCCGACGCGACGGAGTCGATTGTCAATCTGGTTGCGGCAGTTGTCGCAATTATTGTGCTCAAGGTTATCGCGCGGCCCGCGGACCGCGATCATGAGTTCGGCCATTCCAAGGCAGAGTACTTCTCGGCCGGGCTGGAAGGTGCCATGATCTTCGTGGCGGCGGTGGCCATTATTTATGTCTCCATCGAGCGGTTGGTGAACCCGCAGCCGATTGAGCAGATTGGCCTGGGCCTCGTCGTGACCGTAATTGCCTCGGTGATCAATGGTGCGGTGGCGCTGATTCTGCTTAAGGCCGGGCGCCAACACAACTCCCTGGCGCTGACCGCCGACGGCAAGCATCTGATGACCGACGTGTGGACCTCCGCCGGTGTGCTTGTAGGTGTGGCGCTGGTGTGGGCTACCGGCCTGTGGTGGCTCGACCCGATTATCGCGCTGGCCGTGGCTGTAAACATCCTGGTCGCTGGCTACAAGCTGCTGCGCGATTCCGGTAACGGCCTGATGGACAAGGCCATGGAGGGCGACGACCGCGTGGCGGTGGATGAGATTTTGGCCTCGCACCGTGACCGGAGTCGTGGCATTGACGTCCACGAAATCCGCACTCGCGAGTCGGGGTATCAGAAGTTCATTGAGTTCCATGTGCTGGTGCCGGGCGCGTGGAGCGTGGAGCGCGGTCACGATGTGCTTACCGCGATGGAAGATGAGCTGCGGGAGCGTTTTCCAGGTGTGCATATCTCCTCGCATCTGGAGCCAATTGAGGACGAACGCGCCTATGGGGATGTGCAGTTGTAGCGCGAGTGAGGCAAATTCCACGAAAGCGCTGAAAGTGATGAGCCTTACACTTTAAGATTGTGTATACAAAATCATGCACTGTTTAAGTCCACTCGAAGGAACTGCATAAATGACCTCCGAAGCCTCAACCACTTCCACTGGGGATAGCCGTTTTTCCGCGAAGAGCCCGAAGTTGCCGGAGCCGTGCCCTCGGCAGGACATCATTATTCCGGCTAATGACCGCGTCCTGCTGCGCGGAACCATGTTCCGCCCGAAGGAGAACCCAGAGAACATTCCCAACGGCATCATCACCGTTCACTCCGGTACCGGTGTGCCGCAGGGTTTCTACCACCGTTTCGCTGAGACCGTGGCAGAAAAGGGCTACGGCGTTATCACCTATGACTACCGCGGAATTGGCCAGTCCGCTCTGAAGACTGACCAGAACAATGAAGACATCCGGATGTCGGACTGGATTACCAAGGATATTCCGGGTGTGATCGAGTGGGCCAAGGAGACCTACCCGGACGTGCCGCACTTCGCTGTCGGCCACGCGGTTGGTGGTCACGGCATCGTCTACGCCGGCTCCGAGGGCACCTATGACGCAGCGGCGTTGGTCAACTGCCGCGGTATGCGTATTTCCAAGGTGCCGTCCGTGGCGGGCAAGGTCCGCGCATTCTTCATCTTCAATATTCTCGGCCCGATTAGCGGTTTCATCACTGGCCACATTCCGGCGTCGGCGTGGCGTCTGGCTGTCGAGCCGCCGAACGGTGTCATGCGTCAGTGGGCTCGCTGGGCTCGCAAGGAAGGCTACTTCTTCGACGACTCCGAGTTCGACTTCGCTAACCGCTTCTCCAAGGCTCCGCAGCCGTTCCTGTCCATCCGCGTTCCGGATGATTACTGGACTGAGGAGTCCTCGGCAGACCTGATCACCAATGTGATGAGCTCTGCGGAAAAGATTGAAAAGCGCCAGGCTCAGCCGGCTGGTGGTAAGGGCGTGGGCTACGGTGGGTACTTCCGCTCCGGTCACGAGAAGGAGTGGGACGAGCTGCTGGCCTGGTTCCAGGCCAACAAGGGCTAAGTAGGAGGTTTTATGGCGATTTCCCAGGTAGAAACGCCTTTCGGCGTGCTTGGAATCGCCACCTCCGCTCGCGGGGTCGTCGAAGTCAATCTCTTAGGCCCCGTGCTTGACGACGACCCCAGCGCCGCCGACCCCGAAGCGCAAGCGGTGGCGGAACAGGCAGCGCAGCAGTTCCGCGAGTACTTTGCCGGGCAGCGCCGCGAGTTTGCGCTGCCGCTGGACTGCGACATATTCACCCAGGATTCTTTCCGCGCTCGTGCGCTGACCGCACTGCGCGACGTGCCGTATGGCCAGGTTGTGACCTACGGTGAGCTCGCTGAAATGGCCGGATCGCCTCGTGCCGCCAGAGCTGCCGGATCGGCCTGTGCCACCAATCCGCTGGGCATTCTGATTCCCTGTCACCGCGTGGTGCCCGCCAGTGGGGGAGCGGGGTCTTTCGGATCCTATGCCGGCGGCCGCGAAATGAAGCGCTGGCTGCTCGAACTCGAAGGTTGGCCACCCGCTAATCTCTAATGCATGACTTCACATTCTCCGCGCGACCAGTTCGCCACCGAATTTGAGAACATCATCCGCAACCGCCGTGCCACGCGCGTTTACGCTGACGAACCGCTTGACGACGCTGACGTGCGCCGCCTCCTGGAGCTATCTCTGGAAGCTCCCAGCGCCTTTAACATTCAGTCTCGGGCTATCGTGCGCATCGAGGATCCTGAGGTGCGCCAGCAGGTAGTGGAAGCTGCCGGTGGTCAGAAGCAGGTTGCCAATGCGCCGCTGCTGCTCGCCTTCATTGGTGAGCCGACCGGCTGGAAGCGCGGTATTCCACGCCTGGTTGAGGCCAACAAGGCGACTGGCCTGTGGGACGAAGTTGCCGCTGCCGAGCGGGAAGCCTCGATGACCTCCTTCCATAAGGCCCGCGAGGAAAAGGGTCTCTCCCGCGAGTTCGCAATCCGCGACGCCATGATTGCCGCTTCTTTCGCTATGGTCACTGCCAGCGCCTTTGGTTGGGCTAGCTCCCCGATGACGGGCTTTAGCGAGCAGAAGGTCAAGGAAGCTATCGGTGCCGGTGACACCGATGTGGCAGTAGCGCTGTTGCTGGCCATCGGTGTCCCGGGTGAGTTCCCGGCTCACCCGGGCCGTTTCGAGTTCGAGCAGCGCGCCTACACCGACCGCTACGAGGCGTAGCAGCCCTAGCCCTACAGCGCGAGCGCTACCTCAACGGCCTGGCGGATGGCACGCTTTGCGTCCAGCTCAGCGGCCACGTCCGCGCCGCCGATGATGGTGACATTGGAGTTATCGCCGGTGACGCTCTCGCGATCCTTTCCGCCCAGGCAGTCCAGATTGGATACCTGTCCAGTACAGACAATCACGTTGTCAACTGTGATGACCTGTGGCTTTTCATCGATGGTGATGTGCAGGCCCTCGTCGTCAATGCGGTTGTAGGTGACGCCGGTGTACTGCTTGACACCGGCCTTCTTGATCTCCGCACGGTGAACCCAACCAGTGGTCTTGCCCAGGCCCTTGCCGATGCGGGAGGTCTTGCGCTGCAGCAGGTGCACCTCGCGCTCGACCTCAAACTCCTCAGCCGCGCCAGAGACCGTGCCCGGCTTGGTCAGGCCCGCGCGGAACTCCGCTGGGTCACCGACGCCCCAGGCGTCCTTCCAGGCCTCGATGGTCTGGTTCGGCTTGCGCGTGAGGTACTCACACACGTCCACACCGATACCACCAGCACCGATGACGGCCACCTTGTTACCGGCCTGCTTCGCACCCGAGAGCAGCTCGTCGTAACGAATGACCTTCTCGTGGTCGATACCGTCAATGCCCGGGATTCGTGGGGTGACACCCGTGGCCACAATCACGTGGTCAAACTTGGTCTTGAGCTCGTCGACGTCGGCACGCGTGTTCAGGTGAACCGGAACCTCGAGCACCTCCAGTCGACGTGAGAAGTACTTCAGCGTCTCGCCGTAGTCCTCCTTGCCCGGAATCTGTGCGGCGAGGTTGAACTGGCCACCAATCTGGTCGGCGGCCTCGAAAATCTCCGGGTGGTGACCGCGCTGAGCTGCGGCTTCCGCGAAAGCGAGTCCAGCCACACCAGCGCCGATGACGGCGACGCGCTTGGCCTTGTCCTTCGCAACCGGCACGGATACCAGCTCGGTTTCGTAAGCCGCCTTCGGGTTGACCAAGCAGGTAGAGCGCTTGTTGGCGAAGGTGTGGTCCAAGCAGGCCTGGTTACAGGCGATACAGGTGTTGATCTGGTCAGCTCGACCATCGCCCGCCTTGATGGCGAAGTCCGGGTCAGCCAGCAGTGGGCGGGCCATGGAAATCAGGTCCGCATTGCCGTCAGCGAGGATCTTCTCCGCAACCTCAGGGCGGTTGATTCGGTTGGAGGCTGCCACCGGGACGTCGACAAGCGAACGGAGACGACCAGTCAGATCCGTGAATGCGGCGCGCGGCACGGACGTAACGATGGTGGGGACGCGTGCTTCGTGCCAGCCGATACCGGTGTTGAAGACATCGACGCCAGCCTCGACCAGACGCTGCGCGAGTTCAGTGGTCTCCGACCAGGTCTGACCATCTTCCACCAGGTCAAGCAGCGAAATGCGGTACTGCAGCAGGAAGTCCTCGCCTACCTCGGCGCGAATACGACGGACAATTTCGATGGGCAGGCGCATGCGAGCCTCGGCGCTGCCACCCCAGTTGTCCGAGCGGTGGTTGGTGCGCTCGGCCAGGAACTGGTTGAGCAGGTAACCCTCGGAACCCATAACCTCGATGCCGTCGTAACCGGCGCGCTTTGCGAGCTTCGCGGCGCGGACATAAGCGCCGATAGTGCGTGAGACATCAAAGCCGGTGAGGCGGTGAGCCTTAAACGGGCTAATCGGCGACTGACCGGTATTGGCGGAGCGAGCCAGCGGGCTGTAGCTGTAACGACCGGCGTGCAGCACCTGCAGCACGATGTGGCTGCCGTGGGAGTGCACGAGGTCAGTAACGCGGCGGTGATTGTCCGCCATGCGCTTCGACGCCATCATCGAACCGGCCGGAGTCAGCCAACCCTCGATGTTGGGAGCATAACCGCCGGTGACGATGAGCCCCACGCCACCTTCGGCGCGCCGACCCAGGTAGGCAGCCAGCTTGGGGATATCACGGGTGCGATCTTCCAGGCCGGAGTGCATTGAGCCCATGATGATGCGATTGCGCAGAGTTAGAGGACCGACGTCGAGAGGGGAGAGAAGATGTGGGAAGTGAGGCTGGTCAGACATGCAACCAGTATCGCGGTTTTAGCAGCTGCGTATGAGGTGAATCGGGAAAATTCCTGCACAGTTTTATATACGTTTCACGTGGAACATCAGGTGTAAAGCACGCGCAGTCTTCGGCGCAGGAGGGTGTCGTATGACTACAGTCGGGAATATCAGTAGACGCATGTAGCAAGGAGTTAAGCCCCCATGACCTCTGAAACTTCAACTAATGGCAAGAAAGTAGCTGTAGTTACCGGTGCTTCTTCCGGTATTGGTGCAGCCACTGCCAAGCAGTTCGCAGCTGAAGGTTTCCGCGTCGTGCTGGGAGCCCGCCGCGAGGACAAGCTTGAGGCTGTCGCGGAGGAGATTCGCGCTGCCGGTGGTGAAGCGACGGTCTACAAGGTTGACGTGACCTCTGACGCCGATGTGGCGGCGCTGGCTAAGACCGAACCGCGCGTCGACGTGCTGGTTAACAACGCCGGTGGCGCCTGGGGCATGGAATCGGTTGAAGGCGCTGTCGAGGAAAAGTGGCGCTGGATGTACGAGGTCAACGTGCTGGGCACCCTGCGCGTCACCCGCGCGCTGCTGCCCGCATTGAAGTCCACTAGCGGCATTGTGCTCACCGTCGGCTCGATTGCCGGCCGTCAGGTCTACACCGGCGGCGCCGGTTACAACGCAGCCAAGCACGCTGAGCGCGCGCTGGTGGAAGTCCTGCGTCAAGAGGTTGCTGCCGATGGCGTGCGCGTCACCGAAATCGATCCGGGGCGCGTCCATACCGACTTCTCACTCGTGCGTTTCGACGGCGACGAGACCAAGGCCGCAGCGGTCTACGATGGCGTTGAGTCGCTGACCGCCGATGATGTTGCCGACATCATTGTGTTCGCGGCCACCCGTCCGAAGCGCGTCAACATTGACTTCCTGCAGGTGACCCCCATCGACCAGGTGGGCGGCGCGAAGCCGAAGAAGTAAACCGACTACATAGAGGAGCCGTACATGAGCATCGATATTGCCGCTGACACCAAGATTGCCCTGGTCACGGGTGCAAGCCGTGGTATTGGCCTGGCGGTCGCCAAGGATCTCTCCCGTGACCACCATGTCATTGTGGGCGCTACCAGTGCTGAGTCTGCCGAGAAGGTGGCGTCGCAGTTGCCGTCGGCAAGCGTATTCGTTGCTGATCTGGGTGATACCGACGCCGTAAACGCGGAAGTGGCAAAGCTGTTGGAGGCGCTCGGTGGGCGCGGGCTGGATGTGCTCGTGCACTCGGCGGGCGTGTACGTCGATGGGGACGTGGCGGAGGTTTCGCGTGCGGACTGGTCGCGAATTATGGACATCAACGTCGTCGCCGTCGCCGACCTGACACGCCAGCTGCTGCCAGCGCTGCGCAAGGCGGAGGGCACGCTGGTAACCATCAACTCGGGCTCGGGATTCCGCGCTTCAGCTGGTACTTCACCGTATGCAGCGTCGAAGTTCGCGCTGCGGGCCTTCACCGATGCGCTGCGCGAGGAAGAGCGTGGCGCGGTACGAGTCAGCTCCGTGCACCCTGGGCGCGTCGATACCGATATGCAGGTTCAGCTGCAGTCGAATTGGCACCGCGATGATGCGGATTGGCGTTACGACGGAACGAAGTTCATGCGGCCTGAATCGATCGCAGCCGCAGTACGTCTGGCCGTTGATACCGGAGCGGATGCCAACGTGGATGAAATCCAGGTGCGCCCGCGCGGATAGCCGTGTAAAAGGTAGCGAAGATAAGCAAAAAGTGTGCCCACCAGGCGGATAGCCGGTGGGCACACTTTCGTGTGCAGGCTTCTTACTGAGCGTCCAGGTTCAGGCGCTCGTGCATTGCTTTGACCTCGCGCGGGACAACCTTGCCGATGGCGTTGCGCGGCAGGGAGTCGACGAAGAAGACGCGGTCCGGAGTGGAGTGCTCGGCCAGAGTTTCGCGGACGTACTCGCGCAGCATGTCCTCGGTGAGGTTCTTGCCGGCCTCATTGTCCTCGCGGACAACGTAGAGGAACAGGTCAGCGAAAATCTCGTCGTTTTCGTTGCTGCCGTGGCAGAAGACATCGGCGATGCCCGGCACCGGGCCCAGAATTTCTTCGACCTCGCGTGGGAAGACGTTCTCGCCGCCCTTGATCACCATGTCGTCGGAGCGACCACAGATGTACAGGTAGCCGTCCTGGTCGATACGGCCGAGGTCACCAATCTGGAACAGGCCATCGACGGTGGTGAACTTGTCCTTCTTGTTCAGGTAACCGATGAAGGAGAGCTCCTGAGCGGTGTGGATCATGCCAACCTCACCCGGCTCGACTTCCTTGCCGTCGTCACCCAGGATGCGAACCTTGGCGCCAATTGCCGGGCGACCTGCGGAGTCCGGGCGGGCTGCGAGGTCCGCGCCGGATGCGATGGAGCACAGGCCGGCCTCGGTGGAGCCGTAGAAGTTACAGATAACCGGACCGAAGCGGTGAGTCAGCGCGGAGACGAGCCAGCCCGGGATGGCGTTACCAGAGGAGACAATGAAGCGGAACGGGCCAATCTTGCGGTTCGGCTCCTCATCCAGAACATCCTTGATCTGGCGCAGGAAGAAGGCCGCGGAAATCATGCCGTTACAGCCGTACTGTTCACACTGGTCAACAGCCTTCTTCGGGTCGAAGACACGCATGGTGACAATGGTGGAGCCGGTAGCCATGCCAATCAGCACATTTGCCCAGCCCCAGGCGTGGAACATGGATGCGGACTGGTGAATGACCATGTTGCGGCGCCACGGAATACGATCGGCGATTGCACCCACAGTTGCCGGTGTCTTCGGCTCATTGCGCAGGACACCCTTCGGGATGCCGGTGGTGCCGGAGGACATGATGATGATGCGTCCCTGCTCCGGCTTCGGATCTAGCTTGGCGTTCGATGTACGACCTTCTTCAATGAGGTCTTCCATGAACACGAAGTTCTTGCCCGCGTTCTTGCGGGTCTCCGGCTTGGTCACGGAGGTAATAACGACGGTGACATCGTCGAGGTCTTCTGGCAGGTTGCCCAGGAACTCGTCATCGACGAACAGGAACTTGGCCTTATTCTGGTCAACGACGCCGCGAATCTGAGTCGGGCCGGAGCCGATGTTCATCAGCATAATTTCGGAGCCGATGAAGCCCTTGATGGCCATCGGCAGGATGATGCCGCGGCCGTTGCGTGCGATAACGCCGAAGCTGGACTTCTGAGTCATGCCACGGTCCATCAAGGCACGAGCCAGGGCGTGGGCGTTGTCCAGCAGCTGAGAATAGGTCAGTTCGCCGTCATCATCGACAAGGGCGAGGCGATCCGGGTAGCGCAGCGCACTCATGGAAATCAGGCTGGCGACGGAGAACTTCAGGCGACGCAGGTAATCGAGAATCTTCGGCGCCGTCTTCGGAGTCATGTACAGGGCACCAGTACGCAGGAGTGGTGGAATCGACTGGGCAAAAGCCTTGATTTGGAGCCCAAGTGGTACTTCCGGAGCCTTCATTTCAGCTGCCATGGGTGAGAATCCTCCAAGATGATGGACAAGCGATTAATAGCGCCAAGCGACTCTTTAGTCACACTGACACCATCAGTCACGGTAGTGCGATTTTGTAACAACCAGACTTTAACAAACCTGTGCCGCGCCAAAAAGTAGTTTCCACGAAGAAAAGTAAAAATACGCAGTCAGTGTGCGCAGTGCTTTACGACGGATACCTTTTTCGCGTACGGGCTAGAGGATACAGTGTTATCAAACGGTTATAAACCGACGGGAAGCAGTGAATATAACGAAATGCTAACACTGTGGTAACGAATTCAATTCTGGTATTGACGTATATAACTCTATGAATCCAGGGGTTTTCGGTTGGTTTGTTTGAAGGGGGTGGGCCGCAAGTGAATGGCGGTCGCCCCCAGAAATTAGGGGCTAGGAATCTTCAGAAAAATAGAAATGTTCGCGACTAGGAGGGGCGGAGGTTGCGAACACGTAGTTAAATAGGTGACATATTCGCCGGCTTGAGCCTTGGTGTGTGGCATCGGTGAGCGCCGGAGGAAGTTGCCCTAATTCAGGGTTAGGGCGGCAAGTGCGGGCTCATCCTCTGGTGTGCAGGTAGAGAGCCAACGGTCGATGGCATCGTACTCCGCCTGTGTGAGCCACAGGTGGTATTTCTGTTTTACCGCCACCTGGCGAGCGACATACTGGCAGCGAAATGGCTTATTGGCGGGTACCCAGGATGCGGCATCGCTATCCCGCTTCTGTTGATTGGCGGGGCCATCGACGGCCAAGAGGTTGAGGGGGTCATTGGCAAAGTCCTGCCGAACCTCTGGTGGGAGTTGCTGTGCCCCCTTTTGCCAGGCGTCGCTCAAGGCTACGACATGGTCGATCTGTACGGCGGAAGAGGTGTTGCGGCCGCGCTGGAAATCAATCATCGTGCCGGTATAGGGATCCAGTAACTGCCCTGAAAGCACGACGCAATCGCGACTATTTGGTTTGTACTCCTTATTAATAAGGTCACGATTCAAAACATCGTTTCGCGTGTCGCATCCGTTGTGCCCAAACTCGGCAGAGACGTCATCGCTCCAACGCTGCCCGAACTCGTCGCGCGCATAGCCGGTTTTCGGTGCCCGCCCTTTTATCTCCAGCTGGTTGAGGGCGCTACGGATGCCGTCGATAGGCGATGTGCTGGGCGCTGGGGTGTCGGGGACGTCCGGCGAGTCGGGCGCTTCAGGAATCTCGGGCGCGGGTTCCTCTGGCTCGGGCGTGAATGCGGGTGCCGGAGCCGGGCTGTACGACTGGCTCTCTGGAGTGGGGACTGTGGGAGCCGTGCAGCCGCTGAGGATTGTCGCTGCGCCGATGAGGAGGGCGAGGCCCTGCAGTGGCGAGCGGAAACGACGGTTGGCGAGCATGGAGCTAACCATAGCGGTGGGGGCGGATTGGGTATGGAGGGAGGTTTGCTAAAGAATCGAACAATTGTGCGTAGTTAGCGGGGGTGGTAGCTCGATTAGGGGGTTATGGCGTTAAAGCGGGTAGTAAAAGCCCGGTTTTAGTCGAACGGGAAGGGTGTTCTAGCTCCTTCGGGGGTGGGTAAATATAGCTAGTTCCCTAAATACGTATTGCATTACGCCTAGATGAAAGTGCATTGTTAAAACAGTTGGAAATATAGATAACCCGTGTCCCCCAATTGGCACATTGCACCTACAAGGGGAAAACAGCCATGACAGCTAAGACAGCCATGACCCTGACCGAAACAGCGACCACATTGCCTCGTGGTCCTCAGAGGGAAGGTCTCTACCACCCGTCGAACGAACATGATGCGTGTGGCGTGGCCTTTGTTGCCGACATTTACGGTCGCCAGACCCATGACATTGTGGAAAAGGGCATCCAGGCACTGGTCAACCTCGACCACCGCGGTGCCGCCGGCGCTGAGAAGACCACCGGCGACGGTGCCGGCATTCTCATTCAGGTTCCGGATGCCTACTACCGTGCTGAGCTGAGCAAGGAAGGCGTTATTTTGCCGCCGGCTGGCACCTACGCCACCGGTATTGCGTTCCTGCCGCAGTCGCGCATGGCCACCCTTGATGCCATCCGGGCTATTGAAGACATCTGCGCCGAAGAGGGCATCGAGATCTTGGCATGGCGCGATGTGCCGATTAACGCTGACGGGCTTGGCCAGATGGCTCGCCAGGCTATGCCGGTGCTGCGTCAGCTCTTCGTTACCGCGAAGAACTACGAGGGTCGCCAGCTCAGCGATATCGATCTCGACCGCAAGATGTTCTTCCTGCGTAAGCGCTGCGAGCGTGAGCTGGGTGAACAGGGCGCTGGCGAGGGCTCTGGTGGCGACACCGTGTACTTCCCGTCGCTGTCCAGCCGCACGATCGTCTACAAGGGCATGCTGACTACTCCGCAGCTGAAGGATTTCTACCTTGACCTGCAGCAGAAGGAAGTCACTTCCGCGCTCGCCATCGTGCACTCACGCTTTTCCACGAACACTTTCCCGTCCTGGCCGCTGGCACACCCGTACCGCTACGTCGCTCACAATGGCGAAATCAACACCGTGCGCGGCAACGAGAACTGGATGCGCGCCCGCGAGTCGCTAATTCGCTCTGGCAAGCTGGGCAACATCGACCGCGCACTGCCGGTGTGCGACCCCAACGGTTCTGACACTGCGCGTTTCGACGAGGCCCTGGAGTTACTGCATCTCGGTGGTCGTAGTCTCCCGCATGCGGTCATGATGATGGTTCCGCAGGCCTGGGAGCACGACGACAATCTCAGCCCGCAGGTTCGCGCGTTCTACGAGTACCACGCCTGCCTGATGGAGCCGTGGGACGGCCCCGCTGCCATCTGCTTTACCGACGGCCAGGTCATCGGTGCCACCCTGGATCGCAATGGTCTGCGCCCGGGGCGCATCTGGGTGACCGACGAGGGCCTGGTGGTGATGGCCTCCGAAGCTGGTGTCCTGGATATCCCGCCGGAGCAGATTGTGCAGCGCACGCGCGTGCAGCCGGGGCGTATGTTCCTGGTGGACATGAAGGCCGGTCGCATTATTGAGGACAAGGAGATTAAGTCCACGCTGGCCGCCACCGGTCCATACGAGGAATGGATCAAAGAGGGCCTGGTCGACATCACCGACCTGCCACGAGAGCGCTACCAGTACATGCCGCATGCCCGCGCGGTGTTACGACAGCGCGTCTTCGGCATCACCGAAGAAGACGTTGACCTCATCATCCGCCCGATGGCACTCACCGGCGCGGAGGGCCTGGGTTCGATGGGCTCAGACACGCCGATTGCGGCACTGTCCAACCGCCCTCGCATGCTGTTCGACTTCTTCTCGCAGCGGTTCGCGCAGGTGACCAACCCGCCGTTGGACTCGCTGCGCGAAAAGTCCATCACCAGCATGAATACGTTGCTGGGGGCAGAGACCAACATCCTGGAGCCCACCGCCGATGCCGCCCGTCGCATCCGGCTTGAGCATCCAATCCTGGACAACCACGACTTTGTCACCCTGTGCCAGGCGGGCAAGAACGAGGAGTATTCCGAGTTCCGTGCCGAGGTCATCTCCGGTCTGTACCCGGTCGCCCGCGGTGGCCGCGGCCTGCGCAACGCTATCCGTCGTGTCCGCCGTGAGGTCTCTGAGGCCATCGACCGTGGTGCCCGACTGATTGTGCTGTCTGACCGTGAGTCCAACGAGCGCTTTGCCCCTATCCCGTCGCTGCTGCTGACCTCCGCGGTTCACCACCACCTGGTGGAGGAGCGCACTCGCACGCGCGCCAGCCTCATCATTGAGGCTGGCGACGCCCGCGAGGTGCACCACATGGCCATGCTGCTGGGCTTTGGTGCCGATGCCATTAACCCATACATGACTTTCGAAACCATCGATGAGCTGCGCATGAAGGACCAGCTCGGAGCTCTGACGTTGGATCAGGCCTGCTCGAACTACTGCAAGGCTGCCTCCAAGGGCGTGCTGAAGGTCATGTCCAAGATGGGTATCGCCTCACTGCAGTCCTACCGTGGCGCTCAGCTGGCCGACACCGTCGGTCTGTCGCAGGAGTTCCTGGACGAGTACTTCACCGGCGCTGTTTCTCCGCTGGAAGGTATTGGTCTCGACGAGGTCGCAGAAGATGTTGCCGCCCGTCACCGCAGCGCATTCCTGCCGCGTCCGGAAGAGCAGGCATACCGTGAGCTGGATCTCGGCGGCGAGTACAAGTGGCGTCGCGAAGGCGAGTACCACCTATTCAACCCAGAGACAATCTACACGCTGCAGCATGCGACCCGCACTGGTCAGTACGCGGTCTTCCGCGACTACACCAACAAGGTTGATGAGCAGACCAAGCAGCTGGCAACTCTGCGCGGCATGCTCGAGTTCGCCTCGGACCGCGAGCCAATCGACATTGATGAGGTCGAACCGGTCTCGAGCATCGTCAAGCGTTTCTCCACCGGCGCAATGAGCTATGGCTCCATCTCTGCGGAGGCACATGAGACGCTGGCCATCGCTATGAATCGCCTGGGCGCCATGTCCAACTCCGGCGAGGGTGGCGAGGACCCAGACCGTTTCGAAATGGAGGCCAACGGCGACTGGAAACGCTCTGCCATCAAGCAGGTCGCATCGGGCCGCTTCGGTGTGACCAGCCACTACCTGTCCAACTGCACCGACATCCAGATCAAGATGGCCCAGGGTGCAAAGCCCGGCGAGGGTGGCCAGTTGCCACCGAACAAGGTCTACCCGTGGATCGCGGAAGTCCGCATCACCACCCCGGGCGTGGGGCTAATCTCGCCGCCACCGCACCACGACATCTACTCAATCGAGGATCTGGCACAGCTCATCTACGACCTCAAGAACGCCAATCCGCGCGCCCGCATTCACGTCAAGCTCGTCTCCGAGCAGGGCGTGGGTACCGTCGCCGCTGGTGTCTCGAAGGCGCATGCCGACGTCGTGCTGATCTCCGGCCACGATGGCGGCACTGGTGCCTCGCCACTGACCAGCCTCAAGCACGCCGGCGGTCCGTGGGAGCTGGGGCTCGCTGAAACCCAGCAGACCCTGATGCTCAACGGGCTGCGCGACCGCATCCGCGTGCAGTGCGATGGCCAGCTCAAGACCGGTCGTGATGTCGTGGTCGCGATGTTGCTGGGTGCTGAGGAGTTTGGTTTTGCTACCGCTCCGCTGGTGGTTGAGGGCTGCGTCATGATGCGCGTCTGCCACCTGGACACCTGTCCAGTTGGTATTGCCACCCAGAATCCGAAGTTGCGGAGCAAGTTCACCGGCCGTGCCGAGCACGTGGTCAACTTCTTCACCTTCATCGCCCAGCAGGTCCGTGAATACCTCGCTGAGCTGGGTTTCCGCACCATTGACGAAGCGGTCGGACATGCCGAGTGCCTGCGTCCGCGCAAGGATCTCGACAACCTTCCGCGCGTCGCAAAGCTTGACCTGGAGCGAATCCTGCACGTTGCCGAAAGCCCCTTCTTTGCGGACCAGGATTCCTACTGCACGAAGGCGCAGGACCACGGCCTTGAGGGCGCGTTGGATGAGCGCCTCATCGACGAAGCGCAGCCCGCGCTGCGTACGGCGCGCGCGAATGGGCTGGCGCCGACACCGGTATCGCTGCACCATGCCATCAGCAATGTGAACCGTTCCGTGGGCACGCGCCTGGGGTATGAAGTCACCAAAGTCGCAGGTAAGCAGGGGCTTGCCGACGACTCCATCGTCGTCAACCTGCTCGGTTCCGCCGGTAACTCGCTGGGTGCGTTCCTGCCGGCCGGTGTGACCATCAAGCTGGAGGGCGATGCCAACGACTTCGTCGGCAAGGGCCTGTGCGGTGGCAAGATTGTGGTTCGACCTTCACGTTCGGCCCCGCCGACCGCGGATGTGGCTACCGACACCATTGCCGGCAATGTCATTGGTTTTGGTGCCACCAGCGGTGAGATCTTCGTCCGCGGCACTGTCGGTGAGCGCTTCTGCGTGCGTAACTCCGGTGCCACGGCCGTGGTCGAGGGCATCGGTAACCACGGTTGCGAGTACATGACCGGTGGCCGCGTCGTAGTGGCGGGCCCGGTCGGTCACAACTTCGGCGCCGGTATGAGTGGCGGTATCGCCTACCTGCTGGATAACGAGGCGACGCGGGCGAACATCAACACCGAGTTGGTCGACATCGTGCCTCTCGACGATGAGGACATCAGCTGGCTGGAGGCAACGCTGTCGAAGCACCGCAAGCTCACGGGTTCTAAGACTCGGTTCCCGGCCGCACAGTTCATCAAAATTATGCCGCGTGATTACGCCCGAATTCTCGACGTAGTCGCGAAGGCAAAGGACAACGACGCTGACATCAACGAGGCAATCATGGAGGCAGTAACCAATGGCTGATCCGAAGGGTTTCATGAAATTCCAGCGCGAAGAGCCTGCTCATCGCCCGGTTCCGCTGCGTCTGATGGACTGGAAAGAGGTCTATGAGGAGGCTAGTCAGGAGCACCTGCAACAGCAGGCGACCCGCTGCATGGACTGCGGCGTGCCGTTTTGTCACTCGGCCTGTCCTCTGGGCAACATCATTCCGGAGTGGAATGACCTGGTTCGTCAGAACCGCTGGCACGAGGCTTTCGAGCGCTTGCACGCCACCAATAACTTTCCCGAGTGGACCGGTCGCCTGTGTCCGGCTCCGTGCGAGGGCGGTTGTGTGCTCGGCATCAATGATGATGCCGTGACCATTAAGAACATCGAGCTGGCCATCGTTGAACGCGGCTTCGATGAGGGCTGGGTGCAGCCGATTGTGCCGACTTTCGACACCGGCCAACACATCGCTGTCATCGGCTCCGGGCCGGCGGGCCTTGCTGCAGCACAGCAGCTGACTCGCGCCGGGCATGATGTCACGGTCTTCGAGCGCGACGACAAGATTGGTGGTCTGATGCGCTACGGCGTGCCGGACTACAAGATGGAGCAGCGTTTCCTCGACCGTCGTCTCGAGCAGATGGAAATCGAGGGCACTGAGTTCCGCACCAACATCTCACCGACGGCTGCTGACCTGGCCGAATTCGATGCAGTGGTCCTAGCTACCGGCGCGTCACTGGCCCGCGACCTGCCTGTCGATGGCCGTGATTTGGAGGGTATTCACCAGGCTATGGAGTACCTGCCGGGTGCCAACCGCGTTGCCGCAGGCGAGCTCGACACCCCGCCGATTGATGCGAAGGGCAAGAAGGTCGTTGTCATTGGCGGCGGTGACACCGGCATTGACTGCTTCGGTACCGCGCTGCGCCAGGGAGCGGCGTCCGTCACGCAGTTCGATATTCGCCCGCGTGCGCCGAAGTCCCGTGCGGCGTCGACTCCGTGGCCGATGTATCCGCTGGTCTGGCGTGTGGCGACTGCCCACGAAGAGGGCGAGTACACCATCACCGGTTCCGAACCACCAGAGGTTACCGAGGCACTCGGCTTCAACGCTCGCGTCACCGGCGAGACCCTGGGCAAGCGCGTCTTCAACGTCAACACCGTCTCCTTCCACGGCGAGGACGGTCACGTGACCGGCCTGTCCGCCAACGAGGTCGAGGTCATCGATGGCAAGCGTGTGCCCATGGAGGATACGGATTTCGAGCTCGACGCCGACCTAGTTCTCATCGCGCTGGGCTTCTCCGGTCCGGAGCGCGGCGGTCTGCCCCATGAACTGGGGATTCAGTTCAACGATCGCGGTATGATGATGCGTGACGACGACTACCTCGCCGTGCGCAGCGACATCGAGCAGAACTTCGACGGTCCGGTGTTCGTGGCCGGTGACAATGGCCGCGGGGCCAGCCTGATTGTGTGGGCTATCGCCGAAGGTCGCGCCTGCGCCGAGGCCGTGGACCAGTACTTGATGGGCGAGTCCAATCTGCCGCGCGCTGTCGAGCCGGAGGATGCTCCAATTAAGTTGTAAACCCTGGTTTAGTTCACCACTATGTTGCCGCGTGCCCCCATTTCGGCATGCACCATCTGGTGGTCGACAAAGCGGTACGTGCCAGGCTCCGGGAATTCGGCCTCAACATAACCACCCTGCGCGGCACCGAGGTCAAGGGCTTGGGCACCGCCCACGCCGTCGTCAAGCAAAAGCGCGCCCTCCTTGTACACGCGATGGAACTGCGTGCCGACGATATGGAAGCTCGTGCCCTTGTTGGGGCCGGCGGCAAGTACCCAGAAACGTACCGTCTCACCTGCGCGAATGCGAATTGGGTGGGTGAGATACTGGTCGGGGTAGCCGTTGAACTTGTAGATATCGGGGTCCTCGGCCATGGTCTTGTCGGCGTCGGGGCCGTCCTCGCCCCAGTAGCTTTCCGACTGCACCAGAAGAACCTCGTGGTCAACATCAGTGAGATTCGGTGGGTCGATGATGACGGCACCGTGCATACCGGCAGCGATGTGCATGGACATGGGCATGGTTGCGCAGTGGTACATCCAGATGCCCGCGCGGTCAGCACGGAAGCGGTACTCAAGCTTCTCACCAGGGGCGATGTCGCGCATTGGCTCGTCCGGCGAAACAATGCCGGCGTGAAAGTCGATGGAGTGACTCATGGTGCCGTCATTAATGAGCGTGACGACGAACTCGTCGCCCACCTTGCCGCGCAGAGTTGGCCCCAGCGGTTTGCCGTTGTAGACCCAGTGCTGCTGCTCGACGCCAGGGGCAGCGTAGCCGGTGAACTCGCTGGCTCGCAGCGTGACGTGGTGAACCGTGGCGTCCTCGGCGGGTTCTAATAGCGGGTTGATGGTGGGGGAATCCGGGCCGGGTAGCTCGCCGACATTCCCGAGTGCGCCTGGCGTTGCGAGGTCGGAGTGGCTGCTGTTCCCAGTGTGGTGTGAATGATTCGAACCACCTGCATTAACTGTGAGCGTCATGCCCATCTGGCGGTGGCCAGCAATGGTGCACCAACCGTCAATGTCGCCAGGGACGACCGGCACTTCGATGGTGGCGGAGTCGCCGGGGGAGACTCGGCCGGTGTCCTCGCCGGTGGCCAAGCGCAGATCGTGGACTTGGGAATCCGCGTTGACCATGGTGATGACCAGGCGGTCGCCGGGGTTCGCCTCAATGACGTTCGGGGTATAGGTCATATCGTTGGCAGTGACCGTGACCTCGACGGTTTCTCCGGTGGGCGCAACATCGCCGGTGGTTTCAATGCTGCTCGTACCGCCACCGCTACCGCTCAGCGCAACGCCGACGGTTACTACCAGGCCTAATACAGCCAGAGCAGCGGTAGTTTGAGCACCGAGACGACGCGCGGTTGCTTGCAGCTCGACCGGCTTCGGCGATGCTTCCTTGTTAGCTCGTGCCTTCTGGCGTTCCTTCAGCGCACCAATCTGTGCCTTTGCGGCCCGGCCGACAAGTGGCAGATAAGACACCAAGGCAAGGGAGACCATTGCGGAGACCGCCACTTTGGTCCAGGAAGGCAGCGGCATTAGCCACAGTGCCAGACCAATATTGATGGTCGACCAGCGAAATGCGCCCGCGCGGTCAAGTTCCTTCATACCGGCAGAGACTGGGCCAGCACCTCCGCCGATGGTGGCGGGCAGGAGTTGGCTCATCATGCCGATAAGCAACTGGGCGCCGAAACCGATTACCAGCGGCAGCGTGAGGGATGAGATTACGAAGCCGTCGTCAAGCGCCTTGACTGTGGCGACTGTGAGTGTGCCGATTAGCCATACGATGGCGGCCGCGACAGACAGCGCCGGGTAGCTGAGGCGGTCGCGGGGGTCTTTAGCGACGGTCATGACGTTGTGCGCCCACGGGATGGCGGCTATGACCCAGCCGATAGTGATGATGCCAAGGCCGACCGAGGCGATCCAGTTGATGCTGGTCAGTGCACCGATCGCGGTAATCGCGATACCTATGAGCTGTATTGCTAGTGCCAGCTTCGGGCGGGAATGCGGCGACATCTGGGTTCGCCACAGCGCTGGGAACATGGTGATGAGCGTGCCGCAGGCCGCGAGCCCGAGGAAGCCAATGAGGTTGACGGCTTCGTGTGCCAATAGGAGGTCGTCGTGAAGCGCTTTGCCCTTCGGAGATGCGAGGATGGCGCCGAGTGCAGCGCCGATGGGCAGTAGACATGCCGACGCGACGTAGTGCGCAACGGAAATGGCGAATGGCCGATCGCGCTTCGCCATCAGGTCGCGGCCGAGGGAAATCGCATGCCATGCGACGGCGACGCCGACGACCGCCGCGCCGACGGTGGTCACCGGCCACCAGTCACCGAGCTTGCCGACGACCGTTGCGACAATACCTACGTTGAGCAGGTAAATATTTGCCAACTGAATCTTCCGATTGCCAACGGGCACGTCGATTTTCAGTAGCTTTTCGGTGAAGTGGCGGCCCCAGATGAGGATGGAGTTGGTGACTGCGCCGAGGGTAAAGAGATGCACCAACAGCCAACGGCTATCGGTGACGAAAGGGTGAATGAGTGCTGCCACAATGATGGAGGCGAACCACCAGCGCACTGGCATACCGGCCTTGCGATGCCAGGACATGCGGCGCTTCTTGCCAGGCTTAGTAGGCGGTTTGGTTGTGGGGGATTGGGGTTCTGGTGTGGCGTGCGACGACATATATCAATAATACGCATACTGGGTGCGCATTTAATATGGGCGCATGTAAGAGTGCTTTTATTTGGTCGGGTCTTCGCCGTTTTTGTGGGCCTGCCAGAACTGTGTGGTCTTCTGTGTCTGACCCATCCGGTTTTGAATCAGCATCAGGGTAGTAAGGAAGGGCTTCCGGGTGATGAAAGCGCGTGCCCGACGCGTTGATGATGTGCTCACGGGGAAGTGTAACCCTTTTGTCAAAAACGATTGTTTGAGTATTCACGCAAATACTTCCTTGAATAAACATCTCAATAAAGAGGTGATTGTGCATTAATTGCAATCGTCAGGAAGTGGTTACGTTAGAAGCTAGTTTGTACAGCTAGTTAGACGAATGTAAACAGATTGAAGCTTCAGTAAACAGTTGGTGAAACGTTGTTTTGCCAGGGAGAATGATGAGTGGTAAAGGTGGCTTTTTGGCTACCCGAACGATGGGGTAGCCCTTTGTAGTAGGGGGCTGTAAATGTAGTTCATATCGCATAGTATGCCAAGCCTGTGGAACGCATTGTGCGTAAGAAAATTTAACCAGCAGTAAAAGGCATAAGAATGTTTATCCGAGACTGGAAGCAGCTCGCCTGGTGCGTATTTGACGTACTCGCCTGGCTGATTGCGCTGTCCGCCGCTAACGGAATCGTCCGCGGTGAATTGGTATCTTTCTCTGAAATATCAGGCACTAATTTTTTGGTTGTCGCTGTCGCCGTGGCCGTCATCGTCCTGCTCGGCCTGCTGCTCGGGGAGTACACCAACCCACAACGCGTATGGCCCGGCAGTCGAACTGAAGATATTGTTCTGCTGAGCATCAGCATGGGCGGCGCTACCGCAGCCACTGGGTTAGCTCAAATCCTGAAGACCTTCCCGGAAATTGCGTGGTACGTTCCGTTCGCAGGTGGCTGTGTCGCAACTTTGGCAAGTATCTATACCCGAACTCTCGCTCGCTGGATTACCAACAACTTTGGCTCCCGTCAGACGGATGATCGCTTGATTGTTCTCGGTGCAGGCCGTCGAGCCAAGTTCTTTATTAACAGTCTTACGGATTCCGGTATCTCCCGTGAGAACCGCTTCCACTTGGTTGGAATCGTCGATCCCAAGGAAAGCCGCGAGAACCATATTTCTCGTATCCATGGTCTCCGCGTGATTCGTGGAATTGATCAGCTGGGTGAGCTCGCATCGCGCACTTCGGCGCAGTCGGTCATCATTGCTACTGATGAGCCACTGTCCACTGAGTGCATCAACGTCCTCAACCACATTTGTGAGGAATCGTCGCTGCGCCTGCTCATTCTGCCGCCGGTGGAAGAGTACTCGCGCCACCGTGGTGCTGTCGCTACCTCGCAGGTGCGCGAAATTAACATCGCCGACCTCATTGGCCGTCAGCCTCTGCACCTGGATGAATCCAGGGTCGCTTCCATAATCCGCGGTAAGAAGGTGCTGGTTACCGGCGCTGGAGGTTCTATCGGTTCCGAAATCTGCCGACAGGTTCACCGCTTTGAGCCGGCAGAACTGATTATGCTGGATCGCGATGAGGGCGGCTTGCATGCCACGCAGCTGTCGCTGACGGGTTCGGCGCTTCTCGACGGCTCCGATACCGTCCTGGCTGATATCCGTGACGCGGAAATGCTGACGCAGATCTTCACCGAGCGCAAGCCCGATGTTGTCTACCATGCTGCAGCTCTCAAGCACCTGCCGCTGTTGGAGAGCTACCCTGCAGAAGCAGTTCAAACCAATGTCATCGGAACTCAGAACGTCCTGGATGCAGCGGCTGCGGCCAACGTTTCAACCGTTATTAATATTTCCACGGACAAGGCTGCGAACCCGGCCTCGATTCTGGGTGAATCCAAGCGCGCTGCGGAACGTCTGACTGCGCACATGGGGAAAACTCACGAAGGTGTCTGGGCATCTGTCCGCTTCGGTAACGTGTTTGGCTCGCGTGGTTCAGTCATTACGACTTTCCAGCGTCAGATTGAAGAGGGCGGCCCGGTGACGGTGACGCATCCTGACGTTCAGCGCTACTTCATGACCATTCCGGAGGCATCGCAGCTGGTGCTGCAGGCTACCGTTATTGCAGAGTCCGGTGAGACTCTGGTGCTGGAGATGGGTAAGCCGGTCAAGATTGCTGAGCTGGCGGAGAACCTGATCAGGCTCCATGACGCAGACGTAGAGATTGTCTACACGGGTCTTCGCGAAGGTGAGAAAATCTCCGAGGATTTGGTTGATGACCGCGAGGTTCCCAAGATCGGTGATCGTCATCCGCTAATCACTGAGGTACGTGTTGAGCCGGAACGGCTGAATTCGCGGATTCTTCCGTGCACACATGATCACGATGCGGCACGTCGTTGGCTTGCAGAGCACGGTGGGGCGCAAAGCAGTATTGAGGCGCATCCCACCGGTGCACAATCACTTGCAACCGCTAGCTCGAAAGCAAAATAGTTAGGATGACTCCCCACCGTGACAACCACCAGCTCCTCTAACTCCGGGCAGCTGGCGCAAAGAGTTCGAACAGTTGCGACGATTTCGGCAGCTTCAGCGCTCGCCGCAGTCGTCGCCTTTGTGGTCAGTATTCTTTCCGCGCGAGTGCTGGGGCCCGCCGGTCGAGGCGAGGTCGCTACCGTTTTGCAGTTCGCCTATATTGTGGCGCCATTCGTCGGCTTTGGGGCCGATCGGCTTTTGCTGCGCCGCGATGATTACGACCACGGTCTCATTCCGAGTGGTTTCGCCATGACTGTAGTCGCTCTGATTGCCTGTGCCATTGCAGGTGTCGTCTACGGACCATGGACGGCGATGGCCGGCGTCGTCGCCTTGGTTACCGTGTCATTTTCCATGGTTCGTGCCATGGCTATCAGCCGCCATCGAGTGTCCTTCTTCGTCGTAGTATTCATCGGTTTCCAGGGCTCAGTACTGCTTATTAGCGCTGCGCTATATTTCGCCGGAGTCGAAGACTGGCGCTGGTGGGCTGCGGCCTATATCTTCCCGGCACTGCCACTGGCAATCTGGTCGCTAGCGAAGTCACGCAAACACACCGATTCCCGTGTTGGCGGAGTGGTAGAGACGGCTCGAACAAATGCCCCATTCATCGCATCGGGTCTGGGGCCGCTGACGACCACACGCTTGGGTCGCGTTTTGCTGCCGGCGCTGGCCTCACCGGCGTCGTTAGGTCTTTTCGTAGTCGTGGCGACGGCGACGGAACCGCTGTACTGGATCGCGCAGTCAGTCGCCGATCAGCGCACCAGCGACCAGAGGGGTCGCGAACTCACCCCATCTCGTGTGCTCCGACACCTTGGCATAGTCACTGCAGCGTACGGGGCACTTGGTGCGCTCGGTGGGGTGGCACTCTACTTCCTTATCGTGCCGGTATTCGGCCATGAGTTTGAGCCTGCCCGGGAGTTGGTGCTGCCACTGACTATCGCGGCCGTGGTGCTCGGCTGCTACCGACACCTGTGCGGTGAAATTCTCGGCAGTGACAATCCCCGTCGAATTGGCCGAGTGGAACTTATTTCCGCCGTCATCGCTGTCATTTGTTACCCGATTGGCATTCTTCTCGGAGATGCCCTCGGTCTCGCGTGGACCAGCGCAGTTGTCTATTTTGCAGCAGCCGTGGTCGCGGCAGTGGCGCTAATGCGGCCAACCGGAGGCCAGAAGAATCCATCAACTACCACCGAAGAACTCCCCGTCGACGTAATCGAGGAAGCCTAAACAATGCGAATCACTTATATCCACCAGCACTTTGTTCTCCCCGGTGAGCCGGGTGGTTCCCGACCCTACGAGTTTGCCCGCCGAATGGCCGCCGCAGGCCACGAGGTGACAATGATCTGTGGTCGCGATGAGGCCATGGATAAAACGGTTGATGGCATCCACGTGCGTCGTCTAGCGATTCCATACCGCAATGAAATGTCGAAGCGCGAGCGCATTGTCAGTTTCTTCAACTTCCTGGTGCGCGCCTCCGCGGTCGCTGCCCGTGTGCCTGCCGACGTGATCTACGCGTCCTCGACCCCGCTGACTGTGGCGGTTCCGGGAATTGTGGCGAAGTTTACCCAGCGTGCGCCGTTGGTGGCAGAAATTCGTGACCTGTGGCCAGAGGTGCCGATCAAGTTGGGCTACCTCAATAATCCGGTGGCAATTTTCCTGGCCAAGCAGCTGGAGAAGGCATTTTATGCGGCATCGAGCGAGGTCGTGGCGCTGTCGCCGTCGATGGCCGATGGCGTCAAAGAGGTCGCTCCGAAGAAGCGCGTGACCGTGATTCCGAATGCGTCGGACTTTGAGCGTTTTGATGTCCCGGCCGATCAGCGCGCTGCTTTCCGAAAGGAGCAGGGTTGGGGCGATGACGTGGTAGCTGTCTATGCCGGTGGTTTTGGCATGTCCTACCAGCTGGAGTGGCTTGTGGATTTGGCGGCGCAGCTGCGTCGTGATGGCGTGGAGAATGTGCGCTTTGTCCTGCTGGGGCAGGGAAGCGACTCGGACGCGCTGTATCAGCGCGCCAAGGACGCTGGCCTCGATGCCGATGCGATGTTCCTCGGCCGTCAGCCGAAGGAAGATGTCGCCAAGTACGTGTCTGCCGCCGATATCGCGCTATCGCCGCTGCGTGATGACCCCTGCCTGGAGGGCAACTCCCTGAACAAGGTCTTCGATGCCATGGCCGCATCGCGTCCGGTGGTGTTCAACCATGGTGGCTGGCTGGAGGAAGCCGCAACCGAGCACGATGCCGGTTGGCGTCTCTCGCGCGATATTCCGACCGCGGCCAAGCGATTCGCTGAGATCATCTCCGACCGCGATGAGATGCGCGCAGCGGGACAGCGAAACCGCGAACTGGGTGAGAAGCGTTTTGCCCGTGACAGCCTGTACAACCAGCTCATCGAGGTACTCAACCGCGTCCGAAAGGTGCAGAAGTAATGACTAACGCCGACGCTAACAAGCCCAATGAGCGGATCTTCCTTTCGCTCGCGACAGTCACCGAAGCAGAAGAACAGGCCGTCGTTCGCGCGCTCCACTCTGGTTGGGTGGCTCCGTTGGGCCCCGAAGTAGACGCGTTTGAAGCGGAGATTGCCAAGCGCTGCGGTGTTGAGCACGCGCTCGCGCTGTCGTCTGGCACCGCTGGCCTGCACTTGGCGCTGCTTGCGCTGGGGATCGGTGAAGGTGACTACATTCCGGTTTCCACCATGACCTTCGCGGCCACGACCAACGCCATTGCTTACGTTGGTGCTACGCCGGTGTTCGTCGATGCCGCAGAGGACGGAAACATCGACCCTGAGCTGCTGCTCCGCACCGTCGATGAGCTGCTTGCCGAGGGCAAGAGCGTTCCCGCCGTGATGATTGTGGACCTCTTTGGCCGCTGCGCCGATTACCCGGCCTTCGCGCCACGCCTGGAAGAACTCGGCATCGCGCTCATCGAGGACGCCGCCGAGGCGCTCGGTGCCAGCGTCCATGGTCAGCCGGCCGGCAGTTTCGGCCGTGCCGCCGCGCTGTCTTTCAACGGCAACAAAATCATGACCACCTCCGGCGGTGGCATGCTGCTGTCCGATGATGCCGATCTCATCGCTCGCGCGCGCTACCTGTCCACCCAGGCGCGTCAGCCCGTCGCTTGGTACGAACACACCGAAATCGGCTACAACTACCGACTTTCCAATCTCCTTGCCGCACTGGGGCGGGCGCAGCACTCGCGTCTGGACGGCATGATTGCTCGCCGCCGCCAGATTCGCGATGCATACCTAGATTTGCTCGCCTCGCTTGACGACGATGCCCCTGGTAAAGGTACCCGCTTGCTCTCTGACTCCGACGAGCGTTTCACCGAGAACTGCTGGTTGACCTCAATTGTGCTGCCGCAGGAGGCCGTCGATAAGGGTGTGCTGACCCCGGACAGCGTGATTGCAGCACTTGGTGAGGCCAGCATTGAGGCTCGTCACCTGTGGAAGCCGATGCACCTGCAGCCGGTATACGAGGGCGCACGAGCCAGCATCAACGGCACCGCTGAGAATCTTTTCTCCCGCGGCATTACTCTTCCTAGTGGTCCGGCGCTGGACGATGACGACGTCGCGCGGGTGATAGGTGTTTTGAAGGAAGTGCTGGGATGACTCCTACAGAGGTAGCAGGAGAAACTGTAAAACAGCGAAAACCAATACTGCAGTCGCTGTTTATTGTGGTGGCCGCGGGAATGTTTGCTGGTGTCCTCTACGTTGGCGACACGACGATGAAGGACGTCTCTTCGGCGCTTCCTGATCTCTCTCTTGCATTGCCGATTTTGGTAATCGTTGCAATCCTTACCGCCTTCGGCACCCCAGAAGCGCAGCGCCAGAGTTGGCTGAATGCGATGAAAGGCGCTGGCAATGTAAAGCAGTGGCCGATGGCCGTGTGGGCATTAGTGGCTTTCTATGCCTGGTTGTTCTGGATGATGCTGTCCGGACTGTGGGCCCCCGAAGCTGCCGAAGTTGCTCCTGTCGTTACTGCGTTGATAACGCTTGGGCTCATCGCCACGATGTCAGCAGTACTGTTCTATTTGCATCCTCAGGCACTGGTATGGCTGTGGTTAGCAGTAGCCATTTGCTCGCTTATTTTTCTCTACGGTGGCATTACTGGTCCGAAATATGTCGGGCGCATGACGGCGTTCGGCGGTGGACCGAATGTCTTTGCCCGTTTCATGCTGTACGGCATCGCGGCAGCTGTGTTTTTCATGCTGTGGCGTAAGTTCATGTGGGCAGCTCTCTTGTTCGCTGCACCATTTGCTTACGGTCTCGTTGCGTCGGGAAGCCGCGGTGTACTGGTTGCTACCACCGTGGTAGTCCTCTTTACCGCTATAGCTGTGTTTTTTCACTGGGGTTGGAAGTGGGCGACTGTTTTTTACGTCGCAGTCGCCGCAGCGGTCGCGTATGGATACTCGCGGTTCATCGCAGGTACCGAGATTGAAGAGTACTTTAAGACGCGCTTTATCCAGTTGACCTTCGAAAAAGAACATGATTCCGGACGCGGTCATCTCCATGATGAAGCTTTCCGAATCATGGGTGAACACCGCATCTTTGGTGGAGGCCTGCATAGCTTCGTTGTGCTGTCGACACCGAGGTCTTCACGTCCATTGGAGCATCCGCACAATATCTTCTACACAGTCGGATCTGAAGCGGGTGTCATAGGTATCGGTCTGTTTGTGATTGTGCTGGTTGTGCTGGCAATCGCCTGTCGCCACCTATTCAAGTTTCTTCAAGCTGGTCTGACCGCAGCTGTGGCGTTAGCGGTTCTTGTGGCACAGGTTTTTTCCGGCTACTACTACGATTCCCGTTCGCTATGGCTATTTGGCTTTGCAGCAGCATTTACAATGCTGAGCCTACGGCGCCGCGCGCAGGACACAGCATTGGCAGAACCAGAGCTGGAGCCGCAACCAGAACCCGCAGCCGAGCCCGAACCAGTCATGGTCACCGATACCGCGGAGCCGGTTGTGCCGGAGCTGGAGCCAGCGGTGGCCGTCGTCAAGCAAAGTGCGCCTGACAACCAGAATGACCACAAGAAACTGCGCGTTGCGGCAGCGTCGTTTGCCGCGGCCGGTGCAGTGGGTGCAATCGGATGGCTGGTCAGGAACCGTTCCAATGCGGAAGTCGATGCGCGTGCCGAAAAGCTTCTGCGCGAAATGTTCAACGAAAAATAGGAGATAACCAATGGATTCACTGAGCATCCGCGCGCAACGGGTAATTAAGCGTGGCGTCGACATCGCGGCATCTGCAGCGGGCTTGATTGTGCTGTCGCCAGTTATGGGCGCTACGGCTCTGGCAGTGCGACTTTCCATGGGAAAGCCAGTCCTATTCCGCCAGGAACGCCCGGGCCAGGATGGTAAGCCGTTTAATATCCTCAAGTTCCGGACGATGCATCACGTCAATCCGGCAAAGGGGCTTGTCGACGATGCGTCCCGCCTCACGGAGGTGGGAAAGTTCCTTCGGTCCACAAGCTTGGACGAACTCCCGGAGCTCTTTAACGTTCTGCGTGGCGACATGAGCCTCGTTGGTCCGCGCCCGCTGCGCATGAAGTACCTAGAGCGCTATTCGCCGCGCCAAGCACGCCGCCATGAGGTGCCACCGGGAATTACGGGGCTTGCCCAGGTCTCGGGCCGCAATGGCATCACCTGGGAAGAACGTTTCGAGTACGACGTGCAGTACGTGGATAATTGGTCGCTACTGCTCGATGCAAAGATTCTGCTTGACACGATCTTGGTGGTGCTCAAGCGTGAAGGGATCTCGGAAGAGGGGCAAGTGACTATGACCGAGTTCACCGGTTCGTCGGAGAAGGACGTCTCGGCTAGCGCAGGTTCTTAATCACACTTGCAGGAACACCGGCGACAACGGTGTAGTCATCGACATCGCTAGTAACTGCGGCTCCGGATCCGATGTACGCTCCCTCGCCAACGGTGAGGCCGGGGTTGATTACGGAGTTGGCGCCTAGGGTGCAGGCTTCGCCAAGCGTGACAAAGCCCGACACGGCATTGAGCGGGAAGATTGTGCAGTAGTCCCGCAGCACCGCATCGTGGCCAATCGTGACATTCATATTGATTTGGGCGTGCTTGCCTACCTCAATATTGCAGGTCAGGCGCGCTCCGGGGCAGATGACGGTGCCCTCGCCGAGCGTGACCAGCGCGCCGATGCTGGTGTCTGGGTGGACCAGAGTCGCAGGCACGAGCCCTTCGGTATCTGCGCGTTGCACAATCGAACGTCGAGCTGCGCCGCTGCCGATTGCGACTGTGTAGTAGACCCCCTCGGGCAAGTCAGCGAGGATTTCGGTTTTGCCCAAGAGTTGCACGCCCATTTTGTGGAAAAAGGTCATATCTGGGGTGCCATCATCAATAATGCCTAGGATTTCCCACTGCGGTGGTAGGCCGTTGGCTGCTGCGTAGTCGTTGATGTCCTTGATGAAGCTGACCACGTTTCGGCCAAAACCACCAGCGCCGACGATGACAATCTTTTCGGTCGTCGTGTTGTTAATCCACTGCTTTGGCATGAGTGTCATTATCCCACTGATAGCCGTATTTAGCCGGAGTGCGTGACTGCGAATTCACCTACCACCAGTAGGTGGGATACCGAAGGCCGCGCAGTCGATTTGCGAGGATGCCAAGCACCACGATCATGATCGACGAAGCGAAAATGAAGCCTATGAAGCGGAAGTCGTTGGCAAGCCCATGGCCGTGTGGCATTAGCACGGTGACCATAGCGGTAGCGGTGGCAGGGGAGTGAGCCGCGCGAGCAAGAAGCATGAGCGCGAAGGCAACGCCGGCGGCAACCGCTGCAGCAATGATGGTCGAACCCAACATGTGCAGAATTGCGATGCCAGTCGTGCAGCCGATGAGGTGTCCGACCACCACATTTCGTGGCTGAGCCAGAGGCAAGTTGGGCGCACCGACGATAAGTGCCATGGCAGCGCCAATAGGGGGCAAAAATAGCAGGTCAGAGACAGAAGTTGAGATGAGTGCCAGGGTCATCAGCGGCAGGCTCACGGCTACCGAGGCGGCGATAATATGGCGCAGCGGAGGGCGGGGTGGCGCTTCGCTGGCAATCCGGAGCCACTTCGGGGACCGTGAATTAGACATGAGAACGATGTTAGGGTGTGCTGCCTCATCCGCGTCGCGGTTCGAGGTTTTTATCGAAACAGAAGTTTAAATGGGGTGGCGCCCAGGTCTCCCAAGCCTCCAAACCCGAACCAGACCCGAACCAAACTCCGACCATTTTCACCGGGTATGACACACTTAAGGACATGGAGCCTATCGATGTCGCAATCCGGGACGAGTCTATCCGTCTCGGGCAATTCCTGAAGTTGGCAAACCTGGTGGAAACGGGCGGTCTGGCCAAGGAACTCATTGCCGAGGGCCAGGTCAGCGTGAACGGTGAGGTCGACACTCGCCGTGGCAAGGTGCTGCGTCCAGGGGACGTCGTCTCTGTTGCCGGTATGTCGGCACGCGTGGCCACCGCCGATGAAGTCGATGATGACTACTTTGATGAGGCCACCGCCGACGATGACTTTGATCCTGAAAAGTGGAGGAACTTGTAACTCATGCCCGCATTTCCCGCCGAATTTGGCATGCCCCTGCGCGTAGACCTGCTCTCCGCCGCACCGCGTAAGACCGAGCGCTTCTACCGCGGCGTTCTCGGGTGGGCTTATCGCAATACCGCGCCAATCCATGAGGATGCCCGCGAGGCATCCGCTGGTCGCCGCGTTGCCATGCTGTCCGGAATGCCGGTGTCGGTGCTGCTTGAGGCCGATAAGGACGCTGAGGATGCCTTCGTCAACCAGTGGCGCGTGAACTTCCATGTCGACTCCGCCACTGGTGCCGTCGAGAAGGCGCGCGAGCTTGGCGCTGAGGTCTTCCAGGAACCGACCCCGCTTGTCGACGGATCCACGATGGCCGTCGTTTCCGACCCCGCCGGTGGCCTCATTGGACTTTTGGAACAGCCGGGTGAGCAGGCCTTCATTGCAGCGGGCGAGCCCGGCACCCCGGTGTGGTTCGAGCTGGTCGCAGGCCCGGAGGAGACCTTTGAGCAGGTCGCGGACTTCTACCACAACTTCTTTGGCTGGGAAATCGCAGTGCGCAACAAGAACGAGCACGGCACTTTCGCAGTTGCGATGGAAGACGGGGCGCCGTTCGCTGGCTTGGTAGCCAGCTCGGTTGCTGCACAGACCGATGCGGCAGATAAGAGCTTCGTTGGCTGGCTGGCCTACCTTGGCGTGGAGAACATCGACACCGCTGTCGCCAAGGCTGAGGAACTGGGCGGTTCCGTGCTCGTTGCCCCGCAGGCTACCGAGTTCGGCCCGCTGGCAACCGTGCAGGATCCGTGTGGTGCGGCAGTTGTACTCTGCGAGGTGCCGCTGCCACCGGAGGAGGACATCCGCGAGTCCGACCCGCTGGAAGGCATTGACCTCAACCAGTTCCAGTAGGGGCTAGAGCTCTTCTTCGTCGTCCTCAGGGTCCTGTTTTCCGGTGTAGTTAACGTGTAAAGGATCGTCTTCGTTTTTGGGTGGTTTGCTTACGCACTCGCGAATGCCATCAATGTGTTCGCTAAGGCTATCGGTAATCGGGGCCCACATCGGGTCGAGAATGAAATCTATCCCAGATCTGCGGGCATGTTTGGCTGCAGGGACGAAATCACTGTCGCCCGAAATCATGATGATTTGATTTACATGTCGTTGTTCAGCAAGAGAAGCGATGTCGAGACCGATTCGCATGTCCACTCCTTTCTGAGAAATATCAAGGGTGAAATCATTTTCGGTCAGCTGTGAAACATCGATAGTGCCACGGCAAAGCTTCTTGAGCGGAGCCTCTTTTAGGGTGTACCCACCTTGAGTTTCAAGAGGCTCTCCTCTTCTAATCGCAACCTTTCGTTTTTTAGCCAATGCAGCGAAGAAGTCATTGGTCCAGGTAAAAAGTTCACTTTTACCAAGGTTGACTTGCTGCTGGAGCAATGGGTGATAAACAACCCGCTGTGACGGTGGGCAGTCGTAGTAAAAGATTCGGTACAGTCCAGCGCGCGATTCACGTATATGGCGATGGCAGTACTTGACCAGTTCATCAGCGCGATCCTCTGCGGTCTTATGACCAAACAGTGTTGCCGCACGTTTGCGGTAAAAGCCACCATCAACAAGCACTGCTGTAGTGATCTCGCGTAAAGGCGCAGCTCGCGCAGCACTATATCTGTTTCTACTCATATTTCTTGGCCCTCCCCCCTATGAGTAATCCCAGTCATCGGCGCTCTCCTTATCGGCGGAGGGTCAACGGCTGGGATTGATAGCAACCACTTTAATTGCGCTTCGTAATCGAGTCAATGCCTACAACCCCAGCTCCGCCCGCACTGCAGTCACAAACTCGCTGGTAGTCGCGGTGCCGCCGAGGTCTGGCGTCGGCGCGGTGCACTTGGCGGCGTAGACGGCCTCGCGCAGCTTGGCTGCGGGCGCAAGTTCCGAGGTCGGATGCCCAAGGTGCTCCGCGCACATTGCCGCAGAGAGCAAAAACGCAGCCGGGTTGGCGATGCCGCGCCCGGCAATGTCCGGTGCCGAACCGTGCACCGGCTCGAAAACCGCAAAGTCGTCGCCAACATTCGCCGATGCCGCCAGCCCCAGCCCGCCAATCAAACCGGCACCGATGTCACTGAGAATGTCGCCGATGAGGTTTTCCGCGATGATGACATCAAAGCGCGCCGGGTCGGTCACCAGCTGCATTGCCACGGCATCCGCATTGGCAAAATCGAATGCAACCTGCGGATACTCCTCCGCCACCTCTTCAACTGCCCCGCGAATCACACGCGCAGAGTCCCGCAGGATATTCGGCTTGTCCGCCACCGTCACCATCGGCGTGGCCTCCGAATCGGGGTTTGCCGCCTGGCGCGCGAGAGCCAACTTGGCCGCCTGTCGCGCAAGGCGGTGCCACGCAAAGGACGTCGTCACGCGCAAAGAAATCGCAACGTCGCCACGCTTATCGACGGCGCGAGCCACCGTCGAGTCCTCCGCCACCTCTGCCCACAGGTGGTGGTGCGGGGAGTCGGTCGGGGTGTCGTAAGGCGGGAGGAGATAGTCGTGACTGTAGAGACCCTCGGTGTTTTCGCGGACGATGGTGAAGTCGGCAGCCGCGCCGGGCAGGGTGACCGGGCGGATGTTGGCGAAGAGGTCGAGGCGCTGGCGCAGCTGGAGAACAGGGGAGCGGTAGGTCAGGCCGGTATCGCGCAGATGCGGTGCTAGTTCTTCCTCAGCCTCGCGAGCGGGCTTGGAGGTAATCGCCGCGAGCAGAGCGGCGTCGCTGCGTCCGAGTGTTTCCCAAGTTTCCTGCGGGACGGGATTGCCGTGCGCGCACCACTGGGACCAGCCAATTTGTGCCTCTGTCAGCTCCCAGTGCGGGAAGACATCGGCGATGAGTCCTCGGCAGGCATCGGTGATTTCGGGGCCGATGCCGTCGCCGGGCAGGAGTGTGATGCGGCGCGGTGCCGCTTCTAAAGCAGTCGCAGGCTGGTCGGTTTCCATGGCTCTTAGCCTAGGACTGCGACGCCTGCGCGTGTGCGGTTTGGCTACTTTGCGAAAGTAACCGGGATCTCGGTGATGTCCTCGAAGCCCTCGCTGTGGTCACCGAAGAGCTTCAGCACGCAGTCCTGCTGGGTGCAGTCCACGGCCTCGCCGGTGGGGACGACGCTGAGCTCGAAGTGTGCGGTGTTGTCGTCGGCGATGGTGGTGGTGCCGCCGGACTTCTTGGTAATCCACTGCTGCGACTGGGTGCCGGCACTGCGGTCACCGGTGCAGTCCGGGACGGGGTTGCCTGGAGCCTTCTCGGCGGCGCAGAGTGCGGCGTAGTAGCCGTAGTCGGGGTCGAGACCAGACAGGTCGACGGAGATGACATCGCCCTCGGAGAGGTCGTTGACCGGCTCGGCCTCCATGGTTACTTCGCCGGCGCTGGCGTCGGTGTCGGTTTCTTGATCTGCAGCCGAGCTGGTGGTTTCCGAGGCGTTGGCAGCATCCTGCGCGGCATCGGACGCGTCATCTGCGCCACAGGCGGCGAGAAGTGGAAGTGCGGCGACGGCCGGAATAGCCAGGAAAGCCGCGCGACGCTGGAGTGTACGAGTAGTCATAGGAGGTAACGTCCTTCCGAAAAACTGTAGAAATTACTATCTTTATTTAAGGGTAGGCTAACCTAGAACTAAAAGATAGCCTAAGATTCTTTGGGTGAGTAGAGCAAAGTCCTTTCTAAGCTCTTTGTTACTAGTGTTAGTCGTTATTTAGTCATTCTTTTTGTCGTCTATCTCCGTGCAGCGTCAGCTCACAGAGGGGGAATATGTTCACCGTGCCTGCCTGTCGCGTTCGCAGTCTTGCCGGAACACTGCTGAGTGTTGTCCTAGTCGCAGGACTAGTCGCCTGTGGTTCCGATGATGCCGCGAGGGAGGGGGCATCGTCGTCAAGCGCTGGCGTGACGACGGTTCCGCGCGCCGACAACATTTCCGCTCACGGTGCCGCGCATGCGAACCTGCCTTCGGAAAACCCCGAAGTGCTGCTGAAAGACCCGAAACCGGCGGCGGACAAGGACTACCAGCGTATTCTCACGCTTGACCGGGCGGGAGCACTCAGTCGTGCGGTCTACACGCTTGGCCTCGGAGACCGTCTGGTGGGGCGCGACTCCACCTCCGATTTCCCGGCGGTAAAGGATTTGCCGAACCTCACCATCGGCGGGCATGCAGTCAATGCTGAGTCGGTGATGAAGCTAAAGCCGGAGCTCATCATTACCGATGGCACGATTGGCCCTAGCCGTGTCTTCGACACGTTTGAAAAAGCGGGGATCACCGTCGTCCATGTGTCGGACGAGCGCACTCCCGAGACGATCAACACGCTTATCGACGAAGTCGCGGGCGCAGTCGGCCTGGCTGACCAAGTTGGCCCGGTGAAGGAGCACCTGGACAAGGAGCTGGCGGCTGCGACCGAGTACGCGCAGGCCAAGGCCGATGGCCGCAAGATGATGATTCTCTACGTGCGCGGAACCGGTGTGGCCATGATTGCGGGACCGGATTCTGGTGGGCGTTCTCTGATCACTCGTCTCGGCGGTGTCGATGCCGGTGAGGGCGTGGGTATTGAGGGTGCGTTCACGCCGATTACGCCAGAGTCGCTCATCGCTGCGGCTCCAGACACCATCCTGGTTATGTCTGGTGGCCTGGAGTCCGTCGGCGGGATTGAAGGCTTGAAGGAAATCCCGGGTATCGCACAGACCCCGGCGGGCCAGAATGAGTCCGTTGTGGACGTGCCCGATTCGCAGCTGCTGTCCTTTGACTCGCAGTCGCCGCGTGCGATTCGCGCCATTGCGGATGCTCTCTACGGTGGCGGTGCTGGTGATGGTGCAGGTGATGGCGCTGGTGCAGGCTCTCGTGTGAGCGCTGACAAGACTGCGGGGAAGTGACTGGCTGAGCAATGCAGACAACCGCGAACAAAACTAGTCCGTTCAGACAGGCGGCCGTTTTCATTGGGCTCGCCCTAGCGCTTGTGCTGGCAATAGGTTGGTCGGCCTCCGTGGGGCAGTTCGGCGCCACCATCGGCGAATCACTGAGCTCAATGGTGAGGCTAGTGTTCAATGGCGGTCTCGGTGACGCGCCAGAGCCCATCGACACCGTGCTGTGGCAAGTGCGATTGCCGCGCATCGCGCTGGCCTGCCTCGTTGGTGCGGGACTAGCCCTCGCAGGTGTGGCGCTGCAAGCGGTGTTCGGCAACCCGCTTGCCGAACCCGGCCTCATCGGCGTTTCCTCCGGCGCCGCGGTCGGCGCTGCCACCGCCACAGTTTTGGGCACCGCCGCCGGGCTTTCCGGAGTGCTCGGCGGAGTGTTGAGTGTCTTCGCCAGCAGCTGGGCCATTGCGGTCTCAGCTTTTATTGGTGGCGCGGTAGCCACGGCTATTGTGGCCGCCAATGCGCACGGTGGCCGCGATATCGCTCGAATCATTCTGGTCGGTGTGGCTGTGAACTCCATCTGTGGTGGTCTGGTTTCGCTCCTGACATTCGTAGCCTCCACGGCTGCCCGCGACCGCATTGTGTTCTGGCAGATGGGCTCGTTTGCCAGCGCCACCTGGACGCAGGTTGTCATCATTACGCTGGTGACAGTTCCGGCCGTAATTGCCATGTGGGTCAGCTACCGCAAGCTGGACATTCTGAGTCTTGGTGAAGCGCAAGCCCGCCACCTGGGTATTAACGTCGTTACGCTGCGTCGCGCCATTATTTTCGGCACGTCTCTGGTCGTGGCGGCTGGAGTGGCATTTTCCGGCATCATCGTCTTCATCGGCCTGGTCGTGCCGCACGCTGCACGACTGCTGCTGGGGCCAGCGCATCGCACGCTGATTCCCGCATGCATCCTCGGCGGGGCGCTGGCCACAACGCTGGCCGACCTCGCGGCCCGCACCATGATTACCGGTGCGGACCTGCCGCTGGGAATGCTCACCTCGATTGTCGGTGGCCCGCTGTTCTTCTGGCTGCTCCTGCGTTCGAAGAGGGCGGTGCACTAATGGAAATCCACTCTGGCCTGGGAATTTCTGCCGAAAATGTCAGCATCACCCTGGATGGTCACCGCATCCTCAACGATGTTTCCGTGGTCGCCGAGCCCGGAAAAGTCACCGCGCTGGTCGGCCCGAATGGTGCCGGAAAGTCGACACTGCTCGCAGCGCTTTCCGGCGACCATGAGCTCAGCGGCGGCGACGTCCGGATCGGCGAGCACTCCATTGCCGAGCTCTCCATCGCCGACCTGGCCCGCTACCGCGCTGTCCTGGTGCAGAGCCAAGAACTGTCCGTGCCATTCACCAGCCGCGAGGTCATCGACTTCGGACGCAACCCCTGGGGCTGCCCGAACGAGGAGCTGCTCGCGGAAGTCATCACTGAATGCGACGTCGCGCACCTCCTTGACCGGGAAGTCCCGACCCTCTCCGGCGGCGAGCGCGCCCGCGTCCACAGCGCGCGCGTGTTCTACCAGGACACTCCCGTCGTACTTCTCGACGAACCGACCGCGGCTCTGGACCTCCACCACGCCGAAAAAATCATGGGAATGATGCGCGCCCGCGCGGCGGCGGGCAAAGCCGTGGTTGTAGTCCTGCACGATTTGTCCGCCGCAGCGGCGTATGCCAATCACGTTGTGGTGGTGGCGCAGGGGCGCGTCGTAAAGCAAGGCCCGCCTGCGGAAACCCTGGATGCACAGACCGTCAGCGAAGTCTACGGCATCGGTGTGGAAGTGCTTCAGGACTCCGCGGGCAACCCAGTGCTGGTACCTCAACGCGCGGACAAAAACCTCTCACCCCAGTCTCCGAACCTCGCAGAGAAAGAAGAAAATCATGGTTGAAAACACGATTAAAAAGGATGACAAGCTGGCTGCTCAGCCCTTGGCAGAGCGACTCAAAGTGGAGACTGCGGGTGTCCACAGTGAAGCGGAGAACTCCGACTTCATGTCGAGGCTGCTTGCGGGTGAACTGAATGCGCAGGCGGCCATCGATCTAACTGGTCAGCTCTACTTTGTGTACGAAGCGTTGGAGCAGGCAGTGCGATCCACTGCGGAATCGCCGCAGGTCAGCGCGGTCTACGATGCGCAGCTGGAGCGCCTGGAGGCTCTGGCGGCCGACCTTGAGCATTTGGTGGGGCCTGACTGGCGGGAAAAGATCTCGCCAGTGGAGGCGACAAAGAACTACGTGGCCGAGCTTCGTGAAATCGAAAGCAACGGCAACGCCAACGCCGCATTGGCACACCATTACGTTCGCTACCTGGGCGATCTTTCTGGTGGCCAGGTGATTGCGTCCATGCTGGCCAAGCACTACGGCATCGGTGCGGAGGGAACCCGATTCTATGACTTCTCCGCTATCGGAAAAATTAAGCCCTACCGCGACGGCTACCGACGGAGTCTGTCTGAGCTGGGCATTTCGGATGCCGATAAAGATGCCGTGGTCGACGAGGCGAAGAAGGCATTTCGTCTCAACCGAGCGATCTTCCATGACCTAGCTGGTGGTCTGGACGACGCAGTGGCGTAGGTTGCGGCGGAGGGCGCGGACTGGAGTGTTGCGACTGTGGCGGTGGGCGGTATGCGTTAGCCGATGTACACCACTGCGTTACGGCCGCCCGTGCACTTGATGTTGCCGCCAGCAGGACGGCACCACATGTTGTAGGTCAGGCCAGTCGTTGGGCTGTAGGCCGTGATGGTGCCGGATTCCGCACCAGTGGAATTGCGATAGCGGACGTAGGCGCTGTGTACATTTCGAACGAACGGATCGCTCGTTGAGGACGTGCCCTTCCATGCGCTGGAGAGGTTGCCGCCAGCCAGGCCCGATGAGCGAGACGAGCCCGAATTACCGGATGAGCCACTCGAATCTTGAACAACCACGGTCTCAGTCTGTGTGACCGGTGGGTTGGGCTGGCTCGAAGTATCGGCAGCGGCCTGTGTAGTGGCAGCCGTCTGTGTGTCGGCCGCAGTTACCGAGTCATCTTTACTCAGGGTGACATAAAGTACCGCGCCAACCAGGCCCAGCAGGACCACGACCAGCACTGAAATGAGCGCAATCATTGCGCCGGAAGTACCTGATCTTTGCTGCGGATACGCCGGGGCTGCGTAAGCGAAAGTTGGTGCCGGCTGCGCAGCGAATTGGGGCTGGGGCTGTGGTTGTGGTTGGGGTTGAGGTGCCTGGTTCGGGTACACGGGGCCGAAAGAACCGGTGGAAGGATTCGAATTGTAGTTGGGGTCTGAGCTGGGGAACTCGTTATGCGACATGCTGGACGTACCAATCACGAGGAGGAAGTGTTCCCCCTGTGATGAGCCCAACCCGCGTAGCGAATGGTGCTCCATCCCCTGGGGACACGGTTAACGGCTTTTATTGTATTACTGGGAAAACTGTAAAGCATGTTAGGAGACGCATGTCGTCCGCAAAATGCGGCAAGGACGGGTTTAGCTAGACCCGAAATGAGGTGGTGAGCTTCAAATGAGGTTGTGACCATCGAGAAACTGCCTAAGTTTATGTCAGTTTCGGCACTAATTTCTGCTTGTTTTTGTCATAAACCTAGTCAGTAACTCATGAGCCGGTCCAAGACTCCGGGCTGCATATGTGAAACTGGGGCGCGCGTGAAACCCCACGGCCATTTTTCGGCCGTTTCGTTCATGCGCACCCCAGTTTGTTGCGAGGTGTAGCTGGTAGCTGGTAGCTGCTTAGTGGCTACATCCCCAGGATTTCCTTGAGCTCGGCCTTAATCTGGTCGAGCCGCTCGGCCGCGGCCACGTGTGGAATCGCGGACGAAGCGACCGGCAGCACGACTTCCAGGTAGCACTTCAGCTTCGGTTCCGTGCCGGAAGGCCGGGCAATGACGCGGTCGTTGGCCTCGGTGAGGATGAGAATGCCGTCGGTAGGAGGGATGTGATAGCTCTCGCCCTTGGCATCGACCATGTCTAGGCCATCATTCATGTCCGTGACCTGCGTGACCTTCGAACCAGCCAGTTGTGCAGGCGGGTTGGCGCGCAGAGTGTCCATGCCCTTGGTGATCAGCGAGCGGTCCTCGACACGGAAGGTCAACGGTGCGGTCTTGTAGAGACCATGGGCACGGGCGACATCATCCAGAAGGTCCTGGATGCCAAGACCCTGGCCCTTCAGTCGCGCCACCGCGTCGGCGACACGCACCGCCGCAGATACGCCGTCCTTGTCTCGCACGACTGCCGGGTCAGTGCAGTAGCCAATGGCCTCCTCGTAGCCGAAGACGAGCCCGTCCACACCAGCAATCCACTTAAAGCCGGTCAGTGTAGCGCGATAATTCAGTCCGTGACCTGCGGCAATCTTGCCCAGCAGGCGTGAGGACACAATCGAGTTAGCCATTGTGGCCGGAAACTCTGCGCCCTCATCATTGGTCACGGTCGCAATCCCACGGGCCTCGGCATCCGCAGCGATGACTTCACCCAGAAACGCACCGATGTCGTCGCCGGAGAGCTGTCGCCAGCCGCCATCGACGCCGCTGTCCGGAATAGCTACCGAGCAGCGGTCCGCATCCGGGTCAGCCGCGATGATGACATCCGCGTCTTCGGCACGTGCCAGCTCAAACGCAAGATCCAGCGCGCCGGCTTCCTCCGGGTTCGGGAACGATACCGTCGGGAACTCCGGATCCGGCGCGAACTGCTTTTCGACCACGCTGACATTCGAGAAACCTGCCGCGTTCAGTGTGCGCACGATGGTCTCGCCACCGACACCATGCATCGGGGTGAGAACAATCTTCGCTGCCTGCTTCTCTTCGCTTGACGACGTCGTTGCGAGCGCAGCCGCCCGTTTCACATAGGCGTCCAGTAGTTCAGGACCAACCTGCTCGACGGCATCGAAGTCACGCGGGACCTCATCAGCCGGTGGAGCAGCGGCGATGGCGTCCGCAATTTGCTTGTCATGGGGCGCGATGATTTGGACGCCTCGGCGGGAATCCGACTCCACCGCGCGGCCACCGAGGTAAACCTTGTAGCCGTTGTCCTTCGGTGGATTGTGGCTGGCCGTGACCATGATGCCGGCATCGGCATTGAGGTGGCGCACGGCAAAGGCGGTCACCGGTGTGGGCAGCTGCTGTGGCAGAGCCAGGGCCTTGCCACCGGCTGCGGCGACAACCGCGGCGGCATCGCGGTGAAAATCGGCGGAGCCGTGGCGGGCATCGCAACCAATGACCACGGTGAAGTCGTCGCCCACAATGTTCTTCAGATGCGCAACCAGGCCAGCGGTGGCACGGATGACCGTGGCACGGTTCATGCGAGACTGACCAGCGGCAACGACACCGCGAAGACCTGCAGTGCCGAATTCGAGTGGCCCGGCGAAACGGCTTTCCAGCTCGGCAATCGCATCGGGGTTGGCGGCCTTGGCTTCGTCGTAAAGCGAGGAGAGCTCAGCGGCGGTGGCCGAGTCCGGATCGTGGGCGATCCAATCGGTGATGGTGGCTTGTAGCTGTTCGGAGAGCATCGGGGTTAGCCTACTTCAGACCGTCGAGGACAGCGGCGGAGGAAGAAAGGCCCAGGCGAGAGGCGCCAGCGGCGATCATTTCCTCAGCGGCAGCGGCATCGCGGATACCGCCAGAGGCTTTGACTCCAAGGCGGTCGCCCACGGTTTCGCGCATGAGTTTCACGGCGTGAGCGGAAGCGCCGCCAGCTGGGTGGAAACCTGTGGAGGTCTTGACGAAGTCTGCGCCTGCGGACTCGGAGGCCTTGCAAGCTGCGATGATTTCCTCATCGGTCAGGGCGGCCGACTCGATGATGACCTTCAGAACCTTGCCCGGAATGGCATCGCGAACAGTCTTGATTTCGGCCTCAAGGTCGTCGAAGCGGTGCTCCTTGGCGAAGGCGATGTTGATGACCATGTCAATCTCTTCGGCACCATCGACCACGGCGCGGGCGGCCTCGGTGGCTTTGACCTCGGCCTTCACCGCACCGGAGGGGAAGCCTACGACAGTGGCGATGTGCAGGCCCTCAGGCACCTCGACTGGGAGCTGCGAGGGGGAGATGCAGATGGAGTAGGTGCCGAGCTTGGCGGCCTCGGCGATAAGAGCCTTGACCTGGTCAGAGGTGGCTTCTGGCTTGAGCAGGGTGTGGTCAATCATCTTGGCAACATCAGCGCGGGAAGTCATGGGAGAAATCAAGTCCTTTCGGAAATTTGGGAGAGAGCGTCAAAGTAGGGAGATGGCGGGCTCGGGGCGGGGAAGTGGCGCCGGCGCGAGCCCGTCAGAAATTTTCTAGGACACGCGATCGAGGATAATCTCGCGCTCGGCTGTCGGCGCGGTGTCGCCGATTTCAATGCCCGGCTCGATGGACTCGAGAGCGCGCTCGAACTTATCCGGAGTTTCAGTGTGCAGCGTGAGCAGCTTCTGACCCTTGACCACCTTGTCTCCCGGCTTGGCGAAAATCTCAATACCGGCGGTGGCCTGCACCGGATCATCCTTACGAGCACGTCCCGCGCCCAAGCGCCAGGAACCAACGCCGAGAGCCAGTGCATCCAGCTTGGTCAGGTAACCGTCAGCCTGCGCAACCACATCGTGCGTGTGAGGTGCCACCGGCAACGCGGCATCCGGATCGCCGCCCTGAGCGCGGATCATCTTCTTCCACGAATCCATTGCGCGGCCGTCCTTCAGAGCCTGCTCCACGTCAGCATCGTGTACGCCGGCCAGCTCCAGCATGTTTCGGGCCAGCTCACAGGTCAGCTCCACGACGTCCGCGGGGCCACCGCCAGCGAGAACCTCCACCGATTCGCGGACCTCGAGGGCGTTGCCGATGGTCAGGCCCAGCGGAGTGGACATGTCCGTTAACAGTGCGCGGGTATTCACGCCCGCATCGTTGCCCAGGTCAACCATGGTGCGGGCCAGTTCGCGGGCCTGATTCAGATCCTTCATGAAGGCGCCCGAGCCGACCTTGACATCCAGCACCAAGCTGGAGGTGCCCTCCGCAATCTTCTTGGACATGATCGACGAGGCAATCAGTGGAATGCAGTCCACCGTCGAGGTGATGTCACGCAGCGCGTAAATCTTCTTATCCGCAGGTGCCAGGCCCGCACCGGCTGCTGCGACGACCGCGCCGGAATCCTCCAGGATCTGCATCAAACGGTCATTCGGAACATCAGCCTGCCAGCCCGGAATGGATTCCAGCTTGTCCAGGGTGCCGCCGGTGTGGCCGAGGCCGCGGCCGGACAGCTGCGGGACGGCCACGCCGTAGGAGGACACCAGTGGGCCCAGCGGCAGCGTGATCTTGTCACCGACACCACCGGTGGAGTGTTTGTCCGTGGTGGGCTTGCTCAGCGATGCGAAGCTCATGGTCTCGCCCGAGTCAATCATCGCCTGAGTCCAATCCACAATTTCGCGACGATTCATGCCGCGGATGAAGATGGCCATGTTCAGCGCCGCCATCTGTTCATCGCCCACGACGCCGCGAGTGTAGGCGTCAATGACCCAGGAAATCTCTTCCGGACTGAGTTCACCGCCATCACGCTTTACCTTGATGACGTCAACTACATCGAACTTTTCAGCCATTGTTCGCTCCTTTTATAGGCGATTGTGCTTAGCGATATTGGTCTTGTGAACTCTGCTGATTCCGATTATCATCAGCACTAGAACAAATGTCAACAGTTAACTTTCCATTTGTACCCACATAAGTATGTTTGCATAAACACCTCGAACAGGCTCGGGGAGGGAGAGCACAATGTCCCACATCTCAGACGAAGAACTGCTGGCTAAGGCCTACGCCGCCACGGAAAACTCGTACGTTCCCTATTCAGGTTTTCCGGTTGGTGCCGCACTTCTGCTTGACGACGGTACGGTGGTCACAGGCTGCAACGTGGAAAACGCGTCCTATGGGTTGACCAACTGCGCAGAGCGCACAGCCGTATTCCGCATGGTCGCGGAGCATGGCGGCAACCATAAGATTGCGGCCTGTGCCATTGTCGGGCGAAAGGCGGCACCGTGCCACCCCTGTGGTGCCTGTCGGCAGGTCCTGCACGAATTTGGGTGCAAGCGTGTCATTGTGGAATCCAAGCGCCCGGAAAATGGTGGTTTAGGCGCTCCGGCCAGCATTGACTTTGAAAAAATTCTCCCTTACGCCTTTGGTCCCGAGGACCTGTAGGCATCATCACCACAGCCTCTTTTATCAAGAAAGAAGACCTTAGTCATGGATAGACTGCAAGGCTTACTGGGCATCATCCTCGTCATCGGATTTGCCATTGCTATCTCAAAGAACAGGAAAGCCATTAACTGGCGCACACTCGGCGTTGGCCTGCTGCTGCAAGCGGTGTTCGCGCTGGTAGTGCTGAAGTGGGAACCCGGCTTCCAGGCGTTGAAGAGCGTGGCCGGTGCCATTGAGAAGATGATCGACTTTACAAATGAGGGCACCTCGTTTGTCTTCGGTAATCTTTTCGACGGCACGGGTAAAAACTTCGTCTTCGTGCTCAACGTGCTGCCAGTGATTATCTTCCTGGGCGCGGTCCTCGGCGCCCTCTACTACCTGCGGGTAGTGCAGTACTTCGTTGAATATGTCGGGTCCGCACTGAAGTTCATTATGGGAACCTCGAAGGTGGAGTCCGTCTTCGCTTCCACGGTGATTTTCCTCGGGCAGTCGGAGGCTCCGCTCGTCGTTAAGCCGTATATTCCGAAACTGACCAAGTCGGAGCTGTTCGCATGTATGTCGGGCGGTTTTGCGTCGGTGGCCGGATCGACCTTGATCGGTTACTCCCTGCTCGGTGCGCCGTTGGAGTACCTGCTGGCGGCATCGGTAATGAACGCGCCGGGCTCGCTGCTGATTGCGAAGACTTTCTGGCCGGAGACGGAGGAATCCGATCTGGATGCGTCGGTGAAGGATGTCCGCGACACTGAGTCGAAGAACGTCATTGACGCGCTCGGGGCGGGTGCGTTGGCCGGCGGTCGTATCGCTGTGGTTGTGGCATGTTTGTTGATTGCGTTCATCGCTGTGATTGCGATGCTGTCGGCGATGATTGGCGGCATCGGCGGCTGGTTCGGTCAGGAAAACTGGTCGCTGGAGGGGCTGTTCGGCCTGGTCTTCGCGCCGATTGCCTGGCTGATTGGTGTGCCGTGGGAGAACGCAGGGCTGGTCGGTAGCTTCATTGGTGAGAAGACGATTCTGAACGAGTTCGTCGGCTACACCTCGTTCTCGGAGCACGTCGACTCGCTGGATCCGAAGTCCATCATGCTGGCGACCTTCGCCCTGGCTGGCTTCGCCAACCTGTCTTCCATTGCAATTCAGATCGGTTCCTTCGGTGCGCTATCGCCGGAACGTCGCGGTGAGATTGCCAAGAACGGTCCGCTGGCGCTGATTGCGGGCCTGTGCACCAACCTGCTCAACGCTGCAATTGTGGGTGTGATTGCGCTATAGCTAGGTGCTGTGTGGTTAGTTACTGGCCCTGCTAGTCGATCTTCTGGAACGGATCGGTAGCAGGGTCAGTCTCAGCAGCGGGCTGCGAGGAAAAATCTTCAGTTGCTTCTGCTGGCATTTTATCCAGGCGGTCGGGTTCCTCAGTTCGGAATTCGGCCGCCTGCTTTTCTAGATTCTGATGGATTTTCTGCTCGCCCTCGGCGGCCGCGGTAGCTCGGGGTGGAAGCTGGATGTATCGCTCTGCGGGCAGGCCGGCGCGCAGTTGGCGCATCCTCTCAACCTCGGCATCCAGCTTGAAGCCGAAGACCACGACGACATTAATGCCCCAAAGTGCAGTCATGAGAGCAATGACGGCACCCATGGCGCCGTAGGGGTTTGAAGCCGCAAAGTTGAACAGGTAAAGCTGCAATGCCTTGCCAATACCCAGCGAGCTGATAATTGCCAGTGCCGAACCGGTACTGAGCCAGCGGAATTTGCGCATGCGCACATTCGGTGTGAAGTAGTACAGCGAGCCAATCAGAATCATCGACATGACGATAATGACCGGCCAGCGCAGCCAACTCCAGACGGAGATGCAGAAGTCAATGACCTGTCGCGTGGTCGATTCAATACCCAACGGGCGGGCAACCGGTTCGACGATGGTGATAACTAGCTGGTCATTGACAACAATCGCAATGAGCAGTACCACCGTGCCAATGAGCAGCAATAGCGTAATGGCGACCATGAGCAGGTGGTAGCGAATAAGCGTGCGGCCTTCGGAAACGCCATAGATGGAGTTACCCGTGCGCGAAAATGCGCGCGTGTAGGCCGACGACGAAATCAGCGCAAAGACAATACCGATAGTCAGTGCGACGAGACCGCCCGTGGCGGAGCCGATAATCGTTGAGATGACATTGCGAATCGGTTCGGCATACTCAGCTGGAATGTAGCTGCGGATGAAATCCTCGGTCAGTCGGTTGAGGTCATCGGTGTAACCGGCCAACATCAGCGTGGCAATTGAGTAAATCGCAAGCAGTGCGGGTGCGAAGGTTAGCACCGTGTAGTAAGTCAACTTCGCGGCGGCGTCGAAACCGAGCTCCAAGAAAAACTCGATACCCGCACGCTTGAGAGCGTAGAGCGCTCCTTTCCACCCCACGGGTGGCAACTTCTTCGCGGACTGAGCAAAAGATGCGTCCGCCGACTCGTAGGTCTGGAGTGTGTGCTTGATCTGCTGTGCTGGTGACACCTAAAGAATCGTCCTCTCCGACCGGACAGCGGCTGCAACATATATGCGGACATCTGCGCTCGCTTAAGTCTATCGGTCGAAGAGGGCAGAGACGCTTCTCGGGCCCGGGTGTCAGTTCTTTGTACTGATGCGTCCCGAGACAGCTAATCCGTGGCAGAGGGAGGGGTGGAGCTAGTGGGTGAGTCTGGCGAGCCCGGTGAGTCCGATGAGTCGAGCGAAAGTAGGCGCTCGGCGGTGGCATCGTCAATGACCAAGTGAGTGGCCAACTTTGTTCGAAGGGCCACATCGATAGCCTCGGCCTTGTGTGCGCCACCGGCCACAAGTACCCGAGTGGGGATCCGGCGCAGGTCAGAGAGGCTGATACCTACCGTGCGGGCATCGACCTCTGGCAGCGCAATGCCACCGTCCGGGCGGTAGAAGCGTGAGCAGGCATCGCCCACTGCGCGCTCCACGAGTAAGTCCTTTTCGGTTGCCGACAGCTGCCCCAAGTTCAAGGCCAGTGAATCATGGTCGACTGCGCCGACAGTGAAAACGGCAATGTCCACCGTCCGGCCAAGCGCCAATACGCTGGCGATGAACCGATCCTGTTCCACGATGCGCTTGGTCTCGACCGAATCGAAAATCACCGGCAGCGGCAATGTGCGGGCATAGGCATGGAAAGCGTGGCAGAACCCGCCAATAGTGCGGATGTCATTCGTCGACTTATCGGAATGACTCATTCCGCCCTTGAGCTGCACAATTTCCACGCCCGAGACATCCTTGGACTTCAGTTGCGTGGATACGGAGTACATGGTCTTACCCCACGAAACACCGAGAAGGGTACCGTCGACCACCAGCTCGTCGAGAAGCTCGGCGCCCACACGCCCCAACTCGCGGAGCAAGACCGCGTTGCCAGCGCGTGCCGGTTGCGCCAGGCGCACATCGTTGAGCTGGTAGCGATCCCGCATCTGCGTCGCGGTCTCTGAGGCTTCCTCGCGCGGGTCGTGGATTTCAATGCGCACGTAACCGCGCTCACGGCCAAGGTTGAGCAGTTTAGAGACCGTTGGGCGGGAAACCCCGAGTTCGGTTGCAACCTGAGACTGTGTGAGCCCCTCGCCGTAATAGAGCTTGACGGCGGTGAGTGCTTGGATGTCGCGGGTGTCCACAGCGGCCTCCTCCAGCAAGAGCACTTAGTAAGCGCACTTGTAACAGGAACCTCGCTTGATTGGGACCCTGCCCGACTTGGTCATCGGGAAAGCGTGCGCCTCACCTGTGATTTTAGTTCTACGTTTGCAAAAACAAAAAGTCAGCTTTTGCATTTGTAGTAAACGGTGAGGCGTTTGCTGTCCCCGGAGGCTGCGGAAGGCATCGGAGAGCCCGGAAAGCATCGGAGGATAAGGCAGCGCAGGTTGGGTTCCCGCAGAATTACCAGATATTCACGCGCTCATTCGGCTCACGCCACATGCCGTCCCCCGCTGAAGTGCCGAAGGCCTCATGGAACTCATCGATGTTGCTGGCAATGACGTTGCAGCGGAACTCCGCCGGCGAGTGCGGGTCAATGGCAAGCAGCTGACGTGCAAACTCCGGACGAATCTTGGAACGCCAGACCAGTGCCCACTGCTTGAACAGGTCACGGTAGGTCTCGGGGGTGTCCTCCAACCCGAGTTCCTTTCCGCGGGCAGCGAGGAAACGGCGGAAAGCGACGACAGCAATACCAAGCCCGCCCAAGTCACCGATGTTCTCTCCCAGGGTGAAGCGACCGTTGACACCGGGCAGGTCAGCGCCCTCCTCGGCCTGCTCGCGCAGAGCCTGCGGAACCAGGCCCTCGTACTGGTCCACCAGTGCGGAGGTCAGCTTCTCAAAAGCTGCGCGATCCTCATCGGTCCACCACTGGTGAAGGTTGCCGTGACCGTCATACTGCGAGCCCTGGTCATCAAAACCATGACCAATCTCGTGACCAATAACCGCACCGATGCCACCGAAGTTCTCCGCCGGGGAAGCGTCCGGTGAGAAGAACGGCGACTGCAAAATCGCAGCCGGGAACGTGATGTCATTGACCACCGGATTGTAGAAGGCATTGACCGTCTGCGGAGTGCCATGCCACTCATCACGATTGGCCGGGGTTCCCAGCTTTGCCACCTCATAATCATGCGCAAAAGCGCTGGCAGCGCGAGCATTGTCCATCAGTGAATCCCCGAGCTCCATCGCCGAGTAATCACGCCAACGCTCCGGGTAGCCAATCTTGGCCTTAAACAGCGACAGCTTCTCCAGCGCCCGCTCCTGTGTCGCCTTCGTCATCCACGGCAGCTTCGAAATTCGCTCCCGGTACGCCGCCAGCAGGTAGTCCACCAGTTCCAGGACCTGCTCCTTGTACTCCGGAGGGAAGTGCTTTTCCGCATACAGCTTGCCGACGTCATGTCCAACCGCCCCGTCCGCAAAGGCAACACCACGCTTCCAGCGTGCACGCTGCTCGGTCGAACCCTGCAGGGTGCGGCCGTAGAAGTTAAAGCTCTCCGCAGAGAAGTCATCCGACAGGTAGGCGGCGCGCTGGTGGAGGACGCGCCACAGTGCCCACAGGCGCAGATCTGCCAGGTCAGTGTCCTGCCACAACTTGCTCAAGTGCTCGAAGTACGACGGCATCATCACCACGATGGTGTCGATGGCAGTCTGGTTCGTCTCATTGACACCGGTGGCCGCGAGCCACTCCGCGACCGGGAAGCCGGTGGGGAGGTCAGAAATGGCCGTCTTGTTATAGGTCTTCAGTGCATCGCGGGTATCGACCACATTCCAGTGACCAGCGGCAATACGCTTTTCAAAAGCCACGATGCGCGCCGCCGCAGCGGCCGGGTCCACCAACTCGAATGCAGCAAGCGCGGTGGAGAGGTTCCCCGCGCCGTCGTCATGCGAGGAGAGAAGCTTCAACATAGCGGCAACATGCTGCTCATAGGCAGCGAGGGTGTCGGCGTGACCAGGCTCGCGGTAGTAAGCCTCATCCGGGAGGCCGAGGCCCGACTGCAACAGATAGAGAGCATCCAGGTCCGAGCCGGAATCCTTCTCTACCCAGTACCCGAGCGCACCACCGACACCGAGGCGGTCGAGGCGGCCGAGCGCCAACGCCAGCTCATGCGCGTTCTCGGCGGAGGCAATCATTTCTAGATCCTGCGCGAGAGGAGCTGCGCCGGCGTTATTAATAGCGGCTTCGTCCATAAAAGAGTTGTACAAGCGAGCGACGCGGGAATTCGGATCCGCATCGGCGGCAGTGGTGATGAGCTCGCGGACGTTTTCCTCCGCCTCATCCCGCAGCTTGTAAAAGGCGCCATCGATGGGGCGGTCAGCCGGGATGACGTGATTGCTAATCCACCCACCGTTGGTGGCCAAGTAGAGGTCGTCCTGCGGGCGAGGAGTTGTTGAGAATTGGGACGTTGCGGACTGGGTCTCAGTATTAGTGCTATTTGTCATGCCGCCAGTCTAGGGGCAAGGGCGGATTGAAGCTGTGACTGGAGGGGTGGAATAAGTTTAGGCTTACGAATGGGGCTGAAGTGGTTTAGGGGGTAAGGTGCAAACCATGAAATTTCTTCCACTTTCCGCGAACGCGGTGTTGAAGCGACGCCCGGGACGCGCCACTTTGGCAAGTATCGTGGCCGTTGCGCCGCTGACCTTGGGTGTTATTGCACCGGCAGACGCACAAACACAGGACGCATCTGCACACTCCAACCAGTCCGCTGCTGATTCCAAGGGGTCGCTCGACTTTTTGACTGTTCAGGAGTCGCAGGGCTCTGATGCCAACGGTTCGTCAACTGGTTCGGCTACCAGCGCATCGTCAAACTCGGCTCGCACCGGCTTCAACATGGGGCCGACCGGCGTGGACGTTTCCAAGTGGCAGCGCCCAGGTGGCGTCGCGCTGAAATGGGACGAGGTCGCAGCCAGCGGCCAGAAGTTCGCTTTCATCAAGGCCACCGACGGTGTCGAAGGTGACCAGAAGTACTTCCTCGAGGACTCCATTGCTGCAGCGAAGGCCGGTCTGTATGTGGGCAGCTACCACAAGGCACATCCGGATCGCTCCGCAATTGCGCAGGCTGACCAGTACGTAGAAGCACTGCAGCAGCGCGATGAGCAAATCTCCACAGACAAGACACTGCCGCCGGTGCTGGACATCGAGCTGGATAATGGCCTCAACCCGACCCAGCTGCAGAAGTGGACCAAGGACTTCCTCGAGCGCGTAGAGGAAAAGACCGGCGAAACCCCGATGATTTACACCTACCGTTGGTTCTGGCAGAACCCGATGGGTAACTCGACCGACTTCACCGACTACCCGCTGTGGCTCGCCGCCTACGAAGACAGCGCTCCGACCTCACTGCCGGGTGGTTGGGAGAGTATGGCCTTCTGGCAGCGTTCCTCCACCGGCCGCGTCGATGGCATCCCGACCAACGTGGACGAGGACGTCTTCAACGGCACCGAAGCTGAGCTGCAGCAGCTGGCTGCTGCTCACTAGCAGGATGTTGTGGGGTCTGGGGTCGGGCTAAAACTTCGTCCGCCCCGCACGCCACGCAATCAACGCAGGCAGGAGCTTGTCGACGTCGTCGACGACAATAAGCGCATCGAGAAGCTCCGGCCGCACAAAACCCGCATCCACAACGTTGCGGAGCAGAGCCAACAGTGGCTCCCAAAAGCCCGAAGGACCCAGCAACGCCACTGGCTTGGCATGAATCCCCAGGTGCTGCTGGGTCCACACTTCGAAGAACTCCTCCAGCGTGCCCGCGCCGCCGGGGAGCGCAACAAAAGCATCGCCAAGCTCATACATGCGCGACTTGCGGTCGGCCATAGTCGCAACAGTTTCCAGGTGAGTCAGCCGCGGATGGGCAATTTCCTTCTTGACCAGGACCTCGGGGATGACACCGGTGACACTGCCGCCGTCGTCAAGCGACGCGTTAGCAACCGTGCCCATAAGACCAATCGCCGCGCCCCCGTAGACGAGCTCCACCCGATTTTCCGCGAGTGTCTGGCCGAGGCGTTCGGCGGTGACGCGCCAGGCGGGATCGTTGCCGAAGCCGGAGCCGCAGAAGACAGTCAGTGACGACAGTGCGCGCTGTGGCTGCTCACGGCCAGCGGCAAGCTGGGGCAGCTCTTCGCGGAGCTTCGGCAGAGTGGTTTCGACCAGCATAGGGGCGATTTTCCCGGTCGGTAGCCAGGGGTCGAGCCAGCGGACCTCTTCAATTTCGGCGTGGGGCTGAACGTTCGCCAGCTCATCGGTGAACTCGCCGACATAGCGCACATGGTGGCCGACGACCTCGAAGCCCGCCTCGTTGGCGGCGGCCGCACGGGCGATATTCCACGGACGCAGCTGCGATAGCTCGATGTCCACGCCGAGCTCCTCGGAGACTTCGCGCGCGGCGGTGACCTCCGGGTGATCGACGGACTCACCCGGCTCGAACTTGCCGCCGGGCAGCATGAACGTATCCGTGCCCCGCTTACGAACGCACAAAACCCGCCCCACCGGGTCAGTCACAACCATTGCGGCGACAACGATGGAACGGGTTTGTGCAGTCACTCGGTCTCCTTAGGTGAAGGAGGCACCGAGGCTCTTTCGCCTAGGGATCCTTCACAATCATCTTCCCGGGCGAGTATAGACCCGAGCGAGTGATATCTTCATACTCAATTTCGGCGACATCCGGCTTGACCTTGTCCTTATTCGGACGCGGCGAGAGCTTCTCGACGGAACCCCAGTCGCGGCGCCAGTCGTTCTTGAGGTAAGTCGGTACGGACGTAGCCTCATTCACAGCGTCGGAGAATCCGAGCGGACCACCGCCATCGACCGACTGCCAGACATCTGCACCGACGACCTTCAGGCCACGGTCCGGAGTGATGCGGTATTCCGGAAGCTCTGCGACACCTGCGTAGTGGTCGAACGGACGCTGGCACGGGAACTGGAAGGCAACCGGCCAGTCCGGGATAGTCGCAGTTTCCGGCGAAATGACATCAGTCATCGACTGCAGCTCGGCCAGGCGCGGCGGGGTCAGTGCCAGCCACTGATCCTCGGAGACGTCATTGTCCTCCGCGACCAGTCGCACAGCGGTCGCTCCCTCTGGGATCTCCTCGGTCAGGAAGCGCAGGTTACGCCAGGTCGGAGCAGGGCCGATATCAATCGGCTCCGACTCGGAGAGGACCTCGAAGCCATCCTCGTCGCCGCCCTTGCGACCGTACTCTGCCACCAGCTTGCGACCCTGCTGAGCCACACCGTTGATGTCGTGGTGGAAGATACGGCCGGCCGCCGATACGACGAGTAGCGGGTGGTCCTCGTCAATCTCAGGCAGCTGGAACCAGGAAGTTTCCAGGCTTGCAGGACGCTGAATGTCCTCGGAGTAGGAGCCAAGCACCGGCACCTTATCCGGATCCAAGCCAAATGGCAGCTCGACCTGCGAGCCGTTGACACCCTTGTCGGCGCGCTTGCCGCCGTCGGTGCCCGACGCGGAGCCGCCCTCAACTGTGGCGTCCGGATCAGTAGACTGATCATCAGTGTCGGCAGTACTTGCCTGGCTCTGGCTGGTGTCCACAGCTTCGGCCTTCATGTTTGACGGGACGCCGTTCGGGTCGAAGCCACGGTTCTTGCCGCCACCGCGCAACGATTCCGCTAGCGGCTTGCCATCGACGGTATTCAGGAAGCCATCGTTCGGATCGGTTTCCATCAGCACATCGCTCGCCATATTACATGTCTGACCAGCCAAGGAGCGGATATTGCCCGCGGCGACCGAGTATGCCGGGTACTGCGATACTGCGCCCTTGCCCAGTGAAGCCACCATGAACATCGTCACCAGCAGCGTCGTCACTGCAATCGGGGACGATGCAACTGCATTGACGCGGCGCGCGCGTGCCGACTTTTCCTGCGACTTCGGCTTGGTACGGAACTCCTGGACGAAGTTCATTACGGCACCAGCCAGCAGCAGTAGCAAGGCCAGAGCCAATACTGCTGAACCCAGCTGGTGGCCGCGCAACTGAATGGTCTTGTCGAACCACGGCACGCCGTAGGACGACACATACCACCAGCCGTTAATGCCCATCAGCGAGAAAGCGAGGATGAAGGTGATACCACCGGCAAAGAACAGCTGGTTGCGCGGGTTACCTGCTACCCAATGGCTAATGGCCATAGCGGCAAGTGCTGCCAGGGAAGCCGCGATGCCCGCGTACACGCCGAAGTGGTGCGTCCACTTTGTCGGCGTGAAGGTCAGGAAGAACATGGTGCCGATGAACATGAACACCAGGCGTGCCGACGGGCCGGCCAGAGCCCCCGGAACGGTGCGGTGACGAAGCAGCGCGGCAATCGTGATGGTCAAGCACGCCAGTGCAATCAGAACTGGGAAACGACGCGGGAAGGCGCCGTCGACCGACTGCAGCACCAGCCAGTAGTAGCGGACGTACTCGTTGTACCAAGGCTCCGACGGGCCGATGATGCTGCGGACGCGAATGGACTCGCGGACCGTGGCCAAAGTCTGGTCGCCGAAGACACCGACCAAGATTGCGGTGCCCGCAGCCAGGAACGGCGCAATCTGCATCAGTGGGGCCTGCCAACCACCACCGAGAGCCTTATGGCGCTCAACGACAATGCGCACCAGCATCGGGATGCCTGCGAGCAGGGCAGCAACTGCCATTAGGCCCGTTGGGCCCGAGCCCAGTGCCAGCGTGGCGATAACCACTGCGACTGCAGCTGGCAGCAGGCGTCGAGTCAGAATTGCGCGCTCAATGAATACCCAGGTCAGCAGGGATCCCAGAGCAATGACCGGCTCCGGGCGCAGTCCGTTGTTGTACGGCAGCCAGAAGGCCAACAGCACACCAGCAGCAGACCAGTAGGCCACCCGGCGCTGGGCAATCTTGTCGCCGAGGCGCGGGATAACCATTCGGGAAATAATGAACCACACCAGCAGTGCGGACAGCAGCGCCGGTAGTCGCATCCACAGAGACGAGGTGGACACCTTCACCATCAGCGACAGCAGGTCGTAGTAGGGGCTGCCGAACGGTGACTCAGGAGCGCCGAACCAACGGTAGTAGTTCGCCATGTAGCCCGACTCGTCGGAGACGCGCGCCATGGTGAAGATGTAACCGTCATCGGAGGTGTTGCCACCGATGAAGTGCCAAACAACCAAAATCGTGCCGACCAGGATGCCCAGCGGAGTCGGCTTCAACGCACCGCGCTTGAACAGCGGAGTGAAAGGGGAACCGTCGATACGGTCAATGCGAGCCAACGCGACCAGGGAAGCCAGCGTCAGAAGCAGACCCAAGTACATGACGATGTACTTCACCACTGTCGGGTGTGAGGTGTAGCGGGAGTCGATGTTCATGTGGACATCGAGTCCATCGGCTACGGCCTTGGCCGCGTCACCGTCAGCGGGCAGGTCAGTGTAGATACCGGTGACCTGCGGACGGTAATCGCCGTGTGTGGTGGCGGTGAGCTTCTCACCATCTGAGTTCTTGGCGCCGTCGATGTTGACGGTGGTCTCATGCTCGTTTGAGCGGATCTCCAGGATCTTGCCCTTGTTGCTGGCAAGCTCCTTCTTATCCAGGCTCATCACCACGCTGTCGCGCAGAATGACGTCGAGGCCGTCCTTGCCCGAACGCACCATCAGGCCCCGTTTGGTCGGCTTATCCGCGGTCGGGGGGATAGTCGACAACAGGGTCGTCCGTTTGTCGGAAAGTTCATCCGTCAGGGACAGAGGCAGATCGACGCTCAGATCCAACGGTGCCTGCGCCATAAGCGGTGCATCCACTGAGTTCAGTGTGTCGCGCTGAGGCCAAGACACGGAGGACTGAGTATTCACGACCGGGAGGAACGGTGTGATGACAAAGCAAATGAAACCGACGATTCCAGCGATAATCGCTGTCCAACGAGTCAGTGTCGTAGGAGAGGGGCCGTCCATAGGCGGTCTCTCCACGCGGTCGATGGTCACTTCGGGTGAGCCGTCGACACTTTCTTTGATTTCTTTAGTTTCGGCAGTCACAAGGAAAGATACTACGGTAATTGGCGTTTTTCTTTGAGTTTGCAACGCGAAAGTTACATCACAGTTTCCACATTAGTAACAGGAATCACGTTTACAGCAGGGGATAGCCGCCCAATACCTACTTGCGAACCGCCACTACGAACGGGCCGACCTGGTTTAGCTCCCAGTGCTTCTCAAATGCAGAGCGGGCAAAATTCAGGCTCCGGAAGACCACATTCGGATTGTTCGGATAGATATCATCCGCGATGTCCAACGTCAGTGGAGCGGCATCCTCGCCATCAGGTGTCTCAACCTCGCCCCGCAGCACAATGGCATCCGGTCCGCGCCACGGCGTTTCATCCATGGCCTGTACGAGCTCATCGGGATCGCGAATCTCCGACCATTCCTCCAATGCCTGATTACGGCGGTCGAACTCACCCAGAGGGTTAGCGTAGTGGCTGGTCAGTGCCTGGAATCCATACCAGGGATAGAGTGCTTGGAAATTCTTCTCATCCGTCAGCACCACTGTCTGGGCCGGATCGAGCCCGGCCTCCTTCAGCGTTTGGTCCACCGCTGAGTACCACGCCCCGGCATTCGGTGGGAAGCGGTCCGCGCGCTCGCCGTTACCGTCGGTGTCGGTATGCGCCAAGTCGATGGCGCCATGCAACTTATTCGGAATCGACTGCGCGTAGCCAATGCCCGCCAGCAGCAAGACTGCCGCCATTACCGCGGAAACGCGCTTGGCAATGTGAGCTGGTGCCGCCTGCGGCCAATACTTCTCGATGCCGTTGAGACGGGCGTCGGCAAGCGCGACCACACCAGCCGCAATCAACATGAACGTAATCGGTGCGGTGAGGCGGAACCCCAGCAGCGTGCGTCCGAGCAGCGTCGCCACCATCGAGGCAACTACCCAGCCATAGAGCACCAGCGTGCCCAGGCCGAGCGCGCGGGCATCCGGCTCCGTGGCGCTGACCAGCATGCGCACGACGCCGATGAAACACAGCACACCGATTACGCTGGCGGCGAGCATCGGCAAAGGCAGCTGCGCGCCCTCCGGGGGCAGGTAGTGCGTCGCTGTCGCGCCCGAGCGCGGTGCCCCCGTCGCAACCGCCAGCATGTACGGACCCCACACCGTCGCCGCAATCAGCATCGACCCCACGCCCATAATGATCAGGCGCACTACGGGCATCCAAGAGCTTGACGACGTCCACGCGACCACGGCCAACACGACCACAATAAGCGCGCCTACGGCAGTGTAAAGAGTGTAGAAAGTCGCAGAAATACCCAGGAAGACGAGCACGCCAAACATGGCGGACCAGGCGCCGGTGAGACCGCGCCAGGCCATCACGGTCATCGCCGGAAGGCCCATAGCAACGACTGCGGCGTAGGGCTCATCGGCGACAGTCGCCAGGGCGACCGCCGTGGTTGTCAGCGCAATGCCAGTGGCTACGGGCAGGGAGCCACTCAGGCGTTGCCACACCGGGACCAAAACACAGCCAGCGGCAGCGAGTGTAATCAATGCCCAGGGCTGGAAGACCTCCCAGCCGGCAATGCCAAGAATATTGGCCAGGCGTCCGCCCAGGAAGAACCAACCAGCTGGGTAGAAAGACGGGATGTCGATGTACGACATGTCATGCAGGCCAGGCTCCGCGGCCATCCTGGTGAGATACTCAGTGCGGAACTCCTGGTCGACAGAAAGGCCGTCCAGCCACAGCCTGGTCGAGCCCAGCGGCAGGCCGACGGCAGAGACCACCAGAATGGCCGGTGACATGTAAGCCATCAGGTACGTCAACCACGTTAGCCACCTGGGGCGATTGTCTTTGCCCTTGGTGGCGAAGAAATACAGCAGGACGGTGGTGAGCGTCAGCGTGATGACAATCAGCGCTGTTGCGACCGCCCTGGTCAGCTGCGAGCCACCAAAGGCCGGCAGCGACAGGCGGTGGAACACAAACCAGGACGCCAGAGCGATAACCGAACCGCCCACAAGCGCTGCGACCAGGTAGAGGAAGGCAGCCTTGAGGGAGAGCTGGTCATCATTGAAAATCTCGTAACGGTCTTCGTCGGTGAACTCGCCTGCGAGCCGGTTTGTGGAAAACTCTGTAGTTTCGTCAAAAGCTGGCGAAGCCTGTTGGGCTTCGCTGCATGATGAGGTGTCGGCCTGCTTGTCAACCATGCTTTTAAGTGTTGCACACGAACGTGAACGACCGGATACCTGCGACGTGGATATCGCTTTGAGGGACGAGTTCTTTAGAGTTTCACGGTAAGGTCTTTACGCGTCGCGAGAAGGAAAGCTCTCCAAAGGATTATTGAAGAACTGGCAAGCCCGATGACCAATCCCCACCACACCCCGTGAGGCCCTAGACCGATGGGAAAAGCAAGTATTAAAGCAGCTGGCAAACCTATAATCCAATAACCAGTGAGGGATGCCTTCAAACCAGTAGTGGTGTCGCTAATCCCGCGCAGGAGACCGATAGCTATGTTTTGTGCAGTATCGACAAATTCCATCACTGCGCCAATAGCCAACAACCCCAATGCGATGCTTAATGTCTCGGTGGCATTGGATTTCTCGGAGCTGTTTATAAATGGGGAAAGTACGAGGCGGGGAGCGCAAAGAAAGCTGACGGAAGCAACAGCAACGATGGCAGCCATCATCGTTTGAGTTCGAATGCCGACTTGGCGTGCAAGGGAGTTGTCATTCAGACCCCAAGCGCGACTCACAAGAATAGAGCTGCCGTGGGAGAACCCAACACCAATCTGGAAAACAATAAAGGTTATTTGATAGACGACGTTGTGCGCTGCGAGTGCTTCTGTGCCAAAGGATCCCATGACCATCGCCAGCACAGAAAACATGCCCGCTTCGGCTCCGTAGGTTGCTGAGACTGGAAGCCCCAGACGAAGCTGAGTGCGGACGAGGTGACGGAGCCTTCCGTGCATCGTGTCTCCGTCGGCACTCCAGAAATCGAGGGCAAGAAAAGTTGAGAGGTCGGGATCTCGGATGGTGATTCGCAGATAAATTAGGGCCGACAATAAATGAACCAGTGTGGTGGACAGTCCAATGCCTAGCAGACCCAATGCAGGAAACGGCCCGAATCCAAAACCGAGCGCGTAGTTCAACGCTGCATTCACTACGATCATCGCCACGGTTATGTGTAGTAGCGATTTTGGTTTGCCGAGGCCTACACAAAACTGACGGGAGACTTGGAACCACAAACAAGGAACAAGACCTGGCGCGAGCAACCACATCATGGAAGTGGCTGCGGAACTAATCTCAGCGGACTGGCCGAAAAATGGCAGCGCGTAGGCAATCCCGATTAGCACTAGTGCTCCCACGAGGCCACTGGCAGTTGCTAGGAACCAGCCGGTGCGTGAAAGATTGCGAATTTCGCCTTGCAACGTAGTAACAGATAGTTCAGAGTCCGCTCGTTCGCGAGATTTGCTTTCGTACAGCGCATGAGCCGACGCAATCCTATTGCCCAGTGGTGTTAATAGGCCCACAGCCATTGTGCGTACTTGGTTAAACCACACCACTGCCAAGCCTCCGCCAGCCAGAGCCTCGAGGCTAAGTTGACCCATCATGAGAGTGTCCGTGGTTGAGATTGCGATGTTCGCAAGCTGTGTGCCGGCGAGGGGAAGAGACATCGCCAAAAGCTGACGATTTAAGTTCTGTGAGGTAGTACCGGGCACTACTTTTCCTTCGACCATGAAATTCGTGTTGAACCTAGCGGAATTGAACTTTTCCCAGCGCGCAATGACGTAATTTGTGCCCAAATTTTGTCCTCGAGGGCGACATCGAGTAAACCACGTTCGGACATCCACTCATCGTTGAATACGGTATCTAGATACTTTTCCCCTCCATCGCACACCATGGTCAACGATGTAGAGCCAGCGGGAAAGCCCGGCAGGAGCTCGAGGGCTGCTATTACGGCTCCGCCAGCAGATCCTCCCAGTAGAAGCCCCATGTGCTTTCCGATTGTTCGGCATGCAGCGAAAGCTGCTTTGTCGGATACCTTTGCTCCGTAGTCGAGTAAGTCGTAGCGAACTGAAGTGCCGATAACTGCACCTTCGGGGGTGCCCGTTCCAGATTGCCAATAGTCGTGTCCAGGAGCACCGAATGCAATGGAACCTTCCGGTTCGACGCCTATAATAGTGGGACGGTGTCCCAATTGATGGAGACGTTCAGTAACTCCAAAGAGGCTTCCACCTGTGCCTACGGCACTAATGATATGAGTCGGACTTTCCCCAAGATCATTCAAAATTTCATCAGCTGCAGGGTAATAACCCATCGAGTTTGCGACATTGTCATGCTGCTTCATGAATACCCAGCCGTGTTGTTTGCCGAGCTCCTCAGCATGGTTTTCTCTAGCCGATGTGGCGAGCGAATCGTCATCTTGATTGGAAACGAAGCACATCTGTGCATTCATTGCACGCATGGAGTTCAATTTATCTTTACAAGAATGATTATCGACGACTGCTACGAAGTCGTATCCGCGCTCAAGTGCAAGAAGTGCTAAGCCCTGTCCAGTATTACCGGAAGTCGATTCAACGATAGTGCCATGCTCTTGAAGTCGGTTATCCTGCTCTGCCGCCTTAATCATCGACTGGGCCATCCGGATTTTCGCACTTCCAGTTGGGTTGAATTGCTCGAGCTTAAGCAAAACGCGACTTTTCTGGGGCGTACAGACAAGCTCGAACAGAGGAGTATTGCCAATGAGTTGAGACATCTGCGTATAAATTCTTTTTGGCATCTTTATTTGGCCTCTGTTCTAGCGATCTTCCGTGATGGTCATGGTGACAGGATTAAAGGCGTATTTCTGAGGAATCCGATATCCGTGGAAAGCAGACTCGTTCGAGTCCATTTGATACCCGGCTGTGTCGGGATAGACTAGGAAATCTCCAGGTCGAGGCCTGTCGGGGAGTTGAATCATTCTTTTGCTGAGATAATCGCTGTCTAAGCACGTTGATCCGGAAACTGCTGTTGCTGTAGCTACTCCCGAGTCGATAATGACTCCGTTACGCACAAGGTATGGGTCCGGATAATACTCCGAGTTGAACCATTGCTCTGAGAGGCTGAGACTAGTTCCACGTACGACAGTTACTGTCCGTGCAGCATTGGGCAATGCGTGACACGAAAGAACAGGAAAGAAACTAGCACCCGCGAACTGGCATAAAGACCGTCCAGGCTCTGCCAAAATCTTTATGTTGTGACGATGAGCGCGCTGAGCCATGGAGTCCGAGCTGCGTCGAGTGGACTCCATATCTCGACGTGTCAGTGGGCGATGTTGATTAGCTATAAACCGTAGTGAGTATTGTCCGGATAAAGGTGATCCGAACGGATATTGGTCTTTAGGTTTATCCGAATCTATGAACATTTCGTTTTTTAGTCGAGATTGCAGGTTTCGCCAGACTCCATACTCGACTGAGCTTGTGGGAAAGCCACCTCCAATGGAAATAGTGTCGGCCCGTGGAGACAGGGAGCGCACCTTGAGTAGGGTGTCGATTGCCAGATGCGACATGTTTATCCTCTCGTGGAGGTCATAACCGTTGCAGTGGAAACTTAGGCCGGTAATTTCGATGTTGGCACGGCCTTGGCTAAGACGAGCGGTTAGAGACAAGGCGGTATCGATGCTCATACCAAACCGTGTGGAGGGGGTTTGGTTCGCAATCCGGAGAAGAACTCGGAGCTGATTAGGCGTATCGATTTCGTCGACAAATTGGGAAATTATTCTTGAATCTACTTCATTGGAAATAGTTAGAGTTGCATCGTGGCAAACTGCCAAATGGATAAGTTCTCGACTCGGTGTAGCACCAGTAATGATTAATTTATTTCCTGGTACACCAGCGGCCAGAGATGATTGGAACTCTTCGACGCTGGCGACATCGATTCCACTGTCGAAACCACGAAGAGCACTCAGTGCTATCTCGCGACTGAAGTGCGCGGACTTATTTGCCTTTTTGCCAAACCGGATACCGAATTTAATGCCGACTTCCTTAGCGGTTGTATGCCAGGCTGAAAGTGTTTGAGCAAATTGGTTTGGGCAAAGGACATGAAAAGGGGTGTCGGAAAGCTCAGCAATGAAGTCAAGTTTCCCTGAGCCAATCAGAGCCGTTTGCCAGCTTGGAACATCAATCTTGCATGATATGGCACTTACCACAGGGATATCTCCGTCCCGAATCCCTGCTTAAGACCTTCCTTGGCGAGGATTTGGCCGACAGCGATATCGGTTAGAACTAGTCCGCTGTTATAGCAAAACGTAGTTTCGTCAATACGAGGCAGTTTGCGCCCTTTGCGGAGCAAATCGGATAGTTCGGCATGGACATTCGGCAACCGACCATCGGTGTCAGCGTAATCGCGACCGGTAACATTCATCTGTTCGATACTCGTCGTGATGACTCTGCTCGCTTGATGACAGATATCAGGGGCGATTCCGTAGCCCACAACAACGACGGTTGCGTGCCGGGGAATATCGGATGCTGTGACAGTACAACGAGTCTCAGGTCCAGCGGCCCCGATAATGAGATCACAGTTTGAACTCACAGTTGTAGGATCGTCTACAATCTTGATTCTTATTTTTCGGCCAAGCTTCACTGCTGCTGTTGATGCAATCTTGGCGCCTTTCTCTAGTCCCACGCTGTGGCTGCCGGCGAGATAAATCGTGTTTAATGTTTCAAAGGTTTCAAGGAGAAAAGGGGCTGCGTTTTGTCCTTGGGTTCCCGAACCGATGATGAGAGCGCTCTGAGGAATTGCACCAGCATACTGTGCCAATAGCGCTGAGACTGCCGGGGTTCTGAGAGTTCCTGCCGCAGCGCCGTCGAGAAGTGCAATAGGATATCCGCTGGAATCGTCGTACAGTGTGAGGGTCGTGTAATAGCTTCTATCCCTGGCGCTTTGTTGGTGAGTTTTGCCCCAATGGGTATAGGAAGTCTTGAATCCGACGGAATTTGAAGAACGACTTCTGCCGACCATCGAGTAACTCACGCTTTCAGGTACTTCAACTTTGATTTTCCCTGGGCACAGAGTTCCTGGCTGGTCGAGCTCGATGAGAGCGGATTTCACCGACTCGAGTACGGACTCGGGTGAAATTTTTATTTGAGCTAATTCTGATCTGCTGAGGACGGTCAGGTTAGTTCGCTGTTTCATAGGATTTCACCATCCATAAATCGGATGTGTTGGCCGTAGCCGGGTTCGTTGATTTCATTGATAGGGCGTGTGTTTTTGGTTCCCATAATGTTGATGCGTAGCATCCAGCGGTCGGTCCCGTCGTAGTTGGCTACGAAAGGTACTCGTCCGTGGGCGCATCGGTCATTGTTGATGATGACCATCTGACCTGGCTTTATAGGCACCGTATAGGTGACAGTGTGAAGAGCCTGTTGAAGCTTCTCAAATGCCTCCCACCACTGTAAGGTTCCAGAATTTTTGTCTGTGTAGGCGGGGTCAAACCTCATGCCTAAATTGCCATCAGTTTTCCAGATTGATGTCATGGCAGTAGGAGCTGCATATTCGTAATCACCGTAAGATGCATCTGGAATAATGATGGCTCCGTCCCCGGTTAGAATTTTTTTCGAATCTACATCGAGTAGATGCCATGCTTCATCGATGGGGGCCAGCGTAGTGCCGACATTTTTGGGGTTACGAAGACCAAATAAAGCGAAGTGCGTCGCGCGCCGCGGATGAAAAGCATCTTCCGTGTGCAGAGTCAATGTGGTGTTGCTGCTGGCGCCAACTTGCTGGTTCTCCTGGCCGCGGGTCGGCACCAAGTCTGTGGTGATACGGCCTTTCTGCTGTCCGAACCATCCGAATGGGCGACCGGCAGCGCTAGCGATAATCGCAAGAACGAATCTCCAGGTTCGGACCTTGCCAACGCATTCCTGCCACGTGGCTGGGGTAGGTCCGTGAACTGCAGGGAAGGGAAGTCCATGGATGGAAGTGGCATGGGCAGTAGGGGAGAGCAGAATTAGTTCTTTCAGTTCCTCCAGCTCATCAGTCAAAAGATGATTGATGGCATTGTACGAGTCGGGAGAGCTAATCTTCTGTGTCGCAGCCAGTTCGTCGGCAGCTTTAACGATCCTGTGTGAGAGTTCTTGGCTCAGGTGCAAATTCTGCATGACAAAGAAATTAGGTGAGGGTAACCTATGCTGTAAAGGGTGACCTAGATAATTATTCTTAAAAGAATTTCGTTAGTAGGCTTGCCTAAGCTTTACTGCTGCTGTAGTTGTTAGCAATGTCTATTCTCCTGTGGGCAGTCTTTCTTAGAGATTAAGGAACCATCATGACCAATTTTTCTCGACGCCAATTCCTCGCTGCAATGGCAGTTATTGGGACAGGCACTTTTCTGACGGCGTGTACGTCACGAGAGTCGACGGCAGGGGATGGGGCTGCCAGTGGGGATGAAGTCGAAAACGTTAATGTGCTGCGTGTTGGGGCTCTCGGGAAAGCGGCAAGCGCTCAACGAGACCCTTACCAGCTTTTGCCTAATGATTCAGATATGCTTATTAGCTCCCTGATCTGGGAGGCTCTGACGGTGCCGGGCGAGAAAGAAACTGTAGTGCCACGCCTGATGCAGGAATGGAAACAGAATAATCCGACTGAGTGGGAATTTATGATTGCCGACGGTGCTACCTTCCATGATGGTTCCTCGGTCACATCTGAAGATGTCGTGTGGTCGTTGAAGAAGATGCTTTCGGATGAGGAAAACTCATTCCGGCTTCCAGTGATGCCTGATAGCATTCGTGCTGCTGGAGCCAACGTCGTTGTGATGGAAACTGCGGAACCGAATTCACAGCTTCCGATGCTTGCGCGATTGATGACCTTCGTGATGAAGAAGGGTTCTTCTGCTGAAAAGCCCATTGGATCGGGGCCGTTCCAGCTGGTCAGTTGGGAAAATGGTTCTGCTAAGCTCAAGCGTTTCGATAACTATCACGGAACAGTAGCAGGAGTTGCTGAGGTCCATGTCATTCCATTTGAAGACTCCACCGCAATGACTAATGCGCTGTTGTCCGGGCAAATTGACTTAGCTCAAGCTGCGGGTCCTATTGCGGCCCGATCCGTCGAAGGAAATGAAGATATAAAGATTGTGCGCCGGATGAATGACTCGGTTATTCCACTAATCATGCGTACCTCAGATGGGCCTTTCTCAGATGTGAAAGTTCGTCAGGCGCTGCGCCTTGCAGTTGATCGGGAGCAAATCATCCAACGAGCTCTCTCCGGTTATGGAACCCCTGCAAACGACATTCTTGGAACGGCAGATTCGAACCTGGATTCTTCGTTAGTGCGTAAGCGTGACGTTGTGAAAGCGAAGAATCTCCTCCAAGAGGCAGATTTTGACCTTGAGAAAACGTATGACTTGTACGTTACCCCTGAGGCTCCGGGTCAAGTAGAGGCGATGAAGGTTATCGCTGATCAGGTGAAAGAAATCGGCATGACTCTCAATGTAGTGGAGCAGGATTCGGGTACTTTCTACGACGAGACATGGACCAAGGCAGACCTATATTGTGGCTATTGGGGAACTAACGATTCCGTGCTCTTCTTCGCCGGGAAGGTTCTCGATGGCGACGCAGCCTCCAATGAGACCGCATTTGATGATGCTGAATTCAACGAGATCTATGACCAGGTACTGGAAAGCACCGATACTGAGAGAATTAACCAGCTAAGCCGCCAGCTGCAGAAGATTGAGTTCGAGCGATCCGGGTATCTGGTCTGGGGTGCATCTGACGGAGTCGATATTGCGAGAGCTAATTTGAGTGGTCTGCCTAAGGCTCCAGGCTATGGTCGTGTCCTTCTTGAAACCGTCCAGAAGGCTTAGTGTGCCAGCGGAAATCGCGCGTTGGCTTATTCCTCGGCTGATAATTCGTGGAGGCTTACTTTTCGCAGTTCTCGGACTTGTTTTTGTAGCGATTGATTGGCTGCCCGGTAATGCTGCCTCCGCAATCTTGGGCGCAAACCGGACCCCGGAAGCTCTGGCAGCGCTAGAAAGAAACCTGAATCTTGATAAGCCGCTTATGGCCCGCTTCCTGAGCTGGCTGGGAAGTGCGTTTGCGGGCGACTTTGGTACTTCCGTAAACGGAGTACCGATTATTAATCTGCTGAGTTCAGCGCTGCCTGTGACGCTGGCAACAACTGGTATGGCATTTTTAGTCACTGCTGTTCTTTCGGTAGCAATCGCCATTTTTTGGGCTTCACGTGCTGAAAGACCCTGGATTTCGCACATTATTGACCGATCGACAGTGGCATTAATTGCGCTACCAGAGTTTGTCGTTGGTGTGTTTCTGGTAGCGGTATTCTCTCTCTGGCTTGGTTGGTTTCCCGCGGTCACTATAACCGCGGAAGGCTTGCCAACCCAGATAAGTATGTACGCATTACCGGTTATGGCGCTGGTAATTCCTCAGGCGGCCTGGAATTCGAGAATGCTTTTCGCAGCGTTCGAGGATGCTTCTCACAACACTGCGGTCCGCAATGCTGAGCTAAACGGAATCGTGGGAAATCAGCTGGCACTTCGACATATCCTGCCGCTATCCGCACCGACATTTGCTACTTCAATGGCTACAACAGCAGGTGTTTTGGTAGCAGGGACAGTCACAGTCGAAGCGTTATTTAACCATCCTGGAGTGGGGCTTTTGGTGTCTAATGCAGTCGCGCAACGGGATATCTCGGTGATTCTTGCCGTACTTGCTGTAACAGGGGCGATCATATTGGTGTTGCTGACTGTGGCAGATGCAATAAAAGTCGCATTCACCCCGAAGGTGCAACTATGATTCGAAGGTTTTTAGCGGGGGCCTTTATCGCCCTAGTGTTAGGCGGACCGGTCGCTGCTGGTTTGTTTGACATTGAGCCGTCGGCGCATGGAACACCCTTCGCTAACGGTAATGAGGCGGGCTTCCTAGGAACAGAACACCTGGGGAGAAGTGTGGGCGCTGCGGTGCTTGTTGGCGGCCAGTCCTTGGTCGTAACTGCAATAATCGTCGGTTCTTTAACCACGGTATTTGGCACCCTACTCGGTATCTTGGGGGCGCTAAGGCCAAAACTGGGTTTCTTTATTGAAGCAGTGGCGGATGCCACGATCTTGGTGCCGGCGGTAATTCTTTTGCTTTTAACCGCTGTGTTATATCCCAATGGAGGATTGCCTTTACTTATCAGCGTTTCTGTCGCAGTCGGTACTCCATACGCCGCCCGCGTAGTCGCTGCCGCAACCTATCCCGTTGCTAGCGCTGGCTATGTTCAGGCTGCACAGGGCAGTGGCGCAACGACCGTCTCGATAATTTTTCGGGACATCATTCCCAATATTTCCGCAGTACTTCGTTCGGTATGGAGTCTTCGCATTATCGAAGCGCTGTATGTGCTGTCTACGGCGAGCTTCCTTGGGGTCGGGAGAAGCCTCGGTGAGTTTGCATGGTCAGCGATGGTGCGGGATAACGCGAGTGGAATATCACTGAACCCCTGGTCAGTACTTGCACCAGCCGCCGCGTTGGCAGCGACATCGATTGCTGTAGTGACCCTGATTAATGGGAGGCAGAAGGAACCGAAGGATGTGCCGAGCTCGTGATTGATGTAGATATTTCCGTGATGCAAAGCGGGCACGTTATCCTACCCCGCACAGTGCTCACTGCCCGAGCGGGTGAGATTACGGTTTTAACTGGGGTGAGCGGCTCCGGGAAGACGTCACTTTTAAAGGCATTGATTGGTGCGGTACCGGAGAGATCGGAAGTAATTGGTGGGGTTTCTGTCGAGTCCAGTGAGTGGCGAGATGTAAACCCGCTGGAGCTTCCATCATGTGAATTAGCTCATTTTCGCCGTGAGCACATTGCTTTCGTAGGACAGGATCCGGGCGCCGAGTTGCCACCATTGATGTCAGTAGCCCGGTTGCTCCGGGAGTTGGCCCCAGGCACCGACGTTGCAGCGTTGCTGCAGCGTGTAGATCTTCCAGCCAGCATTGCTTCCCGGCGGATTCACCAGCTTTCTGGTGGACAGCAGCGACGGGTGGCACTGGCTCGGGCACTATCGCGTTCGCCTGAAGCCATCGCTCTTGATGAGCCCTTCGCCGGCCTTGACTCCGATACTTCGACGGTAATCGCTCATCTGCTAAGAGGCATCGCGGATAGTGGCGTTACGGTCATTTTCACCGCCCACCAGGTTCCTAAGCTTGCGATTTGCATTGACTCGGTCGTGGCTGTCGGGAATGGAACGGAAAAAAGCGATTCGATCACCCAGCGCGTGGAACGCCAGAGTGTAGAGACGACTTCTGGCCACAGCCCGCGTTCAGTAACGAAAGGCATCCAGGTCACAGAACTCTCCAAAGCCTCGATTGGTGAATCTATGCCGGGGGCGGGGGCAGGGGCGGGCGCGTCTCCAGTCTTAAGAGTTTCCAACCTGAGCTGCGTGAATAATGAACGCGTGACTCTTTTTCAGGGCCTCTCTTTCGCTGTACAGCGTGGCACTATGGTTGGGGTCAAGGGACCGTCAGGAAGCGGAAAGTCGACACTACTTCGGTGCCTAATCGGGCTAAACCACGCAGAGTCGGGTGAGATTGAATGTGCTGGTGTAACTCGTGAAGCTAAGCGTACATGGCCACGGAAGAATCGTTTGATGATGCAGATAGTTCCGCAGGATCCTGCCTCTACGTTGAACCCGAAAATGACCGCGCTCGATGCCGTAGCGCGTGCAGCCCGGGTGTCGGTAAGGGGACGCCGTGACGCACGCCGAGCGGCAATAGATTTGCTCGATAAAGTCGGTATCGATAAGCAGCTCGCACAGCGTAAGCCAAGTGGACTCTCTGGAGGGCAGAGGCAGCGTGTTGCAATCGCACGTGCTCTAGCCGTGCGCCCAAAGCTCCTGCTCTGCGATGAAATTACCTCGGCGCTTGATTATCAAGCAGCGACCAAAGTGATGAGCGTTCTGCAAGAACTCAACAGCGAGGGAATGGGCATAGTTCTAGTCAGTCACGATGATGAGCTGCTGCAATCGTATTGCTCCACGGTTATCCCAATTGGAACTGCAGCTGTGGGTTGAGACTAATACACGCTTGGTTGTCTGAGCCCAGGCGCTAAAAGTGGGGTCAAGGATGAAAAGGGGGCCTAAGTGCAAGAAACTCTCAAGTTTCTTGCACTTCTCGCCCTCCTCAGAAAACAGCCCTGGGGTTTTATCGAAACGGATGCAAGAAACTTGAGAGTCAGCGCGGAAGTACCCTGTAAAGCTCTGCTGTTCGAGTCTTAAATCGGCAGCTTCTTGAAAATCGGGCGCGGGATGTGCTTCAGCACCATCATCACTAGCTGGAATGCCGGCGGAGCCCAGACCAGGGTCTTACCGGCCTCGACGGATTTCACTGCGAGCTTGGCGACATCTTCCTTGTTTACAGTCAACGGAGCCTCGTCCACGTCAGCGGACATACGGGTACGGACCTGACCAGGGCGGATAACCAGGGTCTTGACGCCGTACTCCTCCAGGGCCTCACCCAGGTTCAGGTAGAAACCATCCAGGCCGGCCTTGGTGGAACCGTAGACAAAGTTGGAGCGACGTACGCGCTCACCAGCAACGGAGGACATGGCAATGAACTGACCATGGCCCTGCGCCTTGAACTTCTGACCAACCAGAACACCCATAGACACCGCGCCGGTGTAGTTGATGTTCGCAGCCAGGACGGCCTTGCGCTGGTTCTGCCAGAGCTCCTCGGCGTCGCCAAGCATGCCGAACGCGACGATGCAGATGTCCACGTCGCCGTCGGCAAATGCCTTATCGACGACCTCCGGGTGGGAGTCGAAGTCCGTTGCGTCGAAGTCGAGGGTGACCACCTCGGAAGCGCCGGCGGCCTTCATCTTCTCGGCGGAGGCTTCGCGCAGGGGGTCGTTTGGCAGGGAAGCCAGGATGACCTTGGCCGAGCCCTTCTTCAGGAACTCGGCGGTGATCGCCAGACCGATTTCACTGGTGCCGCCGAGCAGCAGGATGGACTGGGCAGCGCCTACAGCATTAATCATTGGGGCTTAAATCCTCTCGGTTGTCTTAGTGCAGTTCCAGTCGACGCGACATGTCAGAGGCGAAGACACCGTGTGGGTCAATCTCATTGCGGGTGTCCAGCCAGCTCTGCATCTCGGGGTACATCTGGTGGAAGTTAGCGGCGGAAGTGCGTGACTCCTTGGCCAGGTAGAGGCGGCCGCCGAACTCCATGACGCGCTTATCCAAATCATCGAGGAAGGCGCCGAGACCCGGCTTAATCGGGAAGTCCACGCAGACGTTCCAACCTGGCATCGGGTAGGACAGCGGAGCGCGGTTACCCTCGCCGAACAGCTTGAACACATTCAGTGCCGAGTAGTGGCCGGAGCGCTGGATATCGCGGACAATCTCCTTGAACGGCTCGACGGCCTCGCGCGGAACAACGAACTGGTACTGCAGGAAGCCCTTGGAGCCATAGCCGCGGTTCCACTCACCGATGAGATCCAGCGGCTGGTAGAACTGCGTGAGGTTCTGCACCTGGTTCCGGTAGGTACCGGACTTCAGCCACCACAGCTCACCAATGCTGATCATGGTCAGCTTGTTCATGGTGAAGGACGGGAAGATATCCGGCACGGTCACCAGCTGCGGAGCGTTGAACTTCAGCGGGTCCTTGGCCAGCTTCGGGGCGTATTCCTCCAGCTGAGCCAGGGTTGCCAGCGAACCGCGGGAGATTGCGGCGCGTCCCAGCTTCGGCTCCGGCGAGATGGCATCGAACCACGCGGAGGAGTAAGTGAAGTTTTCCTCGGAGCCATCGGAGTGGAACTCGATGGTCTCGTCCAGAGTGTGGGTCATGTCGCCATCGGCGATGAAGTAGGCCGTCTCGGTCTTGGTCATCTTGATCCGAGCGCGGACAATAATGCCGGTCAGGCCCATGCCGCCGACAGTTGCCCAGAACAGCTTGCCGTCCGGATCATCTGCGGAGCCCTCCGGCTCGAGGTGCAGGATACGGCCATCAGCGACCAGCAGCTCCATCGACAGCACATGGTTGCCGAAAGAACCTGCGGAGTGGTGGTTCTTACCGTGAATATCCGGACCAATGGCACCACCGATGGTGACCTGGCGAGTACCCGGCAGTACCGGCACCCACAGGCCGTAGGGCAGCGCGGCCTTCATCAGCTGATCCAGTGTGACACCGCCGTCGACATCAACAATCGCCGACTCCTGATCAATGGAGTGGATCTTGTTGAGCTTCTGCATGTCGATGACCAGACCGCCCGAATTCTGGGCGGGGTCGCCGTAAGAGCGGCCCATACCGCGGGCAATCACACCGCGGCGCAGGTGGGCAGGCTTGTCGGAGTTCTGGTCTGCGACAGCCTTGACGGCGTTAACAATTTCATCCAAGTCCGGCGTCGACAGCACCTGGGACTTAGCGGGGGCAGTACGACCCCAACCGGTCAGGGTCCTGGCTTCTGTGTGTACGGCTCCGTAGGCACCGTTCGAAGCATCGGTGCTGGACTTGCCGTTAGTGTTAGTGGACATCAAGGCTAGGCTACCCCCTTGCACCGGCTCCGTCGCCCGTGACGCTCCGAGGTGTTGGTCACGCTTGAGGCCGCGCACGGGCCGTCGGAAAGCGAACGAAATGTACGGAGAGGCTATAGATCCATAATTTTTCGGATCTCTTCCGGCAGCATTTCCTGCGAGGTGATCTGCGGGCCGTCGTACGCCTCGAGTGCGCGGTAGACCTGTGCGCGTTCCTTGCTGTCGAGGATGGGCAGTTCCTCGGCGAACAGCATGACCATCTGGTTCGACAGCGGGGTGTTGGTGTACTCGGCGGCCATGTTGATGGTTTCACGCGGCTTCTTTTTGAAAAAGTCGAACATGCGATAAAGGCTACCCCGCGTGGGATCCGTCACTCGCGATACCATCAACCTCATGATGTCCACGCCTGCTGCTGCTCCGCAGACCCTTGCCGTATGTAGTTCCACATCGCCCGTTGTCATTTGGCATGTGGAGCTCTCGCCGTCCTTTGCAGGCGAGAGGTTGTCGGGTGCATGGCTGGTGGATCCGCTTGACGACGGAGCCCTGGAGACCGCCACCAATCTGCTCACCGGTTGCTTTGTTGCGTCTGTGACCGCGGGCGATGGTGACGGTGACGCTGCGGCAGAGAGTGCAGAGAGCGCTGAGGGGGCGGACCTGCTATCGCATGCGATTGAACAGGCAGGGGCCACGGTGATTGACCTGACGGCATCCGTGGCCGGCATTCGTGACCACATCGGACAGCTGCGTGCTGCCGCGAAGGAAGAGAAGGCCAAGCCCGGCAAGGGAAATCTGACGGAGCCGCGGTTCCCCAAGGTCAACGACGTAGAGGTTATTGATTTTCCGCATGTAGGCGAAGAAGTCGCAGGGCCGGTGCTGGGGCTTGCCCGCGGGGTAGAAGAGCTGGTGGCGCAGTGGACCGCGGTGGAGTCGCAGCGCCTGCGTCGCAAGTACTTGGTAGAGCCGTGGGGTGCGGAGCCGCGCCAGATTCCGCTGGTAAAAACGCGCGCATTGTAGCGAGTTTTTGCCATCCAGGCCACATTGTTTTTCCTGCGTACGCTGTGAGGTATGGCAGCACAGACCGATAACGTAGTCGCCTTCCCAGGCGTTCGCGTGGCCACGGAACCGGCCACGCTCATTATCGGTGCCTCTTTAGAGGAAGAACCGTGCAGTGCCCACCGCGTCTTCGGGGTCAATGACCAGATGGATCTGCGAAGCCTGTCCCGCGTGTTAGCAGTCATCTTTGGGTGGGGCGAGGAAAGCGTGCCGACGAAGTTCCATTTGCCCGGCTCTGCGGTGGAGTCTGCGGCGCAGCTGGTGACTGGCGGCAGACCCGCAGCGGTCGGAGTCGTCGATGTTCCCCTGTCCACCACAGTTGCCGAGGTGCTGCAAAGTCCCGGCGATACCCTTATCTGGCAGTGGGGCCTGTGGGAACATACCTTGCAGGTCAGAGAAGCTTTTGCCCGCGATGAGGCCACCCCGGATGCCCTGTGCATCGGTGGCTCGGGTTCAATCCGCGCACTGGGGGATGTGGACGCGGAGGAGCCGGTAGATATTGCCGCAATCAATAGGGAATTGACCGGACGGGACTCTATTCAAAATACGCTGGCCACCGCTCGTGCCGATATCGTGGACATCATCGAGAGGTCGGGGGTGTTTGAATTCGTGCCCCTGTTACAGGCTCTGGACCTGCAGAGGTCGGAAGCAACCGCGCTGGAATTGACCGGGGAGGCGGGGGAGAGCGTCGTTAAGCGATTGCGCGCATTGCCTATAGAGGACGCCGAGAAAGACCCAGCCGGGCACGATGCGGCATTGGTGGAGCTGCTGTGCTTGGCGGCGCTGACCTCGGATGAGCTACGGCATGATGTGGCGGCGCATGTCATGGAGCGCCTCGGCTGGGAGAGCGACGAGGGCATCCCGCTATCCGGCGAGGACGTGGAGGAATTGGCAGCGGCTAGCTGGGCGGAGATGAGCGCGCTGGGGCTAGCTGGGGAGGATACGCTCTCGCCGGTGGAGCGGCTGGATCTACTGCGTGAGGCGCTGCGACGTTAGATTTTTTCTCCTCTTTATTGCCTGTTTATGTTCGCGCTGGCTGTTTGTTAGCTGGCCGGTGGCCTAGAATTCCTAGGCGTGTCAGCGAATGAAACAGCAAATGAAAACCCGAACCGCGACAACGGCAAGCTCGGAAACGGCTCCCACGAAAACGGTTTTGTCGTAGAGGACTCGGCCGCAGTGCCAATGGCGACGGAGACCAAGGACGAGCACGGACTGAAAGTGCAGATGATGCGCTTTATCATCTCCGGTGTCATCGCGGCGGTAGTGGACTTCGGCCTGACGTTCATCATGCTCAACGTCTTCGGGGCGACCAACTTCTGGGGCAAGACGGTCGGCTGGGTTTTCGGCACGATTACGGCGTACATCATTAACAGCCGCTGGACCTTCAAGTCGAAGTCCTCGGCGAAGAAGGTGCTGGCAGTTGCGGTGCTGTACTTGATTACTTACGCCACACAGGTCGGCATCTTTAATGTGTTGCAGCCCTGGCTTGTCGAGGCCTGGGATTGGAACGCGCAGTGGGCACAGTTCGGCGCATTCGTCGTCGCACAGGGCGTTGCGACGGTAATTAACTTCATCATTCAGCGTGTATTCATCTTCCGTGTGAAATAGCGCGATACGCTGGGGGACGTGACTTCGACTGCTTCTAATAAGGAATCCACTCAGCTGACCGCCGAAACCGATGTTGACATGCTGACTATTCAGCGCGTGCTGTTTGCTCCGCCCGCAGACTGGGTGGAGCCGGATTTGTACTACCGAGTCGAAGGCGTTGGCGCCTACGACAGCTCGGTGCAGGCCACCCGTAACTCGATCACGCTCGGTCGCCACACCGTGGTGCGCACTGACACCTACTTCGGTCGCTTCCGAGCTTCTTACTGGCAGCGCTGGACCTCAATTAAGCAGGTCGAAATCCGTGCGCGCGTGGTCGGTTCCGCGCGTGTGCTGGCCTACACCGAAGATATTGGGGGCCACCTCCGCTTGGAGGACTCCTGGGCAGCGGGCGGCTCGGATGCCGACGGCAACTGGACCGGTGAGCATTCGCCGATGTCGGGTTCTGCCAATGAAGAGGTTCGCCTGACCGTTCCGCTGGACCGCTTCGCCGATGGCGGTGCCATTCACCTGCGCTTCGACACCGAGGACGCAGGCGCAAAGATTTCCGATGTCCGCTATGTTGTGCCCAAGTCGGCTATCAAGCGCGATATTCCGACTGACCTGGTCATTTGTTCTTATAACCGACCGGTTGACTGTGCTCGAACCGTCGCTACGCTGGCTGAGGATTTGCCAGCCCTTGAGCGCGTTCGCACCATCCGCGTCGTTGACCAGGGCGAACAGCACCCGGCCGACGAAGCCGACTTCATCCAGGCCAAGGAGATCCTCGGCGAGCGCCTGAACGTTGTCCACCAGCCGAACCTCGGCGGCGCCGGCGGTTTCTCCCGCGGCATGCGCGACGCCACCGCTGCGGGCGACTGCATGGTTCTGCTTACCGACGACGACATCCGCCCCGAGCCCGAAACCACCCTGCGCCTATCCGCCCTGGCCGTATGCGCGGAAAAGCCGATGCTGCTCGGTGCGCAGATGCTCTTCCTGTTCAACCCGACCAGCCTCTTCCGCACCGGCGAGACCTACAACTGGAAGGCGCTGACCGTCGAGGAGAACGACCCCAAGTTCGGTTACGCCGACGTGGACGTGCGCAAGTACCACCAGCTGCGTCGCCTGGGCGTTGACTACAACGCCTGGTGGACCTGCCTGGTGCCGTCCGAGGTCATTAAGAAGATTGGCCTGGCGCTGCCGCTGTTCTTCCAGTACGACGACATCGACTACGGTTTCCGCGCCGCCAAGGCCGGCTACCCGACTGACACCATTCCGGGCGCCGCCGTCTGGCACGCCGATTTCTACTGGAAGGACATCGAAAACGCCGCCCAGTACTTCGGCCTGCGCAACTCCCTCATCGCCGCCACCATGCACGGCGATGTCACCGCAAAGGACATGGTCAACGTCGCTTCACGACGAATCCTCTCGAACCTGGTCTCCATGCGCTACGGCCTGGCCTGGACGCAGATGGAAGCTGTTCGTGACCTGCTGCGTGGCCCGGAGGTGCTGAAGAACGCATCGCAGGGCGACTTCGCTCGCATTTCTGCTGGTCGAAAGAACTTCCCGGAGACCGAGCTGCTGCCGATGCACGAGATGCCGGGTGGTCTGACCCCAGTTCGCCCGCCGTCACACGAGATCTCCAGCGAAAATAAGACGATGGCAAAGCGTTTGGCTTATACGCAGATGGGTAAGAAGCGCCCTGGTCCGGTGGCTGTGGCCTTCGAGGACTCCTTCTGGTGGCACATTTCCACGTTCGACGATGTCTGGGTCACCGATGCCTCCCAGAACGGAGTGCGTCACCTGGTCCGCGACCTGGATAAGGAAAAGTCCATGCGCGCCGAGACCATCAGCCTCATGCGCGAACTGTCCTCCAAGTGGGACGACCTTGCGAAGCAGTGGCGTGCCGCCGTGCCATCTTTGACCAGCGAAGACAACTGGGAAAAGTTCTTCCAAGGCGAGTAGTTCTTCAATCATGACCACGCACACACCCACGCCTTCGACTAGCTCAGGTGGCAAAACCCGCAAGCAGCTCATCGCCATTTTGGTGCTATTGGTGCTGATTATCCTGTTGCTGGCTCTGTTCCTTTTCCTCCAGGTTTCTGGGGATCGAGGTGGCGATTCGGCGGCTGCCGAGGGCAGTGTGTCGTCGTCACGCGAAAATGGCGATGCGCAGGTGCAGGCGCAGGCGGAGAAGGCCGTCGTTGTGTACAAGCAGGTGCTGGCGAACCCGGCGCCACTGCAGACTTTTGTCGGAGAAGTTAGCCCCGGTGGGGCGATGAAATATGCGCTCGTGCATCTTGATGATGGGTGCGTGCCCGAGCTGGTGCTGAACTATGGCACAAGTGCGATGAGCGCCGAAATTGATGCGATTGGTGTCTACGGCGTTGACGAGAATGGTCAGGAAATTCAGTTTCAGAATTCCTACCATGACGGCGTGACTTCTGTGGGCGGTGTACGTCGCGCTCTTCAGCGAGCTACTGGTCAGCCGGGTATGTTCTCGTTTTCTGCAGAGAGGATGGGGCGCGATCAGGAAGATTTGCTGGTGACGCGCCAGGGCAATGAGCTGGTGGAAACGCCTGCGAATCCGGGTGCCGGGGAGTTCGAACAGTTTAACTGGATTCCGGCTGACAACCTGGATGTCGTCGAGGCCATTGCTGCTGGTAATGACTGCGCGCCGGGCTCGGGCTCGGGCTCGAATGGTGCTGGCGCTGATGGTGGTAACGGTGGCAACGGCGGCCCGAATCCGACGGCGGGGCGGTCGGCTTCGGGGTCGGGGTCTGGTTCGGGTTCGCAGTCCGGGGCTTCGGACTCGGATTCTTCGGCGACAACGTCTGGAGCCAATTCGCTCACGGGAACCGTGAAAGTGTTCCAGACCAGAGCGGAGGTTCTTGCCTATGAGCAGCGACAGGATCCAAATCCTGGTGCGCAGGATAAAGGTCCCTATGCCATCTTGGTGTTGGATCAGCCGACCGAGGTAACGGCGAAGCTATCTGGGCAAGGCGGGCCGGATACGCGTGTGATTGAAAAAGCCGTAGTCAATCCCGCTCTGCACAACGATGGTGAGCACACAACAATTACCTTCGCCGACGACGAATACTACTGGCCATCTGACCCGGGAGTTCCTTCTGGAATCGTTCTCGAGAATGCGCCGCGGAATTAGCCTGAACTAGTCTCTACGCAGTTATCCACAGCCGCCAAATTGTCCACAGAAACGGGCAATTCGGCGGCTTTTCTGCTGCCAATTTCCGCGGGGTCGACCATAACTAAAGGCACTAATTCCAATGCGTGAATTCCTGTAGCCCACCTCGGGGAGCGTGCCTAAACCAATGCCTACCTGGAATTACGATTCCGATGGCCTCATCCATGCGGCTTCGCAGAAGCAAATCAAGCATCCTTGTGAATATGTCAGTGCCAAGTCAGAGCTGGATAATCTGCACGGGCACGTCGGAAGCGCAAATATTCGAGATGGATCCCTGCTCAGACTGGCGTACGGCACCTACATCGAGTGCTCTCGCTGGAATGCGCTGTCAGCATTCGAACGTTTTCAACTGCAGATAAAGGCACTGGTCAAGCCAGATTCCGGGACAATCATTACGGGCGAAGCAGCCGCTGCGTTGCATGGCATCCCGTTGCTTGTTCGAAATGCCACAATCGCGCTTGCCAATTCCGGCCTGCGCCGACCTGGCGGCGGATTGCGCCATGTCGGTGCCAAGATCCTCGAACAAGACATCGTTCGCATTGGTGGGCGCTGCGTTACAGATGTGCCGAAAACCGTCATCGATATCTGCCGCACCGCCGAGTCCGAAAACGGGCCAATCATCGTTGACACCGCACTGCGACAGTGGTGTGACCTCGAAGAACTGCACACCGTCCTCACAAATTACCCACGTTCGCCGGGTACCCGCCGCGCCCGCGAGCTACTTCGAACTGCCAGCGCACACAGCGAAACCATCGGTGAGTCAATCACAAAGAAATGCATAATCGACTCAGGAATTGCCACGCTTTACGACGAAAAATGCGTGCTCATGCAGCAAGTCGAGTTCTATGACAGTGAAGGATTCATTGGGCGCGTCGATTTTTATGTGCCTCATCTGAATTTGATCATTGAGTTCGATGGGCTGACTAAGTATTCCGGTGGCGGGGTAGCAGCTACGGAGGCTGTACTTCTGAAAGAGCAAGCTCGCGAGAAGCGTCTGAGGAATCTCCACTTAGATGTACTCCGCTTCCAATGGGCACAGGTCATTAATGGGGACTGCGTGGAGGTCTTGCGACAGTTCGCTATTCGACAGAGGCAGCGCATTCAGGCAGGTGGGTTGGTATTTTCGTCCGAAGTTGGGCGTTTTCGTCAAGCCACTGTCCCGTATAAAGATCGGCAGCTCCGTGAGTCCAGAATCCAGGAGCGTAAGCAGCGTTTGCAGCTTCTGGAAAATGCACCGGCCTCGCGCGACTCCCGCTGAGTTCGGCTTCTGACCTATTGCAATTGTGCTGACCGGACTTGGAACGATTTCGAGGAGCGATTTCGAGCGGATTGGCTCGGATTTCCAGCGACTTATGGCCAGTTTCACTTCACTCATCGACGGTTTTTCAAGACTCATCGACGCTTTTTGGCCGTCGTGCTCACTTATGGCCAACTTCTCGCCACTTGTCGATGTTTTTCCGGGACTTATGGCCAGCTTCCCGCCACTTATCGATGACTTTTCAGGACTTATGGCCACGCTGTTGGCCTGGCCCGCGCACTTATCGTAGGACTATTCACTTATGCGCAGGCTGTAGCGCATCGATGAGTGAATACCTCATCGATATGTCAGTGGAGGAAAAGGGAACCAGGGGTTAGGTAACACTTTTGCGCACTGAGCACTCGAAATGCGGACTACATGACCCGGGTGAGGCCAAATATGCAGGCCAGCGCCGCAACGCCAGCCCGAACTACTTCGACTTTGGATCGAAGCGCTCGAAGTTCTCCGCGCGCCCCTGCTTCAGTAGCTTGAACCAGCGGTAGAAGCCGCGGACATCGCGGCGCTGGACCAGGAAGAACCAGCCGAAGCGCAGGAACTCCTGTGGCATGAGCTTGCGCATGCCGGGCTGGCTCATCAGGTAGCCGCGGTTGCGGTAGGTGAAGTAGCGCTTGAAGTCATTGGTCGGGTACTGCGTGTGCATTTTGCCGCCGAGAATGGGCACAAATTCACCCGAACCGGAGGGGTGCAGGTAGGCCGTCGTCAAGCATGTGCCGAACCGGAGGCCGGAGCGGACCAGGCGGCGGTGGAATTCGACCTCGTCGCCGCGGATGAATAGGCGGTAGTCGGGAACGCCGAGCTGTTCCAGCGAGCGGGCGCTAAACAGTGCGCCGTTAAACAGGGATGCGATGCCGGGCAGGAGGTCGTGGTTGCCGTCGATGGTTTCGAGGTCGCTAGGCAGTTCGAGTCCGGTCGCAGCCTTCTGATCTGCGAAATTGGTGAACCATCTCCGCCCCTCAGAGTCGTTCACTGCCGGGAGTTTGGGGTTGATTCCGCTTTCGAAAAGCTCCTCGCGATGACGACGCCACACCAGCCCGCGGCGCAGGGGGAATGCCAGCTTGTTCGGAGCCTTAATATCGCAGACCACCGGCGAGACAGCGTCGAGCTGGTGGCGTCGCGCGCAGCTGTGCAGCGCCTTCAGCACGTAGGAGTCCTCCGGGCGCCCGTCGTCATCGGCGCACCAAATCCACTCCGCGCCGAGCGACAGCGCAGTCAGCATGCCCAGTGCGAAACCACCAGCGCCGCCCAGGTTCGTCTTGGAACCGACGTAGTGAATCTCCGGCGCCGATCCGCTTTCCGACGACTGCTGCGCCGCCACCTGCTCGGCGAGTTCCTTGACCTTCGGGTCGTTGCCGTTGTCGACGATGATGAGCCACTTCGGCATGTGGGTCTGGCTGGCAACGATGGGAAGCGATTGACGCAGGTCCTCGATGCGGTTGTGAGTCACCACGATTGCGGCCGTTGCTGCTTCATCGTGCTTTGGGTGGTCAGCCGAGTTTTCGCTCACTTCGTTCTCCATCGGGGGAAGTACCGTTTATTACTGTTTTTATTGCTGTCTATCTTGCCATGTTGCTCCGGGTGGGCAATTCCAAGCATCCGTGCCGCCCGCCAGCCGCCGGCCGGCTGCCCGCGAGCCGCTCGCTCGGCCACGATGGGGGGAACCGCGCCCGGACTCCCGGCGAAGCTGCTACCGTCGCTGCGCGAGCACGCGGCGCACCTGGTCGGCGGCCTCTTTACCTTCGTAGGCTTCGACCACTTCGTCGACAAGCCCTGCCTGTCGAACCGTACCGTGATCAATCCACAGCGCCGTGTCGCACAGCTGCGCCAGGAACTCATTTGAGTGCGACGCAAACACCAGCAGACCGGAGCGGTCGACCAATTCGGTCAACTTCGTCCGGGCCTTCGCCATGAATGCGGCGTCGACGGCTCCGATGCCTTCGTCGAGAAGCAAAATCTCCGGCTCAATGGACGTGACCACGCCGAGCGCCAGTCGCACGCGCATACCGGTGGAGTAGGTGCGCAGTGGCATGTGCAGGTAGTCGCCGAGTTCGGTGAACTCTGCGATTTCGTCGAGCTTGGATTTCATCTGCTTGCGCGTCTGCCCCAGGAACAGACCGCGGATGATGATGTTTTCCAGGCCTGAGATCTCCGGGTCCATGCCGACACCGAGGTCGAACACCGGAGCCACACGGCCGCGCACATCGGCGGCACCGCGCGTGGGCTCATAGATGCCCGACAGCAGTCGCAGCAGCGTGGACTTACCCGCGCCGTTGTGACCTACCAGGCCGACGCGGTCGCCCTCACGCAGGTGGATGTTGATGTCCTTCAGCGCTTCAATGACCACGACATTGGAGTCATTGCGGCCAATCGCACCACCCGCGGCGCCGAGGAACGCCTTCTTCATCGACCGCGATTTGGCGTCGAAAATGGGGAAGTCAACGCACGCGTTGTAAGTATCAATGCTGACCATGCTTATCCCTTGCTAGTTCTATTCGCTTTACGACGGCCCTTGCGGCCTAAACCCAGTAGCTCACGCGGGAGCGCCACAGGCGCATGGCCCCGAGTGCCAGCAGCAGGCCGACTGCGGTGCAGGCGAGGACAATCCACCAGTGGTAGGTATCCACCGGCTCGCCGGTCAATGGGGCGCGGATGATTTCCAGGTAGTGGAACAGCGGGTTGATCTCTGCGATGCGTGCGCGTTCGGCGACGGCACCGCCCTGTTCCTCCAGCGTCTTGGTGGTCCACACAATCGGAGTCATGTAAAACACCAGCTGAATTAGGGAATCCAGCAGTGGTGCCACGTCGCGGTAGCGCGTAGCGATGATGCCGAAGAACATCGTCACCCACACACCGTTGACCACCAGCAGCGCCATCGCGGGGATGACCAGAAAGAAGTTCCAGCCCAAATCCGGCCGGAAGACCAGCACGAGGATTAGCCAGATCACCATGTTGTGGGCCAGGAAGAGCAGCTGCCGCCATACCAGCCTGTAGACGTGAACGCTCAGCGCGCTGGGCAACTGTTTGATCAGGCCTTCGTTTTCAATGAAGACGGTTGCGCCCTCGCGCACGCAGCCGGAGATGAATCCCCAGATGATCAGGCCAACGGTCACGTGTGGCAGGAAGAACGCCAGCTCCTGCTGGAACAGCAGCGAGTACAGCAGGCCGAGAGCCAGGGCCATGGCGCCGGTGGCAATGGTGATCCACAGTGGGCCAAGCGTGGAGCGGCGGTAGCGCTGCTTGATGTCCTGCCAGCCCAGCTGCAGCCACAGCTCACGCTGGCCGAAGCCGGTAACCAGATCCTGCCAGGCAGCGCCCATGGTGCGGGAACGCGACTTGAAAGCCGGTGCCTCACCCGTTGCGTCAGTTATGCGCGCAATGTCGCGACGGAGAGTTTCCTCCGTGCGGATAGCGGAGCCATTGCGCACAGTATTGGCCGGCTGGTCGGCTGCAGCTGCGGATTGGCGATCATTTTCTGCGTTAGTCACGTCTCCAAACTACTAGCTAGGGCGGTTTAGATTGAATACCGACGGCACCGGGCGAGCCATTATTCCACGTCGTGACGGCGAACAACCGTCGCGTGGGGTGGTCGTCATTGGTGGTGACGTGGTGCTTCTGAGGCTGTTTCCACGGTTGGTTATGCGACTGGTTATGTGACCCTGGAAAACTTACATACAATCACCGCTGTAACTGCTTTATGGCATGCAGCTGGTGCATATGGTTCACGCATCGGGAGTGCTTGCGCATGGCTACAGGCAAGAAAAGTTCGGCCAATTTTAAGCAACTGCTAAAAAGGGATAAAGATTATCCTATATGGGGTTGCTCCGATAGAATTGGCTCCAACTAAGATGTGCAATCGATACACGGTTCGGGGCATGGATGCTCGATTCGTGGGTGATTGCACAGTTAACTCTGAAATAGATATCGCAGCTTGAATTCGAAACCGGGAAAGGGTTTTCATGGCCTTCGATGTGCCGACAACCAGGGGTGCTTACTCGTCGCTTTCCGACGGTTGGGCATACCTCAATGCGGGTCAACGCACCCAGGTACCCGAGCGTGTCCAGGCCGCGATGATTTCTGCATTTCGCAATGCGCAGAAGTCCCTTCCTGGTGAGACTGGGGCGGGGGCTCATGGCCAGTCGCGCAGCTCGGGCGTTCCCGCTGCAGCGGAACTAACCGCCAGTGCGCGCCGGGCTTTTGCCGACCTCACTGGCGGCCCGGTCGCCGGTGTGGTGTTGGGATCTTCGCGTGCGGTGCTCATGGAGCAGTTCACGTCCGCAATGAGTCGACGCTTGACGCTCGGCTCTAACCTGGTGATTTCTCGCATTGGTTCGCAGGTCGTACACGCACCACTACGCCGGGCAGCCAATCTCTACGGAGCTCAAGTCCGCATTGCTGAGGCCGACTTGTCCTCGGGTACGTTGCCGTCCTGGCAGTTCGACGAGCTCGTAGACGAGCACACTCGCCTCGTTGTCGTCCCGGCCGCGGATCCGTTCATTGGCACCATCGCCCCGGTAGCTGACATTTCTCGGCGGGTGCATGAGCACTCCAACGCCTGGGTGTTGGTCGATGCCTCGGATATTGTCGCCTACCGCGATGTGTCGATGAGCAAGCTGGGCGCCGACATCATGCTGGTTGATGCCTCCATGCTGGGCGGGCCTGAGGTCGCAGCATTGGTGTTCAAGGATCCCGAGATGTTCGAGCGCATGACGTCGTTAAGCTATGTGCCGAATGTGCGCGGCGTCGAGCGGATCGAGGTTTCCCCAGTGTCGCCGGCATTGCTCGGCGGAGTGTCGGAATCGGTGCTGCACCTGGCATCGCTGGATAGCACGGCGAGGGGGTCGCGTAGGCACCGCATTGAAACGGCGATGCCGCAGGTTTCTCGCTACTTGACGACGTTGTCGGAACGCCTAATTGCGGCGTTGATGACCCTGCCGCGGGTGTACATCATCGGCATGGATACCGAAGATGATTCTTTCGCGAGTGTGTCGCGGGCACAGCACATTCCGCGCGTTAGCTTCCTCGTCGATGGGGTGTCGGCGAAGGTGGTCGTGGATAGGTTGCTGGATAATGGCCTCGTGACCAGCATTGTTGATGCATACGAATCGCCACTGCTGGAGGCCATGGGCATCGATGAGGCTGGAGGCGCCGTGGGAGTTGGCCTCCAGCCGTTCAATACGCCGCACGACATTGACCAGCTCGTGCGCGCAGTTGCCTCGCTCGGTTAACTAGGTAGTCAGCTAACTAGACGGTCAGCACAATCTTGCCGCTGACCGCGCCGCTGTCGAGCAGTTCGTGGGCCTTGGCTGCGTCGCGCATATCCATGACCTCATGAATTTGAGGGGTGACGGTGCCGTCGGCAAGCATTGGCCAGATGGTGTCCTCTGTGGCGTTGACGATGCGAGCCTTGTCAGCGAGATCGCGGTAGCGCAGGCCGGTGGCGGTGATGGAGCCGCGCTTGCTCAGCAGGCGGCCGATGTTGAGCTCGCCCTTAACGCCTCCCTGCATGCCGATGATGACCAGGTGGCCGTCCTTCGCCAGGGTCTTGACGTTTCGGTCGAGGTACTTTGCGCCCATGATGTCCAGAATGACGTTGGCGCCACCCTCAGCTGCAACGATTTCCTCGAAGTCCTCTTCCTTGTAATTGATGAGGATGTCGGCGCCGAGCTCCTTGCACTTAGCCAGCTTCTCCGCCGAACCGGCGGTGACTGCGACGCGAGCACCGAGCCGCTTGGCCATCTGAATAGCGAAAGTGCCGATGCCACCCGCGCCACCGTGGACCAGCAGTAGGTCGCCTTCCTTGAGGCCGGCAATCATCACGACATTCGAGAACACCGTGCAGGCAACCTCGACGATGGATGCGGCCTCGGTGAAGGAGTAGCCATGTGGCAGGGGGAGAATCTGGCCGGCCGGGACTGCGACCTTTTCGGCGTAAGCGCCACCGGAGAGAAGGCAGCAGACCTCGTCGCCGACTTTCCAGCCCTGGGAGTCCCCCTTGACCTCTTCAATGACACCCGCGCACTCCAGGCCGAGGGTGTCGGTCACGCCTTTCGGTGGCGGGTAGTGGCCAGCGGCCTGCAGTAGGTCAGCGCGGTTTACGCCAGCGGCTTTGACCTTGACCAGCACCTGCCCATCCTCGAGAGTCGGTTCCGGAGCATCGGCCCATTCCAGGGCGCGGGGGTTGGAAAGATCAGTCTGAATGATTGCCTTCATAGTCTTCAAAGGTAATGCAAAAACTGGTTATGCACGCGGTATTTCAAGCTCTTTTGCAGTTAGCAAAAATAGTTATGTCTGTAGAGGTGGATGCTTGGGGTGCGGTTTCCGATGAAGGGCTTGCGAAAGGTGCTGGCAAGGGGTGTTATGAGGGCGTTTGCTGCCTTACGGCGGTATGCGGTTATGATGTTGGCGTTGGAAGTATGGCAGAGCGGCCGAATGCACTGGTCTTGAAAACCAGCGAGGGTCACACCTCCGGGGGTTCAAATCCCCCTGCTTCCGCAGATAGAAACCCTCGGTAGATTTTCTACCGGGGGTTTCTTCATTTCTCTTAAAAGTTGGCGTATGTGCTGAGGTCAGCGACGGATAGTCGGACCTTTGGGAGGCTTTCGTGGTTAACCCCGTTATGGGGTGGTCGGACGGGCATGTAATTGGGCTCTTTGGATACCCCTGAACAGCGTTACAGGGGGCAAGCTGGGGTGTTTTGTCGCGGGATGGAAAATGGGGGCAATTTTGGCAGCGGTGGGGAACAGCCATTTCAGGGCAGTGCGTATTTCTATAGTTAAAAGTATTCCAGCCGGCCCAAACCTGTAACGCATGTGCGGACATGTGACTGGTGTGACTGCTGTGGCGACATGGTTTTCGATTTTTAGGTTGATGTTCGAAAAATGGCTACTTGTTGCCGCCGTCGATAGGTGTCGTATTAACTATCGCCAAGTGAATCGCACGCCGATGCATCACGCGTGCATTCCTGCTGGAGAACCGCCATGTTGGCCTACTCCGACCACAAGTCTTCGCATCGTTAAAAGGAGCCCGTGACAGATGGCAACTCGCACCGTACGTAACCGCAGCATTGCTCGCATTGCTGCACTCTCTCTAGCCGCAGGTATGACCTTTGCGGGATTCGGTAATACTGCACATGCTCAGGACCTGCTGAGCGTTGATTCCATCACTCAGACTGTCACCGACGCCATTGGTGAAGTCACCGGTACTGGTTCCTCCAGCGCGACGCATAGCTGGAAGAACTCCAATGTGACGCGATCCGTTGAGGTCAATGGTGTCGCGGGTGCCGTCGTCAAGCCTGGCGATGTCGTGACCTTTACTCTGACCTACACGGACAACAATCCGAAACTGTTTAAGTCCTACATTCAGCGCATGACCGATGTCATTCCGAACGGCCTGCAGTACGTGGCCAACTCGGCGACGTACAAGGTCGGCAGCGATGACTGGGCGGATCCGAACGAGTCGGATAAGTGGCTGGAAATCGTTAACAACGGTGCGGTGGAGTTTAAGGCCGGCACCATCTTTCAGGCATGGGGCTCCCCGACCACGTCGACTGTGAGTTTCAAGTGGCAGTACCGCGTCACGGACGCGATTGCCGACGGTGCGTTGAATACGGGAACCGAAATCCACTTCAACCCAGGCGACAAGGTGGAGAAGCTGCATGACATGGGGCCGAAGCTCACTGTGAAGCGGGAGGCGCCGGCTCCGGGTATTCCGGGTGTTCCGGGTGGCTCGCTGGGCTCCCCGAGCCTGCAGTCGCCGGGCTTCCAGTCCCCGGGGCTGCCGTCGCCGGGGCTGCCGTCGCCGGGCATTAACCGCTAAGTAGTTTCCATCTGCGCACTTTCATCTCGATAGTTCTCAGGTCTCACAGAAAGCTTCTCAACATGTACAACGCACACGCCCAGACCACTAAGGCCTCTCGTCCGCGACGTCGCTCCCGTACCGCCATTGCCGCAGTTACCCTCGCAGCTGGCTTGACCTTCGGTTTCGGCGCTCCTGCCATGGCGCAGTCCCCGGGTCTGCCCTCGCCGAGTCTGAACTCGCCAGGACTTAATTCGCCTGGTCTGACCCTGCCGGGCTCGAGCGCCCCGAAGGTGAAGCTCGGCACTGTCGGTGGCCCGATTTGGTCTGCTGATGTTTACTCGCAGATTATCCGCGGTAAGGAGGTCCGACCGGGTGACGAGGTCACCATCCGTATTGAGGTCGTCGGCGTCAATGGCGAAGGCAAACTGCGGGGAATCGGCCACAACATCCCGGCTGACTTTGAGCTCGTTCGTGTGACTCGCCAGTCGCAGGACAATATCCTCGGTGGCGGTATTTACACGCTGAAGGAGGGGGAGTACGTCAACACCGAGCGCAACGGTAATCGTCAGGTGCGCCTGTCTTGGACGGAGGGCGGCTTCCTCGGTGTCTTCAAGGACAACCCGACTGTCAGCAGTTCGAAGTCTGTCTCCGTTGACTTCACGTACAGGGCTCCAGGCTATGAAGGTGAGTTCGACAACGGCGGCTACGCCAACTTGGGCGCGGCTTTTAACCCGACCGCGAACTGGGTCGTTGGCGGCGAAAAGGTAGTCGTGAACAAGAATGCGAAGCCGTCGTGGTGGCCGTTCTAACGACTGTTCGAGGTCGCGATTAGCGGCAGTTCTCTCTGAGGGATAAGTAAAAACTTCCCCCGGATAGAGAGCGAATTGCAGAACGTAACCCCCGGTCGCATGCGGTCGGGGGTTTCGTGTGTCCGAAATCTGCCACAGGTAATTTTCGGAGGTAATTTAATTGCTCCGACCAACGTGTACTGTGGCCTGAAACAATACGGGCAAATTGCCAAAACCGGTAAGCTCGGTCTTGCTGTAATACAAACCCAGCGTCATACTGGCGGACGGTATTGAGGGAAAAGGTCGAACAATGGCAACGAATCGGAGCAACCACTCGGACGACTCGTTCGGTGAGTGGAGCATAAATCCGGGCACGTCAGATGATCAACCCTCCGCTGATACGCCGGCAAATGCGTGGAGCGCTGTGGATGGGGCACAGTGGGAGCAGCCTGAGGGGCAAACGCAGGACTATCAGCCCCAGAACCAGCAAACGCAGTATCTGCAGCAGCAGTATTCACAGTCCCAGCAGCCTGAACCATACCGCCCCGCCCCCTATGTTCCAGGTCCGCAAGCTGGTCCGGCTGCTGCGCCGAGCAATGACAACAAGGGGCTGACCATCGCGGTTATTGTCCTGGCGCTCGTTGCGGTCGCTCTCTTCGTCGGCGCAATGGCTTTCTTCTACTTCTCCGATTCGAAGGGAGTGAATTCGGCCGGCAGCAACTCGCCCCAGTCGGTTCAGTCAGCTAGTGCTGAGGATTTTTCCACGTCGTCGACCGCTGAGCAGAAGCGTCGCGCTGAAGGGTTCCAGCCGCCATCGAACTGGCGTCACTGCTCCGGCTCGGGCGATCCGGGTGATTTGAACTTGGTATATGCAGAAGATGTCGGTGGTAACACTACGACCTGTCAGTTTGCCACCAACGTGCGCAATTCCTTCGTTGAGCAGTACCAACTTACGAAGAAGCTCAACGGTACAGTCACCGCTAGCAGCCCAACAACTGGCAAGACATACAGCATGACCTGCCGCGATAACGGTGAGGTTGTCACTTGCACCGGCGGTACGAATGCGACGGTGCACATTGTCTAAACGTCTCCGAGTAGCTCTGGCCGCAACCGCCGTCGTCACGCTCGGCCTTAGCGCCTGCACCATCGGCACCGACTCGGCGGACATGCCGTCGCCGACGCTGTCCAATCCGCTTGACGACGGCCCCGGCGGAGCATCCTCCGACGGGAAAGTTGTGCCCGGTGAGATGCCTCGCGAAGTTGTCGAGGCAGTGAAGTCCGCGCAAAAGGAACTCGGTGGTCTGGCCGGCGCCGCTCTGGCAACGCCGGATAAGGATTCCGAAGTGGTTTCCACGGGTGACTTCAAAACGGGTCCGGCCTGGTCGACCTCCAAGGTGCCCATCGCGGTGGCTTATGTGCGCCAATCGGGCGTGGATTCCCTGGTCGAAGCCGCAATCACGGTTTCCGATAACGATGCGGCTGAGTCCATGTGGTACTCCCTGGGCGATGACGCGACCGCGGGCGCGACCACCGACGAGATTCTCCGAGAGGGCCACGACACCCGCACCGTCATGGGCACTGACCGCATCCGTGCGGAATACACCGTCTTCGGGCAGACGCAGTGGGATTTGCGCGACCAGGCTATTTTCGGCGCCAATTTGCAGTGCATCGAGGCAGGTCCAAAGGTTGCTGACCTCATGGGGCAGATTGCCGACGAGCAGTCCTACGGCCTCGGACACATCCGCGGTGCCCACTTCAAGGGCGGTTGGGGTCCCGATGATGAAGGTGTCTACCTTGTGCGACAGTTCGGCTATCTGCCGGGCAAGAAGCCGGGTACCTTCGTTGGTGTCGCTATCGCAGCCCAGCCTGACGACGGCACCTATGAGACCGGCCAGCAAATGCTTGACCGCATCGCAAAGGCGATTGAGCGCAGCGGTGGCGCGACCACCGGCCGTGCCGGTAGCTGCTAGCTGAGCGATAGCTGCTAGTGCTCAATTCCTAGCGCAGCCAGCAGCTGCGAGGTCTCTTCCTCAGTAGTGATGGTGATGCGAGCACCTTCGCCGGCAAAGCAGCGGATGAGAATGTTGCGCTGCGCCAGGAAGTCACCGAGATCCGTGGTGGTGGCCACCGAGACGTCGTCAAGCAAAGAGAGATCCGCAATCCGACCCTCGTCAATCCAAATGAAGTTGGCCTGCGAGTTCGGCAGCACCGTCTCGCGGCCGGTGGCGGCGTTGATGGCCTCTGTGACGGCGACGCGCTGTGCGCGGACCTCAGCAATGCGGGCGGTGAGCTCTTCCTGTGCGTCGAGCGAGGTGAGCGCGGCAATCTGCGCGAGAGTGTTTACGGAGAAGGGGATAGCGACCTTATTCACGGCCTCCACAAGCTTCTCCGGGCCGAACATGTAGCCCACGCGGAGCCCAGCCAGGCCGTAGACCTTGGAGAATGTGCGCAGGCCAACCAGGTTGGGGTAGGTATCCAGCAGCTCATGCGCCAACGGGGTAGCAGCATGAGTGGCCTCGTCCACCAGCTCGATGTACGCCTCGTCGAGAGCGACCACAACATCGCCCGGAACCTGCGCCATAAACTCCGCGAATGCCTCGCGAGTGATGGTCGTGCCCGTCGGGTTATTGGGATTACAGACGAAAACCAGGCGTGTGCGGCCGGTGATAGCGGCAGCCATTGCCGAAAGATCATTGCGACCCTGCGCATCCAGCGGCACCGGCACCGGAGTAGCCCCAGCGACGCGAGCGAGAATGGGGTAGGCCTCGAAGCTGCGCCACGGGAACACGACCTCATCCCCATCCGCACAGGTGGCCTGCACGAGCTGCAGGCACAGAGCGGAGGAACCGCAGCCGACCGCGACCTGCTCCATGGGCAGACCCAGGTGCTCGCCGAGCTTAATGCGCAGGTCAACCGCGCCCATGTCCGGGTAGCGGTTCGGGCTGGTGGTTGGGTCAGCGATGGTCTGTGAGATGGCCTCCACCACCGAGGGCAGTGGCGGTTGGGTCATTTCATTGGACGCGATCTTCAGCGCGCCGGGCACAGCCTTGCCCGGAACATAGGCCGGAACCTGCTCGAGGTCGGCGCGGGTTTTGGGCTGAACTGAAGATGCATCGTTGGTCATAGGCCTAACTGTAGAACATGGCCCGGATTGGGCAGTACAGAATCCCCGCAAAATCCCAAGGTGTGGTCGCTATTTGTGGCGCCGTATTTGGTGGCTCCGCGGGTGTTTTGCTTTTCAATTCTTGTGTTCTGTAGGATTGGCTGCGGTTATTTGGTCTCGTCCACGCAATGGCGAACAGCTTTGCTGAAGCGGGATCGATGCCAGTGGTTTTGGAGGCGTGCCAGAGCGGCCGAATGGGGCTCCCTGCTAAGGAGTTGCCTGTCTTGCGACGGGCCGGAGGTTCGAATCCTCTCGCCTCCGCCACACGCGCCCGTAGCTCAACGGATAGAGCATCTGACTACGGATCAGAAGGTTAGGGGTTCGAATCCCTTCGGGCGCACCATGTAGACCCGCACCTTGTAGGTGCGGGTCTTTTTGTTTTTATTACCTGGCAGTGCAGCGCGAGCCGGGGCATTGCGGGGCGGGGCAGCGCGGTCCTTCACTTGTGGCCAGGGTTCGGCCACTTATCGATGGTTTCTCGTGGCCTGTCGATGGTTTTGCGCCACTTATGCGCGCGCTGTGGGTGCTACGTGTGCACTTGTCGATGCGTTGTTCACTTGTGGCCAGGCTATAGCGAATCGATGGGTGAACTATGCATCGATAAGACAACGAACCAGCTCCCTTGCTTCAGCAACGCGCAGCAACAGGTAGCAACGCGCAGCAACAGGTAGCAACCCGGACCTGCCGACCGACTCGCCACCTCCCTGAGCCGCCACGGCCGTACCTCCAACACCCCCGCGCAGCCTTTGCCCGACCGAATCCGATTAGCCTGGCCTTGTACTTGGTCAATCGGGGCTTCCGCCCCGCGCCGCCCCGCGCCGCCTCGCACACCGGGGGACATTTTCCTATCCTGAACAGTTGCAATAGACTTAGACCCCGGTTGCCCTCCCCGTATTTCGATAGGAGCCTTGATGGACGCCCGTCTAGCCGTTCGCCGTAAGCCCGAGTTCCGCAATGAGGAAGCTACGCTGCTGTCCTCGATCGGCCAGGACGGCGAGGTGGCAATCTACTATCTCTACGATGCTTTCGATGCGACGGAGGAGGATCTTGTCGCGCTGCGTGAGTCGGTAGTTGCTGATTCGCGTGTCGACGAGCTGGTCGAGCTCCCGGCCCCCGCCGAGCTGGGGAACTACCTTGCTGTCGAGCCGCTTCCTGGCCAGTACGACCAGCGTGCCGATGCCGCCGAGCAGGCCCTGCGCCTGCTCCGCCCGGAAACGCAGGCGCAGATCACCTCGGCAACGCTGTATGTTTTCGATGCTCCGGTGAATGACGCCGTGCGCTCCTTCCTCATCAACCCGGTCGAATCGGGGGAGAAGAACCTGAGCGTCCTGCGCCGTCCGAGCATGGGCGAGATCGAGCCGCTGAAGGAGTACCCGGGCTTCACCGAGCTGGATGACGAAGGCCTGGCCGAGCTGCTCGCAGCCGACGGCATGGCCATGTCGCTGGCCGACCTGAAGACCATCCAGGATTACTTCCGCTCCGAGGGCCGCACTCCGACCGAGGTAGAGCTGTCCGCGCTGGATACCTACTGGTCGGACCACTGCCGCCACACCACCTTCAACACCGAGCTGACCTCCATCGAGAACAACGAGCCGCGCTTTGCCGCGCAGTTGGATCGCGCGCTGCGTCGCTACGACGAGCTGCGTGAACTCAACGGCCGCACTCACAAGCCACGCACCCTGATGGACATGGGCACCATCATGGGCCGCGAACTGCGTCGCACGGGCGTGATGGATGACCAGGAAGTTTCCGAGGAAATCAACGCCTGCTCCGTCTACGTCGACGTCGAGGGCGATGACCGCAAGTGGCTGCTCATGTTCAAGAACGAGACCCACAACCACCCGACCGAGATCGAGCCGTTCGGTGGTGCCTCCACCTGTCTCGGCGGCGCAATCCGTGACCCGCTGTCAGGCCGTTCCTGGGTCTACCAGGCCATGCGTCTGTCCGGCGCAGGCGACATCAACACCCCGCGCGAGCAGACCCTCGAGGGCAAGCTGCCGCAGCGCGATATCTCCTCTCGTGCCGCAGCCGGCTACTCCTCCTACGGAAACCAGATCGGTCTGGCCACCACTGGTGTGCGCGAGCTGGTCCACCCGGGATACGTCGCTAAGCGAATGGAACTCGGTGCCGTCGTCGCCGCTGCCCCGGCAGACAACGTCAAGCGCCTTGAACCTGCGCCGGGCGATGTGGTGATCATGCTCGGTGGCCGCACCGGCCGTGACGGCGTCGGCGGTGCGACCGGCTCGTCGAAGGCCCACGATGAGGACTCGCTGGGCCGCTCCGGCGCCGAGGTGCAGAAGGGTAACCCGGTCAACGAGCGCAAGATTCAGCGCCTGTTCCGCCGCGAGGATGTCGCCACCAAGATCGTCCGTTGTAATGACTTCGGCGCTGGTGGCGTGTCCGTTGCGGTTGGTGAGCTGGCTGACTCCATTGACATTCACCTCGAGCGCGTGCCGCTGAAGTACGCCGGTCTGAATGCCCGCGAAATCGCGATTTCCGAGTCCCAGGAGCGCATGGCGCTGGTCGTGCGCCCGGAGGATGCCGACTTCATCATCGCCGCCGCTGCCGAGGAGAACATTGAGGCCGTCGCGCTGGCCGATATCACCGACACCGGCCGTCTGCGCATGTTCATGGGCGACGAGGTTGTCTTCGATCTCTCCCGTGAGTTCATCGACACCAACGGCGCTGACCGCGCCCAGAATGTCGAGATGGTTGCTGCGGAGGGCGGCGTCGTAAAGCAGGTACCGGCGAGCGTGCTGGAGTCGCTGCGTGCGGCGACGGCGGGCTCCCAGGAGGGCATGATCGAGCAGTTCGACTCGACCGTCGGCCGCTCCACCGTGCTCATGCCGTACGGTGGCGCGACGCAGAAGACCGACGAGCAGGCGTCGATCCAGACGCTGCCGGTCGATGGCGGCACGAGCACCGCGTCCGTCATGACTTGGGGTTACTCGCCATCGCTTGCCGACGAGTCCCCGTACCTCATGGGTTCCTACTCCGTCGTGGAGGCACTAGCTAAGCTCGCAGCGGCCGGTGGCGATCCGCGCGGCGCCTGGCTGAGTGTGCAGGAGTACTTCCAGCGCCTGGACCAGGACCCGCAGCGCTGGGGCGAGGTTGCGCAGGCTCTGCTCGGTCTGCTCGAGGCTCAGGACGGCTTCCAGGTTGCGGCTATTGGCGGTAAGGACTCCATGTCCGGCACCTACGGTGAGGACCTGCACGTGCCGGCGACCCTGGTGACCTTCGCAGTTGCCGCGATGGACGAGACCGACGCCGTATCCGCTGCAATCCCGGCCGGTAATTTCGACCTCTACCTGTTTGCGCACCAGCCGCTCGAGTCCGGGGAACCGAACTACGAGCAGCTCAACGAACTGTTTGCTGCCGTGCGGGAGCTGCGCCCGGCTGCGGCCTCGGCTGTTACTAACGCGGATCTGGCTGCGACCCTGGTCAACATGGCTGTGGGCAATGGCGTGGGCCTGGAGGCATCCCTTCCGGAGGCTCCGCTGGGCTCCATTGTGGTGGCTGTTCCGGCTGGTCAGGATGTTGATGGTGCTGTTGAAGGTGCTGTGAAGATTGGTGCCACCGACGAGTCGGGCACGCTGCGCTTCGGTGAGGAGTCCTTCACTGTCGCCGAGGCTCTGGAGGCAATGGAGTCCGGTTACCGTGAGGTCTTCCCGCTCAATGACTACGAGGGCGAGGCCCTGCCGGAGTTCGCTAACCAGGTCAGCGCGACCAAGACCGACCTGCAGAGCCCAGGCAAGAAGGATGTCCACGTGCTGCTGCCGGTCTTCCCGGGTACCAACTCCGAGTACGACATGGCCGAGGCATTCGTCGCAGCGGGCGCTACCTACGAGTTCCACGTGATCCGCAACCTGACCCCGGCAATGCTGGCGGAGGACACGAAGGCGTTCATCGAGAAGCTTCAGGACTCCGACATCCTGGCGTTCTCCGGTGGCTTCTCCCTGGGTGATGAGCCGGACGGATCCGCCAAGTTCATCGCCTCGTTCCTGCGTTCCGACGATGTCGCAGCCGCCGTCAAGGAGTTCGTGGCCGACAACGGTCTTGTGCTCGGTATTTGTAACGGTTTCCAGGCGCTGGTCAAGTCCGGTTTCCTGCCGTACGGCGACCCGGCGCAGCTCCGCGAGGACTCGCCGACCCTGGCCCACAACCGCCAGCTGCGCCACGTGTCCCGCATCGCCACCACTCGCGTCGCGACCGTGAATTCCCCGTGGCTGCGCGATTTCGAGCCAGGCCAGACCCACCTCATGCCGGTTTCTCACGGTGAGGGCCGTTTTGTGGTCTCCGAGGACGAGGCCCGCCGCCTGTTCGAGGCCGGTCAGGTCGCTTTCCAGTACGTCGATGCTGACGGCGATGCCGAGGGCGTGCCGACGATGACAGCGCCAGCCAACCCGAACGGTTCTTCCTACGCCATTGAGGGCATTGTCAGTGCTGACGGCAGGATTCTGGGCAAGATGGGCCACCCGGAGCGTTTCCGCGAAGGCCTGATGCGCAACATTCCGGGCATCGGTGAGCAGGACATCTTTGGCAACGCTGTCCGCTGGGTCCGCGGCGAGTAGTTCCTCGGTTTCTCCGTTACCTCGGTCAGGGTTACCTCGGTCGGTCCTGTTCGGATAGGCCGGGGTAACCGCTACGAAACCTGTTGTTAATGTGCAACGAATATGTACTTGAATAAGTACCGAAAAGGTTGCCTGAACAGGCGATTTTGTAAAACTTAGCAGGATGAGTAAAGTATCTATTCGTTGCAGGGGCCGAGGGAATTACCCCAGGGTCGCTGAATAACAACAAAATGCGCCCGTAGCTCAACGGATAGAGCATCTGACTACGGATCAGAAGGTTAGGGGTTCGAATCCCTTCGGGCGCACAACGCAGACCCGTACCGGTAAGGTGCGGGTCTTTTTGTCTGCCCGACTTATCGATGGTTTTCCGGCACTTATGCGCGCGGTATTG
>NZ_JASBOG010000008.1:0-120978 GCF_039907185.1 Corynebacterium sp. c8Ua_99
CTGCAATAGGCCAGTACCGTACGACAGATAAAGCAAAAATCCCGAGAGCTGCATTTGCTGCAGTTTCTCGGGATTTATCTTGTGTCCGGAGGGGGACTTGAACCCCCACGCCCGTTAATAGGGCACTAGCACCTCAAGCTAGCGCGTCTGCCATTCCGCCACCCGGACCGGGTAGGAAGCACTTCCGTGCTGACCTGTGATACTGTATCCCGACTACATAATGAAACACAAATTGGCAGGTCAGCAGGGTATTGGCGCGCCAAACCTGGGTGTAATTACATCAGCGGTGTTAGCCCCGCATCCGCCTTGGATTCGCACTGAGAATCAGGCCCTGCAGATAGGGAGTCTTGTGAAGTCCCTGCAGCGCGCTCATAAAGTAGGCACACTGGTAGTTATGACTACGAATTCCAACGACACCGCAAATGCTCCGGTTTTCCCGGGACCAGATCCGTACGCACCGCTGAAGGATTTGCCAACCTTCGAGCTGTCCTCGCCAGATATCAAGGACGGCGAGAAGATTGCGGATGAATTCCGCGCTCCGTCGAATGTTTCCCCACAACTGGATTGGGCAAATCTGCCGGAGGGCACTAAGTCCATTGCCGTGACCTGCTTCGATCCGGATGCTCCGACCGCTTCGGGCTTCTGGCACTGGGCTGTCTTCAACATTCCAGCGACCGAAAAGGGTCTGCCACAGGGAGCTGGCTCCGAAGACGGCTCTAAGCTGCCAGAAGGCGCTATCCAGCTTGTCGGCGACTCGGGCATGCGTGGTCACTACGGAGCTAACCCACCGGCGCAGCATGCCCCACACCGTTACATGTATGCGGTGCACGCGGTCGACGTGGAGAAGCTTGAAGTTCCGGGAGATGCGACGCCGACCGTGCTTGGCTTCAATCTGTACTTCCACTCGATTGCGCGTGCCATCATCACGCCGTGGTGGGAGAACGTCGGGGAGTAAGGATACGACGCCCACACGGGCAACTACCGACCGGGCGCGCTACTCATACAGAAAACCCGGGGCCAGCGCCTTCATGGCAGCTGGCCCCGGGGTCACGTGTTTATTGGGTTAGGAAGCCTCAACGGCTTTCAGCAGTTAACCACGCCACGGCAGACCACAGCCGACTGCCTCCGAAATGGAGTAGAATCCCTGAGCTCGAATCTGGCGAGCCAACCCTTGGTGAATGTCACGAATCCAGTCCGGACCGCCATAAATCAACGGTGTGTAGCCCTGCAGTAGGGAAGCGCCGTTGGCAATCCGCTCCCACGCCTGCTCAGCAGTTTCAATGCCGCCGACGCTGATGAGAACTAGTTTGTCTCCGACGCGCTCGTGCAGCAGCTTCAGCACCTCTAGTGACCGAGCTGCCACAGGAGCACCCGAGACTCCACCGGCCCCCATCTCCGCGACCTCATCCGCGGGCGTACGCAGGCCCTCGCGAGAAATGGTGGTGTTGGTAGCCACAATGCCTGCCAGCCCAAGGTCAACCGCCAAGTCAGCAACTGCGATGACATCATCGTCGGAGAGATCAGGAGCAATCTTGACCAGCACCGGCGAGTCGGTCTCCTCAGTCACCGCTGCCAGAATCGGGCGCAGTGACTCCACTGCCTGAAGGTCGCGCAGACGCGGCGTGTTCGGTGAGGAGACGTTAACAACAACGTAGTCCGCCAAGCCGCCGAGCTGGCTAGCCGATTCTCGATAGTCATCGACGGCCTCTTCCAGCGGAGTCACCTTTGTCTTACCAATGTTGATACCGATGACGTCGTCACTGCGACGCGCCCGCAAGTTCTCCGCTACAGCAGCGGCGCCGGGGTTGTTGAAACCCATGCGGTTCAAAATGGCGCGGTCTTCCTTCAGACGGAACAGACGCGGGCGATCGTTGCCCGGCTGCGGCTTGGCAGTCACGGTTCCCAGTTCCGCGTAGCCAAAACCAATTGGCCCCCAGCAATCCGGGGCAATAGCAGCCTTGTCGAAGCCCGCGGCGAGCCCCAGCGGACGCGGGAAGTCCACACCGAACACGGTTTGACGCAGCACAGCATCGTCAACAACGAGTAGCTTGCTCACCGCCCGCTGTAGACTCTCCGACTTCTGCAGCCCCTTCAGGGTCTTCGAGATGGCCTCGTGAATCTGCTCCGGTGGAACCTGGAACATTGCCTTTAGCGCGAGTTGATAAGACTTGGCGCGAAGTTTCGAAGGCATCTACTTAGTCTCTCCCTCGGAGTCGTCTGCTCCCTTGGTGTCACCTGCACCGGTCGGTAGTTTATCGGCTGGTTCCCGAACCGACATCTCCTCACGGATCTTCTCTGCATCCTGCTTGAAATCAGCAATTGCCTTATCGACGTCCGCGGAGTCAAAAATCTGGGCCCCGTCACCGGTAGCCGAGAAGACGCCAATCTGGCCATCCTCGGTGGCAACAATCGACTGTGGATCTGCAACCGTGTTGATGTCCGCGACCTTGACTGGGGTACCCGAGCTGATGTCGTAGCCAGTCAGCTTGTTCACCTTCGTCGAAGTCACCCAGACAATTCCGCGCGATTCATCGACCGCTACCGCCCACGGAGCCTCCGGGGCCGGAGCTGCCTGGTGGAGGCGAATGACGTCAGTGGCAGTGTAAATAAGAAGCTGGTTGCCCTTGGTGTCTGCGGCAGCAATGACATGATCACCGGAAGCTACCTTGCCGACGCCGATGCCCGCACGCAGCGCAGAGCCAGCGCGGGACTCATCGAGCTTGAGCTCATGCACCGAAGTCTCCGGACGGTTGACCTCTAACAGCTTGACGTCCGCGTCATTGTCCGCTTTGGGAATCTCAACGAGCTGCGACCCGTTATTGGCAGCCTTGAAGTCACTGGCCAACTCGCCATCAGCGCCGAACACATCGACGACATTGCTATCCGCATGGGCACCGATGATGCGGCCGCCTTCCAGGCCAACTGCGGCGGAGTAGTTGGTGCCACGGCCGACAACGGCCGTTTCCGTAGCCTGGTCAGTAATGACGTGGATGCCATCTTCACACGGCAGCAGAGCGTTAGGGCCGCCCGGCGCGAGCTCACCACACTTCGCGTCCAGCTTCATTGATCGCTCAATTGGGTTATTCAGCGGACCGGCAAAGATCTTGTCCCCGGCCTTCAGGACAACTCGGTCGCCGACCAACACGGCATCGGTAACGTCCTCATCAATCTTCTTGGCTCTACCGATAGCAGTATCGGGAGCAGCGGGTGAAGCGGCCGGCACTGGCGTGGCGTTGCCCATTCCGGCATCGATGTCTCCTTCCACATCGGAGGAGCACCCTGCCAGGACCACTGCGCTAGCGGAAAGCCCCGCTAGAAGGGAGGTTATGACACGTCGACGACTGTTTTCACTCACGCTATAGAAACTACCACCCCGGCCTGATTACTTTGTGGACGCCTCCAGCCGTGGGAGGTTCTCGCATTCGTTGTGCCTTATAAGTCTTTAGAAGACTGCCGTTACTGATTACAGCGTGACGTCGTCAAGCGCGTTGCAAATCTGCGGTGGCAGCGTGAGTTGTTCGGAGGTGAGGTTTTCGCGTAGCTGAGCGCGGTCTCGAGCGCCAACGAGAATCGAGGTGACGCCCGGCCGATCGCGTGCCCAGGAAATCGCTGCGACGGCAGCACTGACGCCGAGCCCCTTGGCTGCGGTGGTCAGCGCGCCTGCAACCGTGACGCCGCGTGTGTCGAGATAGTCCTGTACCTCTGCGTCGGCGTGTTCGGAAGCAGCGCGGGAGTCTTCGGGAATGATGTGCTGGTATTTGGCGGTCAAAACACCTTGGGCCAGTGGGGCGCCACCGATAAAGCCGAGCCCCAAATGCTCACAGGCGGGCAGCAGTTCTGCCTCAGGGCTTCGCTGGAGCAGCGAGTACTCATGCTGTGCGAACACCGGAGCGATTCGATCCGCGGCGGCATGCGTCACCGCTGCCTGCCAACCGCTGTATCCACGCACTCCGGCGTAACGTACTTTCCCCGTGCGCACAGCCCATTCCAGGGTATCGGCGACCTCTTCCGGTGGGGTCAGCCCATCCCAGTAGCCGGGCGACCACAGGTCAATGTGTTCGACGCCGAGGCGTCCGAGCGTTTCGTCGAGGTCCTTTTGCAGTGTCTTACGCGAGCAGTCCACGCGCCTGCCGACGGGCCGCTCGGGGTGTATGCCAGATGCGACCGAGAGCACCAATTCGTCGGCAACGCCGCGCTTTGCGATGACCGCACCCAGCATGTCGGCAACAGTGTCGCCGCCGTGGAGTGGGGAAGCGTCGACAAGGTTGCCTCCGGCGTCGAGGAAGTCCGTCAGGATGCGTCCGGCCTCGTCTTGCCTGGTACCCGCACCCCAGGTGGCCGTACCCAGCCCCAAGGCGGAGACGCGTAAACCGCTGTTGCCCAGAATTCGTTGTTGCACGATTTTTACTTTAGGACACCCGTGTGCGGTCGCGGGAAAAGTTCCGCGGGAGAGGTCTCGCTATCGCCGCACCGAAACCTCGCTATAGCCACAACACAAACCGGACGAGTAGCCTATACAGCCGTGACTATCATGACGACACTAAGCGCCTCAGCGGATACCGCTGCCGATACCGCCGGCACCGGTATGACCTGGGCCCAGACGATCATCCTGTCCGTAGTGCAAGGTTTGACGGAATTTCTCCCGGTGAGTTCCTCGGGGCACCTTCGGATTGTCTCCGAGCTGCTGTGGGGCCAGGACGCCGGTGCATCCTTCACCGCTGTGGTGCAGCTTGGCACCGAATTGGCTGTGTTGGTGTTCTTCGCCAAGGACATCTGGCAGATCCTCACTGGCTGGTTTGCCGGTCTGTTCAATAAGGAAGCCCGCGGTTTCAACTACCGCATGGGTTGGATGGTGATTGTCGGTACGCTGCCGATTGCCATCATCGGTGTGCTGGGGAAGGACCTCATCCGCGATAACCTGCGCAATCTCTGGATTACAGCCGCTGTGTTGGTGCTTTTCTCCTTTGTCTTTATCGCCGCAGAGAAGTTCGGCCGTCGTGAGCGCAACTATGAAGAGCTGACCATGCGAGATGCCATCGTCATGGGTTTCGCGCAGTGCCTGGCGCTCATTCCGGGTGTGTCGCGCTCGGGCGGTACGGTGTCTGCCGGCCTGTTCTTGCACTTGGACCGAGAGGTTGCAACGCGCTTTTCCTTCCTGCTGGCTATCCCCGCTGTTTTCGCTGCTGGAATTTTTTCGCTTCCAGACGCGTTTGACCCTGCGGCGGGACAGGCCGCTAGTGGTGCGCAATTGGCCATCGGTACGCTGATTGCCTTCGTCGTCGGCTATGCGTCTATCGCATGGCTGCTGAAGTTTGTGTCGAACCACTCCTTCGCTTGGTTCGCCGCGTACCGCATCCCGGTCGGTTTGATTGTTATGGTGTTGCTCGGCTTCGGCACGATCAACGCTGTTTAGTGAGGTAGTGAGTATTTAATGCATTCGTGGCCCCAACCACAGGTTCCCAGTCTCGGCGATGCGCGCTTCGATGTGTTCAACCGCGCCAGCAATACAGGTAAGGCGCATTCGCTTGACGACGAAAGCTCAACATCGGTACCCCTACGCCTCTACGACACCGCGGATCAGAAGGTCTCCCAGGTGGAAGCGGGACCGGAGGCGACCATGTACGTGTGTGGCATCACACCCTATGACGCCACGCACCTGGGGCACGCAGCAACCTACCTCACCTTTGATCTGATTTACCGTCAGCTGCTGGACAATGGACACTCGGTGCATTACGTGCAGAACATCACCGATGTCGATGACCCGTTGTTCGAACGTGCGGAGCGCGATGGGGTGGACTGGCGCGAGCTGGGCACCTCGCAGATTGATTTGTTTCGCTCGGATATGGAAAACCTGTCGGTGATTCCACCGCGCGACTATATCGGCGCCATTGAGTCCGTGGGCGAGGTCGTGGAAATGGTCGAGAAGCTGCTGGAGAATGGCTCGGCCTACCAGCTCACCGATGACGAGTACCCGGATGTGTACTTCCGCAAGAGTGCCACTGAGAACTTTGGTTACGAGTCCAATTACTCGGCAGAGCAGATGGCGGAGTTCTTTGCGGAGCGCGGTGGCGACCCGGATCGCCCGGGCAAGGAGGCCCCACTGGACGCGCTGGTGTGGCGTGCCGCTCGCCCCGGGGAGCCAAGCTGGGAGGCTCCTTTTGGTGCGGGCCGGCCGGGTTGGCACATTGAGTGCTCGGCGATTGCCACCAACCGCTTGGGTAAGAGCTTCGACATTCAGGGCGGTGGCTCGGACCTGGCTTTCCCACACCATGAGTTCTCGGCGGCTCATGCCGAGGCCGCTACTGGCTGTGCACGGATGGCCAGCCATTATGTTCACGCTGGCATGATTGCGCTCGATGGCGTGAAGATGTCCAAGTCGCTGGGTAACCTGGTGTTTGTCTCCAAGCTGGTGGCCGCCGGCGTCGACCCGAGTGCTATTCGTATTGGCGTGTTCGCCAGCCATTACCGCTCTGATCGCGATTGGTCGGACGAGGTGCTGGAGGCGGCCAAGGCACGTCACGAGGCCTGGCGTGCGGCTTGCACAGCTACAAAGACTGCCACCGATGAGAAGGCTGTGAGCGCAGCAGCGGCACTGGTTGCCGATGTGCGCGCAAGCCTGGCCAATGACCTGGATACGCCGGCTGCTCTGGCCGCTATCGATGCCTGGGCTGCGGAGTGGTCCTCGGATACCAGCAACAAGGCAGATGCTGGCACAGTAACCGGCGCAGCGGGTGCCGGAGAATTCGTTGCCGCCGCGCTGGACGCGCTGCTTGGCGTTAAAATTTGAGCATGAGCAACTCAGATCTGTCTGCTGTCGAAGTAACGCAAGAGAACATCGATAAGCTAGTTGCCGATTTGCGCATGTTTGCCACCGGCAGCTACCTGCAGCCCGAGGAACGCGAGTTCTGGGAGCCACTTTTTGACGAATCGGTAGCCGACCAGGTCGGGGAAGCCCTCCGTGAGGCCGCCGCTGGTATTGATCAGGCGGCGGAACTGGCCGTCGATAAGCGAGAAGAAGCCGCAACGCAGGCGGTAGAGAACTGCCTACAGCGCGTGGCTGCGATTGAGCATGAGCACGGTGGCTCGATTTTTGATGAGGAGCTCGACGAGATTCTCGCGATTATCAATTCCGCAACGAAGGCTGTCGGTTTGGACCTGCCTGCGGTGAAGGCGGAAAGCTACTTTGAGATGGAATAACCAGCCCGATTAACGGCGCGGTTATGAAAGTAGACTAAGGTGTCTATTCATGACTGATCGCCACTCTTCCGAGTTCCTCACCGCACTGCACAGCCGTGTACTCATTGGCGATGGCGCCATGGGTACCCAGCTGCAGTCTTTTGACCTCGACGTTGACGCGGACTTCCTCGGCTACGAGGGCTGTAATGAGATTCTCAATGACACTCGTCCCGACATCATCGAGACGATTCACCGGCGTTATTTCGAGGCCGGCGCCGACCTGGTGGAAACCAATACCTTCGGCTGCAACTTCCCGAACCTCGCGGATTACGACATTGAAGACCGTATTCAGGAGCTAGCGCACAAGGGCACCGCAATCGCCCGCAAGGTCGCTGACGAAATGGGGCCGGGGCGCGAGGGTATGCGACGCTTTGTCCTCGGTTCGCTGGGCCCGGGCACGAAGCTGCCGTCTTTGGGGCACGCTCCGTACGCTCAGCTTCGCGACGCTTACACGGAGGCCGGACTCGGCATGATTTCCGGTGGCGCGGATGCGTTTTTGATTGAGACCTGTCAGGACTTGCTGCAGGTAAAGGCGGCCGTCAACGGTGTCAAGGCCGCCATGCGACAGGCTGACAAAAAGATTCCGATCGTCGTCCACGTGACCGTCGAGACCACAGGCACCATGCTGATGGGCTCGGAGATTGGTGCAGCCCTGGCAGCGCTGCAGCCGCTGGGGATCGACATGATTGGTCTGAACTGTGCAACGGGTCCGGACGAGATGAGCGAGCACCTGCGCTACCTGTCCAACTTCGCCTCCATTCCTGTATCGGTGATGCCGAATGCGGGCCTGCCAGTGCTGGGTAAGAACGGTGCGACCTACCCGCTGACCGCACCAGAGCTAGCCACAGCGCTGCGCGGCTTTGTTGAAGAGTTTGGCCTGGCGATGGTCGGTGGCTGCTGTGGTACCACACCGGAGCATGTTTCCGCTGTGCGCGATGCTATTACCGGTGCAGGCGCCTACGCCGAGCAGGGCCCTGCTGTTCAGGCAGCACGCCCATCGACGGATCCGAATGCAAAGCCAATCGATGAGGTCGCTTCTCTGTACTCGGCAACCCCGCTGACGCAGACAACCGGCATCACCATGATTGGTGAGCGCACCAACGCCAACGGTTCCAAGGCTTTCCGCGAGGCCATGCTGGCCGGCGACTGGGAGAAGTGCCTAAACACCGCCCGCGGTCAGGTCACCGATGGCGCACACATGATCGACCTGTGTGTGGACTACGTGGGGCGCGACGGTCGCGATGACATGGCAACCCTGGCATCGCAGATCGCCACCTCGGTGACGTTGCCGGTCATGCTGGACTCCACGGAACCGGAAGTTTTGAAGACTGGCCTGGAGCACCTCGGTGGTCGCTGCGCGGTCAACTCTGTGAACTTTGAAGACGGCGATGGCCCGGACTCGCGCTACCAGCGCATTATGCGCCAGGTTGTTGAGCACGGTGCTGCCGTGGTCGCTTTGACTATCGACGAAGAAGGTCAGGCGCGTACAAAGGACAAGAAGATTGAGATTGCCGAGCGTCTCATCGCCGACATCACCGGCACGTGGGGACTGCGCGAGCAGGACATTATTGTCGACTGTCTGACTTTCCCGATTTCCACTGGCCAGGAGGAAACTCGCCGCGACGGCATCGAAACCATCGAAGCCATCCGCGAACTTAAGCGTCGCCACCCGAACGTGCACACCACGCTCGGTCTGTCCAACATTTCCTTCGGTCTGAACCCGGCGGCTCGCCAGGTACTCAACTCGGTGTTCCTCAACGAGTGCATCGAGGCCGGTCTGGACTCCGCCATTGCCCACAGCTCCAAGATCTTGCCGATGAACAAGATCGACGACAAGCAGCGCGAAGTCGCTCTCGATATGGTGTACGACCGCCGTCGTGAAGCGGGGCACCCCGACGGGGAGTATGACCCACTGCAGGTATTCATGGAGCTCTTCGAAGGAGTCTCCGCCGCTGACGCGAAGGACGCCCGGGCCGAAAAGCTCGCCGCCATGCCGCTGTTCGACCGCCTGGCGCAGCGCATCATCGACGGTGAGCGCACGGGTATCGAGGCTGACCTCGATGAGGGCATGAAGGAAAAGGAACCGCTGGCGATTGTCAACGAGGACCTGCTGCGTGGCATGCAGACCGTTGGTGACCTGTTCGGTTCTGGCCAGATGCAGCTGCCATTCGTGCTGCAGTCGGCCGAGACGATGAAGGCCGCGGTGGGCTACCTCGAGGGCTTTATGGATGCCGAGGATGCCACGGGCTCCAAGGGCTCGATTGTGCTGGCCACGGTGAAGGGCGATGTCCACGACATCGGCAAGAACCTGGTGGAGATTATTCTCTCCAACAACGGCTACACCGTGCATAACCTGGGCATTAAGCAGCCAATCGCTACGATTCTGTCCGCCGCCAAGGAACTGGATGTCGACGCCATCGGCATGTCCGGCCTGCTGGTGAAGTCCACTGTGGTGATGAAGGACAACCTGCTGGAGATCAACTCCGCCGGCGATGCCACCCGCTTCCCAGTACTGCTCGGCGGCGCCGCGCTGACGCGTAGCTACGTGGAAGACGACCTGTCCGAGCTCTACCACGGCGATGTCTACTACGGCAGGGATGCCTTCGAAGGACTGCGCATCATGGACGAGCTGATGGCAGCTAAGAAGGGCCTCGGCCCAGACGAGAATTCGCCAGAGGCCATTGCTGCCCGCGAGAAGAAGGAAGCTCGCCGCGCCCGCCGTGAGCGCTCCAAGCGCATCGCCGCGCAGCGCGCCGCCAAGGCTGCTGCTGAAGCCCCCGAGGTGCCGGAGCGTTCCGATGTCGCCGCTGATGTCCCCGTTGCGACACCGCCGTTCTGGGGAACCCGCATTGTCAAGGGCCTGCCCCTCGACGACTACCTGACCACCCTCGACGAACGCGCTCTGTTCATGGGGCAGTGGGGACTGCGCGGCACCCGCGGCGACGAGGGGCCGAGTTACGAGGAACTGGTCGAATCCGATGGTCGTCCACGCCTGCGCGCATGGCTGCAGCGCCTGCGCGCCGAGAACATCCTCCAGCATGCGGCTGTCGTCTATGGCTACTTCCCAGCAGTTTCTGAGGGCGATACCGTACACGTACTGCCGCTACCTGCGGAAGGGGAGCAGCCCGACCCCGCGGCAGAGCCAGTGGTGTCCTGGACCTTCCCGCGCCAGCAGCGTGGTCGCTTCCTATGCATTGCTGACTTCATTCGCTCGCGCGAAGATGCCATCGCCGCAGGACAGACCGACGTCATGCCGTTCCAGCTGGTGACCATGGGACAGCCCATCGCTGACTTCGCCAACGATATTTACGCCAAGAACGAATACCGCGACTACCTGGAGGTTCACGGTATCGGCGTGCAGCTCACCGAGGCACTGGCCGAGTACTGGCACCAGCGCATTCGCTCCGAGCTCGCGTTCTCCGACGGCACAAGTGTTGGCGCGGAAGACTCCGACGATACCCAGGACTTCTTTGACCTGAAGTACCGCGGCGCTCGTTACTCCTTCGGCTATGGTTCCTGTCCGGATCTGACCTTCCGTCAGGGCATGATTGACCTGCTGCAGCCGGAGCGCATCGGCGTGGAGCTCTCTGAGGAGCTCCAGCTGCACCCAGAGCAGTCCACCGATGCGTTCGTGCTCTACCACCCGGAAGCGAAGTACTTTAACGTGTAGCTTCGCGCTATCCCTGCGGTCGCACCAGCAAGGTCTGCATGCTGCGGCCGATGGGGCCGTGCACATCGTAGAGCTCGCCCGCGGTCATGCCGATTCCGTCCGGCCCAATGGAACCGCGGGCGGCGATGCCAACCCAGCCGCCGTCTTCCGGCTGCGACTCCGATTCCGCCGACTTCTCCGAGGCGCCGAGCTGGGGGAGTCGGTGCAGGTGAACCACTAAGTCGGTATTCATAAACGCCCACTGGTGCGGGCTCAGCGTGGCCCCGATACCGTTGGCGGTATCAGCTACCTGCATGACTCGCTCCACCGCAGTCGGCTCCTCCCCGAGCACGATTGGGTACTGCGCGCGAACCCAGTGAATCTGTGTCTCGGCCAGCTCTTCCGTCGCCCCTGCGCGGGCTTCAATTGATTCGATGTAGCCGCCACTCCAATCGTCGGTAAGCGGAATGTACTCGGCGCTGCATTCCTCCGGCCCGGGCACCTGCTTGTCGAATGCACGCTCAATATCCCGCGTATCCGCAGTGGCCATCATCCATGCGGACGCCGTGGCAACTGGCCGCCAGGCACCCTTGACGTCGGCAAGCAATTCGGCTTCGACCTTGGCAATCTGCCGCCCCGAGCGCGAGACCCATGAGCGCGCGCGGAGCTCCGTGTACGGTACAGCCGACAACAGATCCACGGCGATGCGAGTAATACGCATCCCCTCGCTTTCCAGACGGCGGCGCTCCAACATGCGCGTCAGCAGCGCCGACGGCGGCGCACCGTGCTGAAACGGCCCCCACGCCCCATAAGTGAAGCTGGTGGGCATGAAGCGCTCGTAGCTGAGCTCGCCTTCGGTGACCGTCCCTAGCGGAATGAAATATGCCTCGGGTTGGTCGATAGCCTGGGCGAGCGAATCTTCAGTGGTTGTCATAGCGAGTCGATGCCTTTCATTCACGCGGGACACGTTCATGCGGTGGTTTCATGCAGCACCGCAACATACTTTCCTTCCTGAAACTCTAAACCTTCATCCGACGGTTTTGCTGACATAATCGCTAAATGCTTGATTGCCTGGCATAGTCGCATGGTGTGAAAGCAATTTTGTGGGACATGGACGGCAGCCTCATCAACACGGAACCTCTGTGGGAGATTGCCACGTACGACCTCTCGGAATTCGTAGGCCGTCGCCTGACTCCGGAGTTGCGCTTGCAATGCGTCGGCAACACGCTCTGGGACACGCTGTCGATTTGTGCTGATCATGCGGGACGCACGCTTGACGACGAGCTGTTTGCCTCGGGCTCCCAATTCGTCGAAGGTCGCTTCACTGAATTGGTTCTAGAACATGGGGTGGAGTGGCGCCCGGGTGTGCCGGAGATTTTGGACCAGGCCCGGACTGCTGACATTCCGGTGGTGTTGGTGACCAATACCCGTCGGCACGTGGCGCAACCCTGCATTGATGTCATGGGGGAGCAGCACTTCGCCGCAACAGTGTGTAGCGATGAGGTGGCCAACGGCAAACCGGCACCGGATCCGTACTTGCGTGGCGCAGAGCTAGCCGGATTTGCGCCAGAGGACTGCCTGGCTATCGAAGATTCCTCAACGGGGGTGCGCTCTGCACTCGCTGCGGGATGCACGGTGGTGTGGAATCCAATGCCGGATGTGAGCGTTTCGCAGGCTGATGTGGAGACGTTAGTACCCCCGGCGCGCTTCATTTCGGGCAATTTGGATACCTCGAATTTGGGCTTATTGCGGGCTGCTTTCGCGGGCGAGTAGACGACATGGAACAATAGACCGGGTGAAGAACTTTGATGACCTGTTTGCAGAGCTGAAGGAAAAAGCACAGTCGCGCCCCGAGGGATCGGGCACAGTCAAGGCGCTGGACGCTGGTGTGCATTTCCAGGGCAAGAAAATTGTCGAAGAGGCCGGTGAGGTCTGGCTTGCAGCTGAGCACGAATCTGACGAAGCCCTCGCAGAGGAGATTTCGCAGCTGTTGTACTGGCTGCAGGTGGTCATGGTCGGTCGCGGGCTGAGCCCCGAGGATGTTTACAAGTACCTGTAGGAGAAATCAACACCATGCTGCGTATTGCCGTGCCCAACAAGGGATCGCTGTCCGAGGCGGCAGTCGAAATCCTGAAGGAAGCTGGCTACCCGGGTCGAGGCGACTCCAAGAGCCTGACCATCCACGACGAAGCCAACGACATTGAGTTTTTCTTCCTCCGCCCGAAGGATATTCCTATCTACGTTGGCAACGGCCATCTGGATTTGGGCATCACCGGCCGCGACCTGGCCGCTGACTCGCTGGCTCCGGTCGATGAGGTTCTGAATCTGGGCTTCGGCGCCTCGACCTTCCGCTACGCCGCTCCGGCCGATGAGGAGTGGACCGTAGAAGCTCTGGAGGGCAAGCGCATTGCCACCTCGTACCCGAATCTGGTGCGCGAGGATCTGAAGGCTCGTGGCATTAACGCCACCGTCATTCGCCTTGATGGTGCAGTGGAGATTTCCATCCGCTTGGGAGTTGCCGACGTTATCGCCGATGTTGTCTCCACCGGTCGCACCCTGCGCAAGCAGGGATTGAAGCCATTCGGCGATGTTTTGGTCAGCTCTGAGGCAGTTGTTGTCGGACGCAAGGGTGTAGAGGTCACCGAGGAGCAGCAGGTGTTCCTGCGTCGCATGACCGGCATTCTGCATGCCAAGACGTACTTGATGATTGACTACAACATCCGTGCGTCCGCGCTGGAAGAGGCATCCAAGCTCACCCCGGGGCTGTCCGGCCCGACCGTGTCGCCGCTGGCTAACGAGGATTGGGTAGCAGTTCGCGCGCTAGTTCCGAAGGCAGAGGCCAACCCGCTCATGGACGCACTGGCAAAGATTGGTGCCGAGGCGATCTTGGCTTCGAATATCCGTATCGCGCGTATTTAAGTCACGCGAACCTTACACGCTATCCAGTGGGAGCTTCCTAGCTGAATCCACCCTTTACCTACGCTAGCGTAGGTAGTAATATTGACACTAAGAGTGCGCACGGCGTTAGCCGGACCGAAGCAGTAACTTTATGCCTGTACATGCGGCACATACGCCAGCACTGTAGTTTTGGCGGTGTAACCAATCATCGCCACTAAATGTGGCCCACAAGGCTGCGTCTACTAGGTCTGCTAAAAGGCTAGAAGGGATTGCTTCCACATGTCCGCAACACGTACCGAGGTCGACCTGCTTGGCTCTATGGAGGTCCCGGCAGAGGCTTACTACGGCATCCACACCCTGCGCGCAATCGACAACTACCAAATCTCAGCCAAGACCATCAACGACGTGCCCGAATTCATTCGTGGCATGGTGATGGTGAAGAAGGCCACGGCCATTGCCAACCAGCGCGTCCACACGCTGCCCAGCGATGTTGCAGACATCATCGTCGCCGCATGTGATGAAATCCTGGAAAAGGGACGCTGCATGGATCAGTTTCCAATCGATGTCTTCCAGGGTGGAGCTGGCACCAGTCTCAACATGAACACCAACGAGGTCATCGCTAACCTCGCTCTAGAACTGCTCGGCCTGGAAAAGGGCCGATACGACGTCATTCACCCCAACGATGATGTCAACCAGTGCCAGTCAACCAACGATGCCTACCCAACAGGTTTCCGTCTTGCCATCCACATGTCGCTGCTGAGCCTGCAGAAGCACTTCGACTCCCTGGTTGAGGCTCTACACGCCAAGGGTGATGAATTCAACGACATCATCACAATGGGGCGCACGCAGCTGCAGGATGCCGTTCCCATGACCCTGGGACAGGCTTTCCACGCATTTGCCCACAACCTTGAGGAAGAGCAGGAGTCCATCGCAACTGCGTCGGCACGCCTGCTGCAAATCAACCTGGGAGCAACCGCTATCGGTACCGGTGTAAATGCGCCGGCAGGCTACCGCGAGGCCGTGACCCAGGCGCTGCGTGAGGTCAGTGGCTTTAAGGTGACCTCTGCGAAGGACCTAATCGAAGCCACCAGCGATACCGGCGCCTACGTCAGCGTGCATGCATCCCTGAAGCGCGCGGCCATGAAGATTTCCAAGATGTGCAACGACCTGCGCCTGCTGGCATCGGGTCCACGAGCCGGACTGAATGAAATCAACCTTCCGGAGCGCGCCGCTGGGTCTTCGATTATGCCGGCAAAGGTTAACCCGGTAATCCCAGAGGTCGCGAACCAGGCCTGCTTCAAGGTCTTCGGCAACGACGTGACCCTGACCTGGGCAGCCGAGGCTGGCCAGTTGCAGCTAAACGTGATGGAGCCTGTCATCGGCGCATGCCTCTTCGAGTCGATTGAACTGCTGCGCAGTGCTACCGACACTCTGCGCGACAAGTGCATTACCGGCATCACCGCTAACCCGGAAGTTTGCCGCGGCTATGTGGAAAACTCCATCGGTATCGTGACCTACCTGAATCCGGTCATTGGCCACCACGAGGGCGATATGATTGGCAAGGAAGCCGCTCGCACTGGCCGCTCCGTCCGGGACATTGTCCTCGAACGCGGGCTGATGGACGAGAAGGAGCTCAACCAGGTCCTGAGCACCGAGAACCTCATGCACCCGGAATACCGGGGGAAGCGCTACGTGGCAGGGGAGTCTCGCCTCGACGATTTGTCCTAAGCGGCAACAAGTCTAACGAGTGACTTTTCGGAGATACACATGTTAGTTGCCGTCCAAATCTCTATCGTTCTAGCAGCGATCCTCCTTGGCGCGCGTCTTGGTTCAATTGCTATCGGGTTCGCCGGTGGGCTGGGCGTTTTGGCGCTGGGCATCACCGGGGTTCCGGTCACCAAAGACGACATTCCGTTCGATGTCATCGGCATCATTATGTCGGTAATCGCGGCAATTGCCGCTATGCAGAAGGCCGGAGGCATGGACTATCTCGTCCACATTGCCGAACGGTTGCTGCGCAAGAATCCGCGACACATCACCTACTGGGCCCCGGTTGTCACCTACCTGATGACACTGCTCGCCGGCACCGGCCACACCGCATTTTCCACCCTCCCAGTTATCGCCGAAGTATCCAAGGAGGGAGGCGTTCGCCCGTCCCGCCCGCTGTCCGTGGCGGTCATCGCATCTCAGTTGGCGATTACGGCATCACCCATTTCAGCGGCTGTGGTGCTGATGGCTTCGCTCATGGAACCCCGCGGCGTTGGTTATCTCACACTCCTGGCGATTGTCATTCCTTCGACGTTCCTCGCCATCCTTCCGACCGCCTTTGTCACGAATCACCTAGGCAAAGAGCTTGACGACGATCCGGAGTATCAAAGCCGCTTGGAAAAGGGGTTAGTCTCCAAGCCACGTGGCCAGATGAGCGAATACGTGCCAACCAAGTCGGCCAAGTGGTCCGTGGCGATTTTCCTACTCTCGATTCTCGCGGTGATGGTCTACGCGACCATCAGCACTGAACAGGTCGGCCTCATCGCTGACCCCACGCTCCCACGAAACGAGGCGATCATGTCAATCATGTTGACCGCCGCCACTGTTATCGTGCTGGCCTGCAAGTTGGACGCGGCAACCATTTTGAACACCCCGGTGTTCAAATCGGGCATGTCCGCCAGCGTCTGCGTTCTCGGTGTGGCGTGGCTGGGAACCACAATTATCAACCACTACATCGACGACATTAAGGCCGCGTCCGGCAGCCTACTGACCACAATGCCGTGGATGCTGGCAATCGTGCTCTTCTTTGCGGCCGCATTGCTGTACTCGCAGGCGGCCACGGCAAAGGCCATCATGCCCGCTGCACTCGCGGTGGGAGTTTCTCCCATCACTGCGATTGCTTCCTTCGCAGCGACTTCCGCGCTATTCGTACTGCCTACTTACCCGACGCTCCTTGCCGCGGTGGAGATGGACGACACTGGCACAACCCGAATTGGCAAATACGTGTTTAACCACTCGTTCATCATCCCAGGCATCTTATGTATTGCCCTGTCCGTCGCGTTTGGATTCGCCTTCGGCAGCGCACTGCTGTAGTGGTGGGCTACCTAAAACACCGCATAGAGAAACTGACTAGGTTTATGACAAAATCGAAGCGGTTAAGTCCATTCACCTGTCATAAACCTAGTCAGTAACTTGTACTGACACCGTTACCGCCGACGGTGGCACCCCGCGAAAGCTAAGTTCGCCGCGAGAGCCACCCCATCCGCAGCTTTTACTCAGTGCCGCCATCGCCGACAGCACCCGGCCAACCGGGGTACTCCGGTGTGACCCCGCCATAGGCAGGGCACATCTCCTGGAAAGAACACCACCCGCAGAGCTTGGACTTCTTCGGTACAAAGTCACCGTTTTCACCGTCGCGCACGATCGCCGACCACAAGTCGGCAATCTCCGCTTGGAAGGCCTCTAATTCTGTCGCGTTGGGACTCAGCACCAGGTCATCGGCAACCTTCAGGTACATCAACCGCAGCTGTTCCGGGATACGACCGGTGAGCCGCCACCACACCAGCGCGTAAAACCGCATCTGGAAGAGCGCCTCATCCTGGAAGCGAGGAGAGGGCTTCTTGCCCGTCTTGTAGTCGACAATCCGGACCTCACCGGTCGGGGCAATATCGACGCGGTCGATAAAACCACGAAGTGGCACTGACAATGGCACAGTCTGATCCGCATCCGGATCGATAACCAGCTGAACGAACTTTTCCATCTCGGCCGCATCGAAGCCCATGGGGTTTTCCATCATGAAATACCCCTTGAGCAGGCCGCGGCATTCGACCAGGAAGTCGTAGTAATCATCCTCCGGAACTAGCTCAATCAGTTCCTCGTCCTTTGCACGCATGTCCTCCCAGGTCGGCTTCAGCCGTTTCACCACTGCGGGGTAAGTGCGTTCTTCACGGGGCCAGGCATGCATCTGTTCGAGCACAGCATGCACCAACGTGCCCTTGACCTGCGCGACAGTCGACGGCTCCGGAATCTTGTCAATCGCACGGAACCGGTACTTCAGCGGGCACTGGCGGTAGTCATTAGCTCTCGACGGCGACAGCGCCAACTTAGAGCGGCGGGAAGGTTGAACTGCTGACTTAGAACTTTGGGCATTGTCGGGCATACTAGCCAGGTTAGAGTACCGCCCGGATTTGGCTGCACCCGACATGACCCGACCCAACCAAACCCCAAAAGGAGCCCACACACCTATGGCATTGAGCGGACCATTCCAAGTCGGCGACCGAGTCCAGCTGACTGACTCGAAGAATCGCCACTTCACCGTCATCCTCGAGGAGGGTGGCAAGTTCTTCACTCACCGCGGCACCATCCTCCACGACGACCTCATCGGCGCCAAGGAAGGCACCACCGTCACCTCCAGCGAAGGCACCGTCTACCTGGCCATGCGTCACTTGCTGGTCGATTACGTCCTGTCCATGCCGCGCGGTGCTGCGGTGATTTACCCGAAGGATGCTGCACAGATCATCGTCGAGGGCGACATCTTCCCAGGTGCGCGCGTGTTGGAGGCCGGCGCTGGCTCCGGCGCGCTCAGCCTCAACCTGCTCCGCGCCATCGGCGCTGACGGGCAGCTTATTTCCTACGAGGTCCGCGAGGACCACATCGAGCACGCGGAACGCAACGTTGTCGACTTCATGGGTCACAAGCCCGACAACTGGGACTTGCGCCTGGGCGATCTCAACGAGGCCTCCATCGAGTCGCTCGGCGGCCCGGTCGACCGAGTCATTCTGGACATGCTCGCTCCGTGGGAATGCCTGGATACCGTCTCGAAGGTGCTTCAGCCTGGCGGCGTGCTCATGGTCTATGTCGCCACTGTTCCGCAGCTAATGAAAGTCATGGAGGGCATCCGCGCGCAGAAGTGCTTCACCGAACCACGCGCCTGGGAATCCCTGGTCCGCGACTGGAATGTTCAGGATCTCTCCGTCCGCCCGGCGCACCGTATGCAGGCGCATACCGCATTCCTGGTGTGGGCACGCAGGCTTGCCGACGGCACGGTGCCTCCGCGCCCGCAGCGACGAAATCAAAAGAAGCTCTAGACCCGCCGCTTCGCGCTGGGAGGTGTAGCCGTCGTAAAGCGTGATGCGACACACGGTCTAAATCGACCAAGCAACAACGGCATCTGGCCCTATGGGTAATCTGGGATACATGACAACGCCGTCTGACAAAATCCGTGATCTTGAGCAGAAGAACTACAACCTCGGCATTCGTAATAATCGCCTGGTTGAGCTGTTGCGGGACTCCCGTAACAAGCTAGAGCTACTGCGCCAAGACATGGAGGACATGCTGGAGCCGCCTAGCACGTACGGTATTTTCCTTAAGCCGGGGCCGGAGAAAGGCACCGCAGAGGTTTTTACCGGAAATCGACGGATGCGCCTGCGGGTGCAGCCGGAGATTAATGAGCGGGCGCTTCGGCCGGGTGCGCAGGTGCGTCTGAATGAGGGCTCGATAATCGTGGAGGACTGCGGTTATCCGGAAAGCGGCGACATCGCCAATGTTCGTGAGGTGCTGCCGGATCGGGAGCGCATTTTGGCCTCGGATACTCACGGTGAGGAATTCGTGGTGTCTCTGGCGGGGGATTTGTCGCCGAAGCCGGGGGACTCGGTGATGATTGACCGCAAGTCGGGCTATGCGTTTGAGGTCATTCCGAAGTCCGAGGTGGAAAACCTGGTGCTGGAAGAGGTACCGGATGTCACCTACACGGATATCGGTGGTTTGGACAGTCAGATTGAGCAGATTCACGATGCCGTGGAGATGCCGTTCCTGCAGCCAGAACTGTTTGAACAGTACAACCTGCGTCCGCCGAAGGGTGTGCTGCTCTACGGCCCTCCCGGCAATGGTAAGACGCTGATTGCCAAGGCTGTGGCTAATTCGTTGGCACGCAAGATTGCGCTATCCCGAGGCAAGAGCGAGGCGGAGGCGCAGCGGGCGCAATCGTACTTCTTGAATGTCAAGGGCCCGGAGCTGCTGAACAAGTTCGTGGGTGAGACCGAGCGTCAGATTCGCCTGATTTTTGACCGCGCTCGCGACATTGCCGAGGATGGCAAGCCGGTAATTGTCTTCTTCGATGAGATGGACTCGGTTTTCCGCACTCGTGGTTCGGGCATCTCCTCGGATATGGAAAACACAGTGGTCCCGCAGCTGCTCAGTGAACTTGACGGTGTGGAGGGGCTGGAAAACGTCATCGTGATTGGTGCCACCAACCGCGAGGAGATGATTGACCCGGCAATTCTGCGCCCAGGACGCTTGGATGTGAAAATCCGCATTGAGCGCCCGAATGAGGCTGCGGCGAAGGATATCTTCCGCAAGTACTTGACTCCAGAGCTGCCGTATAAAGCAGCCGAGGTGGAAGCGCGCGGTGGGGTGGAGCAGAATGTCGCACACCTCATTGACCAGGTTGTTGAGCGGATGTACGCCAAGACGGAAGAAAACGAGTACGTGCGGATTCGCTATGCCGATGGCACCAGCGAAGTTATGTACTACCGCGATTTCAACTCCGGCGCGATGATTTCCAACATCGTCGACCGTGCGAAGAAGTCCGCCATCAAGTCGGTTATCGCTGGCGGCGAGGCTGGTATTAGCTTGGATCACCTGCTGTCTGCAGTGGCGGAGGAGTTCGCGCAGAACGAGGACCTGCCAAACACCTCGAACCCGGATGAGTGGGCTCGCATCTCCGGTCGTCCAGCGGCGCGCGTTGCCTCGGTCGAGGTGATTCGCCATGGCTAAATCCGCCGCCAGTTCTGCACAGTCGAACCGCTTCTTCGGCACGGAGATTGAGTACGGCATTTCCAGCCCGGACAACCCGGATGTCAGCCCAATTCTCACCTCCACGCAGGCCGTGCTCGCTTTCGCGCATGAGCAGGAGGAGGGCCTGTCGGGGCGCATCCGCTGGGATTACGCACCAGAGTCGCCACTGCGCGACAGCCGTGGTTTCGACCTGCGCCGTTACCACCAGCCACCGATTGTTGACCCGAATGCCGTCGGCGCTGCAAACCTGCTGGTGCAAAATGGTGCCCGTTTCTACGTCGATCACGCGCACCCGGAGTACTCCTCACCGGAGACGGCAACCGCCCGCGAGGCGGTTATCGCTGACCGCGCAGGTGACAAGATTATGCTGCGCGCAGCTCAGCTTGCCGCCGAAGCCACCGATGCTGAGGGCAATCCAGGTCCGATGCTGAAGCTCTACCGCAACAATGTCGATGGCAAGGGCGCCTCGTATGGTGCCCACGAGAACTACCTTTTCTCCCGAGAAACCGAGTTCGATGACATCGTCGCCGGTCTGACGCCGTTTTTCGTCACCCGCCAGGTGTTCACGGGCGCTGGTCGCGTGGGTCTGGGGCAGACGGGGCAGGAGTCGGGTTTCCAGATTTCGCAGCGCGCGGACTACATCGAGACTGAGGTCTCGCTGGAGACCACTTTGAACCGCGGCATCATCAACACCCGCGATGAACCACACGCAGACTCCGATCGCTTCCGCCGCCTGCACGTCATCATCGGTGATGCCAACATGAGCGAGGTCGCCACCTTCCTCAAGCTGGGCACCACAGGTTTGGTCATCGACGCCATCGAGGACGGCGTGCGTTTCGACGACCTGCAGCTCCGCAACCCCGTCGAGGCCGTCCATAAGGTCTCCCGAGACTTGACTTGCACCGAGAAGCTGCAGCTGGCAGACCATGTCACGTGGATGTCCGCAGTGGAAATGCAGTACGAGTACCTGCGTCGCGTGGAGAGCTACGACCAGCAGGGCGACGTCGTCAAGCTCTGGCGTGAAGTGCTCGACGTGCTTTCCGACGACCCCCGCAAGGCAGCCCATCTGCTGGATTGGGTGGCGAAATACAACCTCATGGAGGGCCTGCGTACCCGCCTGGGCGCGGGCTGGGACCACCCGAAGTTGGCGTTGATTGATATTCAGTACTCGGATATTGACCCTGCTCGTGGGCTGTACCATGCGCTGGTGCGCCGCGGTTCGATGCGCACACTCGTGACCGAGGAAGAAGTCGACCGAGCGGTTGAATACGCACCGGAGTCTACGCGTGCGTATGTACGCGGTGGCATTCTGCGCCGCTTTGGCAAGGATGTCGTCGCGGGCAGTTGGACCAGCTTGGTGGTGGACACCGCGGGGGTGTATCGGAGCACTCGTGACGTGGAGTCGCCTGGAATTACGCTGGCCTACATTACGCTGGATGAAGTTGACCGTTTCACTGCCGCAGAATGCGGTGACGTGTTGGAGTCTGCGGAGACAGTGGCCAAGGTGGTTGAGCATCTGCGTACTCTCGGGGCTATCCGCGAACAATAGGCACACATAGTGCAGTAATAGAGCAGTAATACTCAAAAGTTCATTTTTAAGGAGCAATATCATGGCTGGTAACACTCAGGTTTTCGGCGGCGGTTCCGGCGGAGGCGACGAGGAAGAGTTCGGCGAGGTCGCTGGCGGCGGTCAGGCTCAGGAGCACGTTGCAGCTGCTGACGACCTGCTGGATGAAATTGATGGTCTGCTGGAGAACAACGCCGAGGAGTTCGTGCGTTCGTATGTCCAGAAGGGTGGCCAGTAAAAAGTGACTGACCAGCAGGTAGGGCAGCAGGAGCCGGAAGCAACGCCGACACCGGTACCGGCACAGGCGTTGACCCGACGCATCACCGGTATTGAGACCGAGTTCGGCATCACTCTGACGCTGGATGGCTCGCGCCGTCTGGGACCGGATGAGATTGCCCGCTACATGTTCCGCCCGGTGATCGCTAAGTACGGGGCAACCAACATTTTCACCCCCAATGCTGGTCGTATGTACCTCGATGTCGGAAGCCACCCGGAGTACGCTACCGCTGAGTGCGATTCGGTCTCGCAGCTGGTAGCGTACGACCGCTCGGGCGAGGTCATCTTGAATGAACTCGCTGAAAAGGCTGAAGCAGAGCTTGCCGACGAGGGCATCGGTGGCAAGGTCTACCTGCTGAAGAACAACGTTGATACCGTCGGTAACTCCTACGGTTGTCACGAAAACTACCTGGTTGGACGTGAACTGGGACTGAAGTCCCTGTCCAAGCTGCTGCTACCTTTCTTGGTTACGCGACAGCTCATCTGTGGCGCGGGGAAGATTTTCCTGCCGTACCCAACCTCGCCGTATCACAACGATCCGATTCAGTACTGCTTCTCGCAGCGCGCGGATCATGTGTGGGAGGGCGTCTCCAGTGCAACGACGCGCTCCCGGCCGATTATTAACACTCGCGATGAGCCACACGCGGACTCCAACCGATTCCGCCGCTTGCACGTCATCGTGGGCGACTCCAACATGAGTGAGACGACGACTGCGCTCAAAATTGGCTCCACTCAGCTGGTACTGGAGATGATTGAAGCCGGCGTGAAGTTGCCGGACTTCGAAGTCGCCAACGAAATCAAGTCCATCCGTGCGGTGAGCCGCGATATGACCGGCAAGGCCGAGATTCCACTGCGCAGTGGCGAAACTGCCACCGCACTGCAGATTCAACGCGAGTTCCTGGACGCTGCGACGGAGTGGCTGAAGGTCCGCGAAGAAAACATGGTCAATGAAGACAAGGGCATTGCCGGGGCCGGCACGTCCAACGAGGAAATGGGCCGCATCGTCGAGCTGTGGGGTCGCGCGCTGGATGCCGTGGAAACCGGTGACTGGTCTCTCATTGAGCACGACATTGACTGGGCCATTAAGTACTCGCTCATGAAACGCTACCTGGATCGCGGTCTAACGCTGGAGGACCCCAAGCTTCATCAAATCGACTTGGCCTACCACGACATCCGTCCCGGCCGAGGCATCTTCCGTGCGCTGGAAGCCCGTGGCATTGCCTCGCGGTGGATCACCGATGAGCAGGTCGCTGAGGCAGTCCGCATCGCACCGCCAACTACTCGTGCGAAGCTGCGCGGTGATTTCCTCGTTGCAGCTGAAGACTCCAGTTTGAAGACCGTAGTGGACTGGACACACCTGAAGATTTCCGGTGACGATCCCATCTCCACCATGCTCGGCGACCCCTTTGCCACGGAAAACGATGAGGTCAATGAGATGATCGAGATTCTGACGGCCGCGAAGAAGACCTCGGATACGGATTCGAATAACTAGTTCCGTCCCCGGAAACTGCCCCAGGAAAAGGAGCCCCACAGTCGTGTCTGTCTCACCGGTATCGGAAAACCCCGGATCCGCTGCGATCAGTGAGAACCAACGTCAGGTTCAGCTGCTGTTGGCGCTTGCCGACGACACCGGGTGGGTCAGCGAGTCGTGGATCTCCAAACATGTCGAGGGTTACTCCCGTGTTTCCGAGGATTCCCGGGCTCGTTATTTACGTGCGGACACCGCGGCACTCCTGGCAGCCGGGGTCCCGGTGGAGGTTTCGTCGTCAAGCGCGGGCGATAAGGTCAAACGTCTGCGCCTGAACAGACTACGGTGGCCCCAGCACGACCCCGAGTTCACTGAAGCGGAGGCTTCGGTGGTTTTCCAGGCGGCGAATGCGGCGTTTGGTTCGGAGGAGCTGAGCTCGACGGCTGTGGCGGCGTGGCGGAAGCTCGCATCGTTTGCGCAGCGCAGCGCCATTGCGAAGCCGGATGAGTCGGTGGTGGTGGCCGATGCGGTGGATATGAGTCGAGTGGATTTCAGCACACTGCTGACCGCGATGACCTCGCCGCGCCGGACAGTGGAGATGTGGTACTCCCGCCAGTACGGCGTGGATGATGAACTGCGCATGCTGGAGCCGTGGGGTCTGATTAACCTGCGCGGGCGCTTTTATGTGTTGGGCTTTGATCCGCAGCGTGAGGCCGCGCGTATGTTCCGGCTCAGCCGTATCCGCGATGTGTCGGATACAGGGACGTCGGCGACCCAGCCAATGCCCGATGGTGACTTGCAACAGATTGCGGAAAACATGTTGCACCGCGGTGGCAAGACCTATCAGGCGGTTGTTCGTATCGCTCCGAATACCTGCGCTGATGTGGTGATGAAAGCGACCGCGTTGGGGGATGGGCGCTACGAGCTGCCAGCGGCACCTGTGAGTGAGATTGTGTCCACAGGTTTGAGTTACGCACCGGATTTGATTGTGGAATCACCTGAAGAGGCACGGTCGGAGATTATTGCTCGGTTGGAGCAGGTACTCGCTCGCCATGGCGGATCGAATGGTGCGAAGAACGCTTTGGAGGGCAACTAATGACAGTGCATGCAGCCCGGGAACTTGACGCGAATGTCAGTGTCGACGAGTTGTTGGCGGTCGTACCGTACTTTTCGCAGCACCGTTCAATGACAGAGGCCGCTACCGAGCTGGCCATACCTTTTGCCCGAATTCGGGCAATCGTGGAGCAGATTGCCGACATCGACCAGCCGGGACTCCTCGGAGTGCGGGCTTTTGAAGTTGATTACCGCAACAGCTTTGATGTCCGCATTCGGCCTCAGGCAACGGTGCTCAGCCAGCCACGTGCGCTCACAGCCGAAGAAACCGCGACCTTGCTGCTCATCCTGGAAACCATCGAGGACTCCGCAGCCACCACTTCCTCCGAGGCCGCGCAGACGGCCGCGACAAAACTACGCAGTGCTCTGGGAATAAACGTCCCCATCATTGACTCGACCGCTGCGGAAAATGGCAAGGCCTTTTCCTTTTCTGAGCAGATTTATTCCGCGCTGCATCAGCGCAAGGTGTTGAAGGTGCGCTACCGGAATGCCTCAGGGCAGATTACAGTCCGTGAGCTTGACTGTGTCAACGTTTATACAGTTGAATCCACGACGTACCTCCGCGCTGTGGACCGTGCGCAGGAAGACCGTCGCCAGAAGAGCTTCCGCGTCGACCGCCTGGAGGCCGCCGAGGTCCTCGACACTCCCGCCGGTTTCCACCGCCCAGAGCCTGTCGATATCCGTGATCCCCACGCCTTTGGTGCGGAAACGGGAACGTCCGAATGGGCAAGTGTGCTTATCGACGCCGACGCCACCTGGATCGCAGACTATGAACCGGTCTTCTTTACCGAAGATGAGGGAGAAGAAGAGGATACCGAACTGGTCTCTGACCAAGGCTTAGGGCAGTCGGAATATGTCGCTGACGTGCCGATGTCCGACTTGGCCGCAACAGTCTCCTTTGTGCTCCGCCGTTCACCGAGCGTAACGGTCGCTGAGCCCTTAAAATTGAAAAACGCCGTTGTTGCGCGAGCCCGCGAAGCTTTGGCAGAGTATGGTCGAAACGACAAGGCTTAAATCAAAGCTTTAATCGCGCACGATGTGGCAACTTGCCACTTGTATTTGTATTCATTCGAAAGGTCTCTAAGCGGATGCCGAACCTAGGTCCCTGGGAAATCATCATTATCCTGGTCGTTCTTGTCTTGCTCTTTGGTGCAAAGAAGTTGCCGGATGCCGCACGTTCGCTCGGCCGCTCCATGCGTATCTTCAAGTCCGAAGTCAAGGAAATGCGCAACGATGACGAGCACCAGGAGCAGGCTGCAATTCAGCAGGCTCCGCAAGCCCAGCCACAGCAGCCGTACCAGCCGCAGCAGCAGTACCAGCAGCCGGCACCGCAGGCTCAGCCGCAGCAGCCGTACCAGCCGCAGCCTGGCCAGAACAACCCTGGCCAGCCGCAGCAGTAGTAGAAGGCCGGTTGAAGCGTGACTTCAGCTACATCCACATCACGTCCTCGGAAGCGCCAGCGTAGGCGCAATCCCGAGGGCGTGATGACTATTGTCGAGCACATTCAAGAGCTCCGGCGTCGCCTCGTTCTCGCCCTCGCTGGTATTGCCGTTGGCACTGTTGTGGGCTTTATCTGGTATCAGACCGCCTTTACCATTGGTCAGTTCCGCATACCGTTTACCTCGGTCAATGTTGGCCCTGTGCACTTTAAGTCCCTGGGTGAGTTGCTCAAGGATCCGTACTGTCAGCTTCCACCCGAGATGCGTCTCGGCGGCGGTGAGGGCGCGGAGTGTCGTCTGCTGGCGACCAGTCCGTTTGAAATGTTCATGCTGCGTCTGAAGGTCGGTGCGCTGGCCGGTCTGGTGATGTCGTCGCCATGGTGGCTCTACCAGATTTGGGCCTACATCACTCCCGGCTTGGTTCGGAAGGAACGCCGCACCACGCGCAGAGTTGTGACTGCCGCCGCGCTGCTGTTTGTCATGGGTTCCGTCCTGGCCTACTACGTTGTCGCCATCGGTCTGGAGTTCTTGCTCCAGATTGGTGAAGAGACGCAAATTTCTGCACTCACCGGTTCGCAATACTTCGGTTTCCTCTTGGCGCTCATCGTCTGCTTTGGCGTGAGCTTTGAGGTTCCGCTTTTCCTGGTCATGTTGAACATGGCCGGTGTCGTTACCTACGAGAGCATCAAGGACAAGCGCAGCATCATCATTATGTCGCTGTTCATCTTTGCGGCCTTCATGACTCCGGGGCAGGAACCAATATCCATGGTCGCAATGGCAACGGCACTGACGTTGCTGGTGGAAATCGCAATCCAGATTTGTCGTCTCCATGACCGTCGTAAAGCAAATGAGCGACCTGATTGGTTGGACGTCGATGACGAGCAAGGCTCCGGACCCATTACAGCGTCCGGCCCGATTGGCTCCGCCGGCGGTATCGGTGACGTGGGCGGCATTGACGCCCCGACTTCAGTAAGTGCGCCGACGTCGATTCAGCCGGGCGGCATGCCGACGGCATCAGCGGCCCCGACGACCTCTCCGGTCTCTGGCCCCACGCCAGTGAACGCGCCGACGCCGACGCGGGCATCCCAGATGCGTCCTACTCGCAATTCGCGTCCACCACGGCCACAGGGCATGATTCCGGAGACTCCGATGCCGACGCAGGACTTGCGAAATCGTCCGACGAGCGACTTTGATGATGTTCTCTAGCGCGGTTTATGACACTCTAGAGGCATGACTCTTCTCGGCGATTTCGTCAGCCAACAGGATTTCGACCTTGACGACTTTCAGCTCCGCGCCTGCCAATCAATTGAGGCAGGGCGGGGCGTTGTCGTCTGTGCACCCACCGGCGCGGGCAAGACTATTGTTGGCGAATTCGCTATTTATGCAGCTCTTGAGCGTGGCGGCAAGTGCTTTTACACCACACCTATCAAGGCGTTGAGCAACCAGAAGTACCACGACCTAGTCGAGGACTACGGCGAAGGCCGCGTGGGCCTGCTCACTGGCGACACTTCGATTAACGGCGACGCAGACATCGTGGTGATGACCACCGAGGTGCTGCGCAATATGATTTACGCGAACTCGCCGACGCTGAAGAAGCTCACGCATGTGGTGATGGATGAGATTCACTACCTCGCTGACCGCGAGCGCGGCGCTGTGTGGGAAGAGGTTATTTTGAACCTCGACCAATCCGTGGCCGTCATCGGTTTGTCGGCGACGGTGTCCAACTCCGAGGAGTTCGGTCGCTGGCTTTCCACGGTGCGCGGGCACACGGACGTTATTGTCACGGATCTGCGCCCGGTTCCGCTGCATCAGCACATGCTGGTGGGAAACCGGCTCTATCCACTCTTCGAGGCGAAGTCGGTCAAGGTCAATCAGGACCTGTTGGAGGCGTGCCGTCGTGCCGAGTTCGGCTACGGCGACGCTGGGGCCAGGGAGCGCTACCAGTACAAAAAGCACAAGGGCGGTGGGCGCTCGTATAGCTGGGGCGATAAGGGGCAGCGCAAGTTCCGTCCGCCGAAGCGCGGCGATGTTATCCGCATGCTCGGCTCCATGAACATGCTGCCCGCGATCGTTTTCATCTTCTCCCGCGCGGGCTGCGAAGGCGCGCTGGCGCAGGTCGGTGCTACGCGCGCAGAGCTCACTGACCGGGATGAGCAGGAGCGCATCGCCAAGATTATCGATGACGGTGTTGCACACATTCCGAAGGAAGATCTGCAGGTTCTCGGTTTCCTGCGCTGGCGCCGCATTCTCATCCGTGGTTTTGCGGCGCACCATGCGGGCATGCTGCCTGCGTTCCGGCACATTGTGGAAGAGCTCTTTAACGAAGGCCTGGTCAAGGTTGTCTTCGCCACCGAGACGCTTGCGCTGGGCATCAACATGCCTGCCCGCACGGTCGTGCTGGAGAAGCTGGTCAAGTTCAACGGCGAAGCACATGTGGATCTCACGCCGGGTCAGTACACGCAGATGACCGGTCGCGCTGGCCGCCGCGGTATCGACACTGTCGGCAATGCAGTGGTGCAGTGGGCCCCGGCAATGGATCCGAAGGCTGTCGCAGGGCTGGCATCTACGCGCACATACCCGCTGATTTCCACCTTCGCGCCGAGCTACAACATGAGCGTCAACCTCCTGCAGACGCTCGGTTACGACGGCTCGAAGCGCGTCATGGAGCGCTCATTCGCACAGTTCCAGGCGGATGGCGACATCGTCGGAGTCGCCGCCGAACTGTCCAAGGCAAAGCAAGAAGCCGCGGCCCTGCGTGCGGAACTGCTCGGCAGGGGAGCCGATGCGCACGCTGAAGGGGCGGAGGCTGAAGCGTCGTCGTCAAGCGAGGAAGGCAGTTCGCGTGACGACGAGCGCCTAACCCAGATGCTTGAATATCTGGATCTGCGCGCGAAGCTGACCCAGGAGGAGAAGAACGCCAAGCGCCGCAATATTGAAGACCGCCACACGGAAACAGTGACCGCGCTGCGCAGACTCCGTCGAGGCGAGGTTATTCCGCTGCCGAAGGGTAAGAAGGTGCAGCTGGCGGTGGTGTACCGAGAGGACCATTCGAAGTCGAATCCACGTCCCGGTGTCATCAGTGTCGGCGGGTTCGTGGGGCGTGTGGAGCCGCATATCTTCCCAGCGGCGCCGCAGACGGTCGGCGCGATTAGGCTGCCTCGGGATGCGGACCGGCATCCGCGACGTGCGCTCGGAATTGTGCGCGCAGAGATTGGCCGCAAGGGGCTAAAGGGACCAAAGCGGCTGAAGCGTCGCACTGGTGGCAACTCGCCGGCGGTGAGGAAGCTGCGACAGGAGCTGCGCGAGCATCCGCTACATGGCGATCCTGCGGTGGAGACGATGGCTCGTCACGCCGATACGCTACGGCAGGCCGAGGCGCATGTGGCCAAGCTGCAAAAGCGCGTCGATTCCGCCTCGGATACATTGGCGCGCACATTCGACCGCATGCTGCAGTTGCTAACACAAATGGACTACGTGGAATGGCCGGAGAGCGCGGAGCCGACAATTACCGAGGAAGGCCTGCGGCTGGCGCAGATTCACAACGGCTCGGATTTGCTGGTGGCCACGTGTCTGCGCCGCGGTATTTGGGATGATCTGGACCCCGCGGAACTGGCCGGTGCGGTGTCGAGTTTGGTCTTTGAAAACCGCAAGGCCAGTCAAGGCAGTGACGAGGTGCCTACCGAGCCGCTGGCCAAGGCGCTGGGGAATACTTATCGCATTTGGGAGGAACTGTCGGAGGATGAGCGCCGCTACCGGCTGCCGCTGACGGACTTGCCGGATATGGCTTTTGCTACGGCGATTCATCAGTGGACTGCGGGCGCACCGTTGGGGTACTGCCTGCAGGCAGCGGCCGAAAGCGGCGCGGAGCTGACCCCGGGCGACTTTGTCCGCTGGTGCCGTCAGGTCATTGATCTGTTGCAGCAGATTAAGAAGACCGGCTACTCCACGGAGATTCGCGACAATTCCGCCGAAGCTATTCAGGCGATTCGCAGGGGCGTAGTGGCGCTGAACAATTAGTTGCCGGTTACGTTGGTCAGCCGAAGCCTCGCCGCCCCGAGGCCACTCAACCGGCGACGGGCACAGGCCGACGGGTACAGTTGGCAACTATGAGCAACGGTATCTTTAGCTTTGACATCTATCAGCAGCGTCTGGATCGCACTGCGGAGCTTCTCCGCAGCCGCAATGCAGACGCTGCAGTCTTTGGAACCGGCGCTGACCTGCAGTATCTCATTGGTTCTGCGGTCACTTCGCATGAACGCCTGACGGCGCTGGTGGTCACTGCATCCGGCACCACCACACTGGTACTGCCCGCCGTGGAGCGCGGGGATCTGCCGCTGTGTGCAATCGGTGATCTCAACGCCGATGTGGTGTTGTGGGAAGACGGAGAGAATCCGCACCGCATTGTCGCCGACTTGGTGGGCCACGTGGGCACCCTCGCAGTGGGAGCCTCTTTGACCGCTGACCACTTGATTCCTATCCAGGATCTCACCGGAGCCAAGACTGTGTTGGCCGGAGACCTTCTGAAGGAACTGTTCATGCGCAAGGACGCCGCTGAGATTGATCAGTTGCGCGAGGCCGGCGCCGCTATTGACCGCGTTCATGCTCGAGTGCCGGGCATGCTGCGCGCAGGTCGCACTGAGAGCGAGGTCGCCGACGAGATCTCGGCTGCCATCCTGGAGGAGGGGCACGTCGCCATTGACTTCGTCATTGTCGGCTCCGCTGAAAATGGCGCGAATCCGCACCACGATTTCTCCGACCGCGTCATCGAGGAAGGTGACGTGGTGGTCGTCGATATCGGAGGCACCTTGCCGCTTGGCTACCACTCCGATTGCACGCGCACCTATGTCGTCGGCAAGCCGGGGGAGAAGGAAGCTGCAGCGTGGGCGGCTCTGCGCAAGGCGCAGGAAGCTGCCGTGGCGGCGGTGCGCCCCGGTGTGACGGCTGCAGAGATCGATGCGATTGCGCGTAATAGCCTCACCGCTGCGGGCTACGGCGAGTACTTCATTCACCGCACTGGTCATGGCATTGGCCTGTCCACGCATGAAGAGCCGTTCATTATGGCTGGCAATGAGCTCAAGCTCGAGCCTGGCATGGCGTTTTCGGTGGAGCCGGGTGTGTACCTGCCGGGTGAGTTCGGTATGCGGCTGGAAGACATCATCGTTGTCACCGAAGACGGCGGAGAATCGGTCAATAATGGTCCGCACGATTTAATTACCGTCTAATCGAGGTTTAGAGGAAAGGTATTTTCTAGCGCATGGGACACGTACTCGTTCTTGGTGCCACCAGCGAGATCGGCGGGGAAGTTGCCGCGCGACTGGCCAACCACAACACCTTCACGCTCGCTGCGCGCCGCACTGAGGCGCTCGACGGCATTGCCGGTCGGCTCATCGACTCCGGTGCCGTCGCGGTGCACCGCATCCACTTTGATGCCGATGACATCGCGGCACACCGCCAGTTCGTCGAGCACGCCTGGCAGCACGGTCCCATCGACACGGTGATTGTCGCGTTCGGTATCCTCGGTGATCAACGGAAGTGTGAGGAGTCCGGCGAGGCTGCTGCGGCAGTCATTCATACCGACTTCACAGCACAGGCATCGATTCTCACTGAGATTGTCGCGCGCATGGAGTCCGACATCGCCTCCGGCACGCTGCCTGTGCGCGATAAGGTCGCGGGCCGCATCATGGCCTTTTCCTCTATCGCAGGTGCCCGCGTGCGCCGCGCCAACTACGTCTACGGTTCGGCGAAGGCCGGTCTCGATGGTTTCCTCCAGGGCATGCAGGACCGCCTGCGCGGGAGCCATATTCAGCTGACGATTGTCCGGCCGGGCTTCGTCATCGGCCGCATGACCGAAGGCATGAAGCCAGCGCCGATGTCCTCGCGCCCCGCCGAGGTCGCGGAGGCCGCCGTCACTGCTTTCGACGGTCGGAAGCCCCACGTCTGGGTGCCGCGTAAATTGGCATTGCTCGCACGCGCCACACATCTGACTCCGCGCTGGATTTGGCGGAAGATGCCCCGATGAGCCCAAAGCTTCGCGTCGTCGGCATCGGCTGCGACGGGTACCCTGGCCTATCCGCCCGCGCTGTCGAGGCGTTGTCGTCGGCTCGCCGCATCATTGGCTCTCCCCGTCAGCTCCATTTGCTTGCCGACGTCAACCTGGACGCCGACCTCTCACCTTGGCCAGGTGGCTTCTGGAAGGATTGGCGGGCCACCCTGGCAGATATTGACCCCGCAGTCGATGTCATCCTCGCCAGTGGCGATCCCATGTTCCACGGTGTCGGCGTGTCCCTGGTCCGGGAGCTCGGCCGTGGCGCCGTGGAGGTTATTCCAGCGCCATCGTCAGCCTCATTGGCCTGCGCTTACCTCGGCTGGCCCTTGCATGACACTCCGGTGATTTCGCTGGTGACAGGCGAGCCGGGGCTACCTGGTGCCGCGCGTGTCGTACCGGTAGCGGATTCACTACGGCCCTTCCTGGTGCTGTGCCGAAACGCGGACTCAGTGAAAGAGGTCGCTACGGTTTTAGCCGACCGCCCAGACACCAAGCTCACCGCGCTGACCAATCTCGGCGGCACGGAAGCTACAGGGCTGCCGGAGTCCGTTGCCGCAGGCACGGTGGCGAACCCACCAGTTCCAGCTGGCAACCTCACGGTGCTGGCGGTGGAGCCGTCGGGAAGCGCGCGCGGCTGGCTGCGCGACGGTGACTTTGATTCAGATGGCCAGCTGACGAAGGCGCCGATTCGCCAAATGACGGTCGCTGCGTTGGATCCGCGGCCGGGAGCGCTGCTGTGGGATGTCGGCGGTGGCACGGGGTCGATTGGCATTGAGTGGGCTCGGCACGGCGGACGTGCGGAAATTTTCGAGCGCGATGCTGTTCGTGCAGAGCGAATTGCTAAGAATGTGGCGGCTCTGTCTGGCAATGTGACCGTCCACCGCGGAGCGGCACCAGCGGTGTTGGCGGACTCGAATCTTCGCCCAGATGCCATTTTCATCGGCGGAGGTCTCACTGCTGACGGAATGATTGAAACCTGTTGGCAACGCCTTGCCCCGGGAGGCACCATCGTCGCAAACACCGTGACGCTGGAGTCGGAGGCTCTGCTGTGGCAGGCGCGTCGCGACTATGGCGGGGATGTCACCCGGCTTTCCGTGGAGCGCGCAGGTGCAGTCGGCAGTTTCACTGCGTGGCGCCCTACGTTGCCGGTGGTGCAGTGGGTGGCGGAGAAGCCAGTAGAGCCTGCGCTACCATAGACGTAATTTCTCTGTCTAGAAAATATTGAGGACTCTGTAACTCACAATGACTGTGTATTTCATCGGTGCAGGCCCGGGGGCAGCGGATTTGCTGACGCTGCGCGCGGACCGGCTTATTCGTTCCTGCCCAGTGTGCCTTTACGCGGGATCGATTGTCCCGCCTGAGGTGCTGGAACACTGCCCCGAAGGCGCAGAGATCATCAACACCGCGCGAATGCCGCTGGATACCATCATCGAAACCATTCAGGCAGCGCATGCGGCGGGCAAGGATGTCGCACGCCTGCAGTCCGGCGACCCGTCGGTGTGGTCGGCGCTGGCAGAACAGGTCCGTCGTCTCAGCGAGCTCGGCATTGACTACGAAATCGTTCCGGGTGTGCCGGCATTTTCCGCGGCGGCGGCCGCTCTGGGCCACGAGCTCACGGTGCCAACTGTTGGCCAGTCGGTGGTGCTGACTCGTATCTCCGGGCGCGCTTCCAAGATGCCGGAGGGCGAGACCCTGGAGAACTTCGGCCGCACGGGCGCAACTCTGTGCATTCACTTGGCCGCCCACGACATCGATCGTGTGGTCGAGGAGCTCACCCCGCATTATGGTGAGCACGGTCCGGTGGCAGTCGTGGCTTTCGCATCCCGTCCGGAACAGGTTATTCTCCGCGGCACGCTGTCTGATATCGCGCAGCAGGTCAAGGATGCAGGTGTGACTCGTACGGCTGTCATCATTGTCGGCAAGGTGCTCACCGCCGAGGCGTTCCCGGATAGCTACCTCTACAGCGATGATCGTCCACGCGATGAACACGGACGGACCATTCCATGCGTGCACTAATTCTGGGTGGAACTGCTGAAGCCCGCGCCCTGGCCAAGCGCTTAGTGGGCGAGGGCTGGTTTGTCACCTCTTCACTGGCCGGTCGCGTTTCTAACCCGAAGCTGCCCGTCGGCAATGTCCGCATTGGCGGTTTTGGCGGTCCCGCAGGACTGACTCGGTGGCTCATCTCCGATGCCACTGAAGTCATCATCGATGCCACGCATCCGTATGCAGAACAGATCAGCGAATCTGCTGCTGAAGCTGCCCGCGCCACCGGTATTCCGCTTGTTGCGCTGCATCGCCCTGCGTGGGAGAAGCAGCCAGGAGACAACTGGATTGAGGTGTCCTCCATGCAGGAGGCCGCGGACGTTGTTGCCGACCGTTTCTACAGCCCGTTTCTCACTATTGGCCGTCAGCAGCTTGCTCCATTTACCGGTGACTCCAACGGCCGTTACCTCATTCGCTGCGTGGAACAGCCCGCGCCGCCGCTGCCGAAGGATCGGAAGATTATTCTCAGCCGTGGGCCTTACGACGTCGCAGCGGAGCGCAAGCTCATGCGGGATTACGCCGTGGACTGCGTGGTAACCAAAAACTCCGGTGGTGCTGCTACTTACGCCAAGATTGAGGCAGCCCGCGACCTGAAGAAGCCGGTCGTTATCGTGCAGCGCCCGCAGCTGCCCGGCGCGGATATCGCCACCGTCGCCACAACGGTGGATGAGGCGTACAACGCCGTCATCCGCCGGGCGTAGCGGCTAACGCAGCAACTCGCCAGTTCCGCTGGTGCCGCCCTCACCGTAGTGACGTGCGGTGTAGACCCGAGTGGTCTTGCCGGCACGATACGCCTTGGTCGACGACGAACCGATAATCACCATGGTTCGCATATCGACGACATCCGGATCGAACTCCGCCAACGTGGTCACGGTAACGTTTTCCTGCTCCGAGCCAACTGCCCGTGCCACAATCACAGGCGTTGTCGGTTCGCGGTACTCCATGGCCAATGCGCGTAGCTCTCGAATCTGCCATCTCCGCGACTTGGATGCCGGGTTGTAGACAGCAAATGCCATGTCTGCTCCGGCTACGGCACGCACTCGCTTAACGACGACCTCCCAGGGCTTCAACCTGTCGGAGAGACTGAGCATCGCAAAGTCATGGCCAAGGGGAGCACCCACTCGACTTGCGACAGCCTGAGCCGCAGTCATGCCCGGCACGACTCGAACTGGAATGTCTCGCCACATATCGTCATCAGCGACTTCCAGCACTGCGGCCGCCATAGCGAAGACCCCCGGGTCACCGGAACTGACCACCGCAACTCGACCTCCACGCTTGGCGATATCCAGCGCCATAGTGGCTCGCTCTGCCTCTACGCGGTTGTCTGAGAGGTGGCGGCGTTGCCCGGCGCGCTCAGGAACCCGGTTGATGTAGGTGGAGTAGCCCACCAGATCCGTGGCTCGGGCCAGTTCCTCGGTGACTTCTGGGGTGGTCCAGCGCTCCGCACCCGGGCCTAGGCCGACAACGACGACTTCACCAACTGCTGGGGCAGCCGACTCAGTCGCCGTATCGGTGACTGTATCGCTCGCCGCATCATTAGCTGGCTCAGGCGCCCCAGAAACACTCCGTTCAGTTCCGTAGACAGCGGAAGGCACGACGGCTACTGCGAAGTACGGAACTTTCTCCGGGTCTGCATCGGCCAGCGGGTAGCTGGTGTGCTCATTCATGGTTGCTCGCTCGACAACGTAGGCGCGCTCGAGCATGCCTGCGGACTGCAACGCTGTACGAACCTTCTCAACGTTTTTCCCCAGCTTCATAATGACTACACAGTCTGAGGCGTCAAGAACCGCAGCGATGCGCTCGGAATCGGCGGTGGCTGGGACAACGCTGACGATTTCGGTAGCCTCGCCGAGCGGCTGACCAATCTCTGCTGCCGCCGCAGTAATGCTGGCCACTCCGGGGACAATCTCAGTGGGGAAGTCCTCGCTGAGAGCGTGGTGCAGATGCTGGTACGAGCTATAGAGCATCGGGTCACCGAGCGAAAGCACTGCAACACTTCGTCCCTCGGCCAAGTGCTTGTGCAGGCGAGCAGTGGCCTCTGCATAGAAACCGGCGAGCTGCTCGCGGTAGTCGACTGGGCGCCCGGTGGTCACCGGGTATTGCAATTGTTCTTCCACGGCAGCGTCGTCACGCGCGTCAATCAGTTCGGCGGCGATTGAGCGCGCCGTGGAACGTCCGTGAGTGCCGGCATGGTAGGCGATGACATCGGCTGTGCGGATGATGTCGGCACCGCGGAGTGTAATGAGACCTGCGTCGCCGGGACCGAGTCCGACGCCGTAGAGATGACCAGGCTGAGCACTGTAGGAGCCGGACATGGTTTAGATGATCTCCTTTGCGGTGGCAATGGCATTGAGGGCAGCACAGGTGATAGCCGAGCCACCGCGACGGCCGGTGACGGTGATGTACTTCAGCTCTGGGTTTTCGGCACCGGAGTCGATAGTGGCCTGCTTTGATTCCGCGGCACCGACGAAGCCCACTGGCATGGCCAAAATGGCAGCGGGCATGGGGAAGGAGCCCTCATTAATGCGGTTGAGCAGGTGGAAGAGGGCGGTGGGAGCGTTGCCGATGGCGACAACCGCGCCCTCTAGGCGTGGCTTCCACAGCTCCACGGCGGCAGCAGTGCGCGTGGTGCCGAGTTCTTGAGCCAGCTTGGGGACGCGCTCATCACGCAGCAGGCAGATGACCTCGTTGTCAGCAGGTAAGCGCTTGCGGGTAATACCCGAGGCGATCATGTTGACATCGGTGAAGATAGGAGCGCCTTCCTCGAGAGCCTGGCGAGCTGCGCGCACAGCTCCCGTGGAAAAGACGATGTCCTTGGCCAGGTCGGTCTGACCTGCTGCGTGAATCATTCTGACAGCGACGGTTTCCTCATCGGCATCGAAGCGGGAAAGATCGCTTTCTTCGCGAATGATGGCAAACGAGTTACGGTAAATATCCGCACCGTCGGTGTTGTACTCAAAGCGCTTCATAGGCTTAAAGCCTAGTCCACAGCAGTGACTTCGTATTCTCCGTCCCCGGTGGCGAGATAGTCGAAGTAACCGCCCTTGGGCTTGCCGCAGCGACGCTCACAACCGGAGAAGTGCACGCGCCCCTCGGGCAGTCGGCCATCGGCAATTGCGTGAGAAGCATCGCCGCGGGTGTCAGCCAGAGACTTTTCGCAGCCGGGGCGTCCGGTGCAGGCGCTGACGCGCAGCCAGGTGGACTTCCGGTCGAAGATCAGACCATTGGGCGCCAATACCTTGACGACCTGTTCGGCAACTTCCTCTTCCAAATCGTGCAGAATCAGCGAGTACCACGGAGTGACGTGCACAGGAACTTGCGTATGCGAAATCGCACGGGCCAGACGCGCCGGGAGGACACCAAAGCGCAGGCCAGCGGCCAGGCTAACCAGGCCATCCGGCTGGTCAATCCAACCGATCTGGCGGGACAGCCCGGCGGTGGCATCGAAGATCTCAGCCGGAGTCGGCTCCTGGCGACGAACTCGCGCGCCCAATTCCTCGACTACGGCATCAGCAACGCGCTCGGCCGCATTGGCTTCGGCGATGCGCCAGGCTGAACCACGGCTGTCATTCCACACCTTCGCTGTGGTGATGAGAGCCTCCACGACGTCGTCACGCGAGACGACAAGCCCCGAGGTCGCGCCACCAATGATGAGTTCGAACGTGTTCTCATCGTGGGCGACAACACCGAAGTCGGGGCGCTCACCGAGCACGTCACCGCGGCCATCGTCGAAAGCCATGAGTGTGCGACCTGGCAGTGTTGCCAGCGACGGCTCCGCGATGAGGGCCTTGTCGAACTCTTGAACCAGGTCGCGCACATCAGCTTTACCGCCGACGCGACCGGACAGCGGCGACTGAAGAACGTTGCGTACGCGGTCGTGGCTGGTGGAGGGAACCAGCTTCTCTTCTTCCGCGGCATCGGCGAATGCGCCGGTGTTGGTGATGCCACGGATCTGAACATTGCCGCGGGAGGTGAAGTGAATATCACCGTCGCCGAAATTCTCGGCCAAATCGGCGAGTACGGCGAAGCCCGGCGCGGGGAGAAAGCCTCCGGGGAAGCGCAGACGACCAATTGCGCCATCAGCTGCGATATGAACCTTGCGGCTGCCGGGGCAACCGTCCTGACGAGTGCGGGTTCCTTGATCAGATGCAGTCATACTCTCAAGAATACGCAAACACACACAGAGCTGAGCCCCCGAAAACAGGGGCACATTATCCAGCCCCTTTCCAGCCCAACGAAACCATCCTGAAGTGGAGTTTTCATACCCCTCCGCAAAAACATACAAATTCTTCACTGAAAATCCACCGATCTACCTTTTTAAAACCTTATTGTTTTCATAACCTAACTTCCTCTGAATTAAGGGAAGTTTTCATTGGGTTTTCAATCTGGGGTTATTCAGGAGATTTCATGCCACATCACGACGCTGAAGCACTCACGCACGAGGCACACGACACCGTCGGCACCGGCCGTGCCTCGACACAGACACGCTCTGCTTCACGACGAAACCGTCGCACAATCCGAACGGGAATCGGGGTAGCGCTAGCAGGTCTTATGACCATCGGCCTGGCTACACCTGCAAACGCACAGCCACTAAACATCCCGGGCCTATCGGATAGTGGGCTGGCGGATAAGGTGTCGTCGTCAAGCGCAAACCGCGAACTGCCTGGTTTCGGCCATGTACCGAACCCGAATATGGAGAGGCTACTCGGCATCGAGAAAGACGATGAGGAGTCTGGTAGCGAGGGCGCAGGCAGGCAGCTGACCCCGGAACAGGCTCGCGTGGCCGCAGCCTCTCCGCTGAATTCTCTGCCGCTGACCCCGTCGCGCACGGCAAATGCCGGCATGCTGGTCAGCAGTGAGGATGCCGAGATGATGGTGAACGACAAGCTGTGGAATGTGGATGCCAAGCGTATTCACTACAACTCCACGGATTCCCTCGGAAATCCCAGTGTGGACACAGCCCTTGTGGTGACGCCGAAGACGGAGTGGAAGGGCAGCGGTCCGCGTCCGGTCGTCGCAATCGCGCCGGGCACGCAGGGTGGCGCGGAAAAGTGCGACCCCTCGGTATCCTCGCAGACCGGCCTAAAGATTGAGTTCGGTCCGTTGGACATTATTGCTCCATACGAGACGATCCCGATGGTCGCGAACTTGAAGCGAGGCGCGACTGTGGTGATGATCGACCACCACCGCAATTCCCAGGGTAACCAGGACTACGTCGACAACATCGCCTCGGCACAGTCGCTGTTTGATGCCGTGTCTGCCTCACACGAGCTCGGCGTGGACAAAAATGCGCCCGTGGGAATTTATGGCTACTCCCAGGGTGGCTCCGCAGCCGCTGCAGCCGCTGAGCGTGCAGGTGTCTACGCTCCAGAGCTCAACGTCGCCGCATCTGCCGCCGGCGGCCCGCCGTCCGATCTCGCAAACGTCCTCGACCAGATTGATGGCACTACGCTGACCGCCGCGATTGCACTGGCAATCAATTCTGTCCTGGATAAGGATCCGGAGCTGCGCCGAGTCCTCAAGGAAGAAATCAGCCCCGAAGGCAAAGAACTGCTGGACAACGTGGGCAACTACTGCGCGGGTGGCTTGGGTTTCCATCACTCGTTTGAAACCACTGACCAGTACACGACTAGCGGTGAGTCACTCAGCGAGATGATTAAGCGCTACGAGCCGGTACAGAAGGAACTCGCACGCCAGCGCGTCGGCAACTTCGTCCCAAATGCGCCGGTGTACCTCTACTCGGGTGAGCATGATGACATCATCCCCATCAACCAGGTTCGCAAGCTGCGCGATTCCTGGCTGAATCTCGGCTTCACCGACCTGGAGTACGTCGAAAACACGACTTCACCGGTGCTACCGAAGACGGGCATTAACCATATCGTTCCGATGCTCGCGGAACTGACTAATGCCACCGACTTCCTCTGGTCCCACTTCCCAGATCAGCCGGCGGAGCAGTCGCTGGAACTCTAGCAATAGCCCCTGCAGTAGAGTGATGGAGAAATCCACTGCCATGCCGCTGACGAGAAGCTCGGTGAAAATCCGCACGGTCGCGCCACTGTCACAGTCAGACCTCGTCATCGGTTAGAAGGCAGACTCCCGCCGACCGGGGACGCGTTGCTCCCCAGGAAGTGAATGACTACACCGTGATTCTGCTGCTGTCGACCTCGGATACCGACCTTCTGTCCGCCCGCGCGGCCGCTCAGGCCAACCCGGAGGTGTCCTACCGTTGGGCAAACCCGGCGCGTCTGCTCGACGATGATTTGCCCACGCTTGCCGACGGCGCCGATGTCGTCATCATCCGACTTCTCGGTGGCCGCCGCGCCTGGGAATCCGGCATCGACTACTTTGTGAACTCCGGTATTCCCACCGTCCTCGTCTCCGGTGAGCAGGCACCCGATGCCGAACTCACCGAGTATTCGACAGTTCCCGCAAACGTCGCCACGCAAACGCACATTTACCTGGCGGAAGGCGGCGCAAAGAACCTCGCACAGCTGCACAATTTCCTGTCGGACACACTGCTTCTGACCGGTCTTGGCTTTGAAGAGCCCACTCGCATGCCGGCCTGGGGTTTCCTGGAGCGCGACTCCAAGGTGGCCACGGAAGATTCCCGCGGCACCGTCGGCATTATTTACTACCGCGCCCAGCACCTGGCGGGAAATACGCACTACATTGAGGCGCTTGCTGACGCGGTCGAGGCTCGCGGCTACGTCGCCAAGCCTATCTTCGCCGCGTCCCTGCGCACCGCCAGCGATGAACTGCTGGCAGAGCTAGCTTCCTGCGACGCGCTCATCACCACGGTGCTCGCCGCTGGCGGCAACCGCCCGGCACTCGCGCAGGCCGGCCAGGACGATGACGGCTGGGATGTCGCCGCACTCGCAGACCTGAACATTCCCATCATCCAGGGTTTGGCCCTGACTTCGTCCAAGGCGGCATGGGAGGACAACGACGAAGGTCTGTCGCCGCTGGACGTCGCAACACAGGTCGCCGTCCCCGAATTCGACGGCCGCATCATCTCGGTCGCGTTCTCGTTTAAGGAAATCGACTCCGACGAGCTCATTTCCTACGTCCCGGATCTCGAGCGTTGCGACCGCCTGGCCGGCATCGCCACCCGTTACGCCGCGCTCCGCCACATCAACAACGCTGACAAGCGCGTCGCCGTCATGCTCTCTGCGTACCCGACCAAGCACGCCCGCATCGGCAACGCTGTCGGTCTGGACACACCAGCATCCACGTTGAAGGTGCTGCACGCGCTTGCCGACGCCGGATACAACCTCGGCGACACCACCAAAATCCCCGGATATGCCACCGCCGAGGATGGTGCCGATGAACCAGATGCGTTCATGCACGCCATCATCGAGGCCGGCGGCCAGGACCCGGACTGGCTGACCGAAGAGGTTATGGAGGCAGCCGAGCTTCGCCTGCCCGCTGCCACCTACGAGAAGTTCTTCGCTACCTTGCCGGAAGAACTTCGCTCCGACATGCAGGACAAGTGGGGTGCCGCGCCGGGCACCCTGTACGTCCACCCGGATACCCAGGACATCTACATTGCGGGCCTGACCTTCGGCAATGTCGTGGTCATGGTGCAGCCACCGCGCGGTTTCGGTGACAACCCGGTGGGTATCTACCACGACCCGGATCTGCCGCCGACGCACCATTACCTGGCCTGCTACCGCTTCCTGTCGCTGCCGCAGGCGCAGGGCGGTTTCGGCGCCGATGCCGTGGTTCACATGGGCAAGCACGGCAACCTGGAGTGGCTGCCGGGCAAGACCGTCGGCCTTTCCGCTTCCTGCGGCCCGGATGCTGCCATCGGCGAGCTGCCAATGATCTACCCCTTCCTGGTCAACGACCCGGGCGAAGGCACACAGGCCAAGCGCCGTGCTCACGCCACGCTTGTCGACCACCTCATTCCGCCAATGGCCCGCGCCGAATCCTACGGTGACATCACCCGTCTGGAACAGCTTCTCGACGAGCACCAGAACATCTCCGCCATGGATCCGGCCAAGCTGCCGGCCATCCGCCAGGAGATTTGGACGCTGCTGACCGCCGCGAAGATGGACCGCGACCTCGGCTGGGACGAGCGCCCGGACGAGGAGGTCTTCGATGACATGCTCATGCATGTCGACGGCTGGCTCTGCGAGATTAAGGACGTCGCCATCCGCGGTGGCCTCCACGTGCTCAGCCAGGCACCGGAAGAGGAATCCCTGATCGGCACTGTGACCACCATGTTGCGCGCCCGCCAGCTGTGGGGCGGCAAGCAGACCCTGCCGGGCCTGCGCGAAGCTCTCGGCCTGGCCGAGGACGGCACCGATGAGCGCCACGCTGTGGACTCTATCGATGCACTGGCTACGGCACTGGTAACCGCCGTGGTGAAGAATTCCGACCAACCGGTGACACAGATCGCGGCTGATGTGCTCGGCTCCGAGGAATTTGCCGATATCGCGGCACCAAACGGCCTTGATCAGGTTGTCGAGCTGCTGCAGTTCACCCGCGACGAAATTCTCCCGCGCCTGGCTGCTACCAGCGAGGAGATCCCGCGTATTCTTTCCGCTCTCGATGGCGAATTTGTTCCAGCTGGCCCCTCCGGCTCACCGTTGCGTGGCCTGGTCAACGTGCTGCCAACAGCCCGCAACTTCTACTCGGTTGACCCCAAGGCGGTGCCGTCGCGCCTGGCTTGGGAAACCGGTGTCAACCTCGCCGATGGCCTGATTGAGCGCTACCGCGCCGACCACGGCGAGTATCCCAAGTCGGTTGGCCTGTCGGTATGGGGCACTTCCGCCATGCGTACTTCTGGCGATGACATCGCCGAGGTGCTCGCGTTGATTGGTGTGCATCCGGTGTGGGATGACGCATCTCGCCGTATTGTCGGCCTCGAGCCGATTCCGCTGGAGGAGCTGGGCCGCCCGCGCATTGACGTGACCGTCCGTATTTCCGGCTTCTTCCGTGATGCGTTTCCGCATGTTATCGACCTTTTGGATGATGCGTTTCAGCTCGTCGTCAAGCTTGATGAATCCGATGAGGACAACTACGTGCGCGCCCATGCGAAGGCCGACCAGCAGGAGCGCCCGCGTCGCATCTTCGGTTCCAAGCCGGGCACCTATGGAGCTGGCCTGCTGCAGCTGATCGATTCCGGTTCCTGGCGCGATGACGCGGACCTGGCAAAGGTCTACACGACCTGGGGTGGCTACGCCTATGGCCGCGGCGTCGATGGGGAAGAGGCAGCTGACGACATGAAGACGGCCTACCGCCGTATTCAGGTTGCCGCGAAGAATGCCGATACCCGCGAGCACGATATCGCCGACTCCGATGACTACTTCCAGTTCCACGGCGGCATGATCGCCACGGTCCGCGCACTGACGGGTTCCGCTCCGGAGGCCTATGTGGGCGATTCCACCCGCCCGGACGCCGTGCGCACCCGCACCCTGCACGAGGAGACGCGACGCGTCTTCCGTGCCCGCGTGGTCAACCCACGCTGGATGCAGGCAATGCGTAACCACGGCTACAAGGGCGCCTTCGAAATGGCCGCAACCGTCGACTACCTCTTCGGTTACGACGCGACGGCGCAGGTCATGGATGACTGGATGTACGAAACGCTTACCGACGAGTACGTTGCGAACCCGGAAAACCGCGAGTTCTTTGAACAGTCGAATCCGTGGGCTCTGCACGATATTTCCGAGCGCCTGATGGAGGCCGCCGAGCGCGGTATGTGGGAAAACCCCGACCAGGAACGCATGGATCTGCTGCGCCAGACCTACCTGGATACAGAGGGCGACTTGGAGGAGCGCGCTGACCGGTAGGCGACCGCTAGTCGTCGTCTAACCGGCCGATAGCCGTAACCACTTGCTCATCTAGTGGCGGTTACACTGGGGAACTATGAGCAAGTGGTTCACAATTATTTACCTCATCGCCGAGATTGCGGCCTTTATCGCACTTGGTGAATGGATTGGCTATGGCTGGACCGTCCTGCTGGTTCTGGGTCTATTCATTCTGGGATTGGTTTTCGCCGCCATCGAGTTCAAGCGCATCTACCAGAAGTTGCTGCTGGATACTTCTCGTACTCTTACTGAGTACGGACAGAAGCATCCGGAGGAGGCAATCAAGCGCTCGGCAAAGGGCGCGGGACACTTTGTGGCTGACTCGGCAATCCTGTTGGTTGGCTCTTGGCTGATTGCCCTGCCGGGCGTCGTCTCCACGGTTGTTGGTTTCCTCATGGTGCTACCGCCGACTCGCTGGCTGATTCGTAAGAGCGGATCGGTGGCGCTGCTCAACGGACTCCGCAACTTCAGTGACCGCAGCATGATGGTGGTCTCTCAGTACGGCATGAACCCGGGTGCTCCAGGAACTGGCGCTGGTGCTGGCGGTTTTTCGGGTTTCCCTGGATTCTCTGGTGGTTTCCCGGGTGCGGATGGCAAGGCCTTCCCACAGGATAAAATCGTCCCACCGGCACCGGACAACGCCTGGGATGATGACCAGGACGACAGCGACAAGCGCTAACTCAAAAACTCGCAAACGTAGAGAGTTCTCTTATACAAGTGCACACTAACCGCCAAGCGCGCTCCAGCGAGCACGGGAACGTCGCTCAGAAAGACGCTTCGAAAGACATTCTGGAGAATCCGAATCGCTGGCAGGCGCGCTTTCGCGCGCTTACCCCACTAAAGCAGCGCCTCGTTCTCGCCTTCATTGCAATCCTCGCTGGTGGATTGCAGTTCTTAAGCTATGCGCCCATGAGCTGGTGGTGGACGGCCTGGATCGGCCTCGCCCTGCTCATTTTTGCCTTCTTCTGCGCAGCCGATTGGAAATCCAGCGTAGTGGTGGGCTTCAGCTGGGCAACAGCGACGGCTCTTTTCTCACTGCCGTGGATCGGCTCCTTCGTCGGCATTGGCCCCTACGTGGCTCTCTCAATTGTGCTGGGACTGCTCGCAATTCCGGCGGCGTTTGCGATGTGGCTGATTGCGCAATCCAGTTTCCCCCTCGCGCTGAAGCTCCCTGGCATGGCCGCTGCGCTCGTGGCAGGGGAGGCGCTGCTAGCCCGCTGGCCTTTCGGAGGCTTCCCCTGGCTCCGCGTTGCCTGGGGGCAGGTCGACGGCCCGCTGGCCCCAGCAGTGGCAATCGGCAGCACTGCACTGGTCACTTTCCTCGCTGCTTGCGTTGGTGCGGGTCTGGTCGCGCTCACGCTACGTTCCTACGCAACCTCCGCTGCGCTTTTGGTGGGAGCGTTATTCGTCGGCTGGGCTCTTCCTGCGTGGACCCAGCCGCTGCCTGAGCCTACGGCCGCTGACAACACCCGTGTCGCGGTTATCCAGGGCAATGTTCCGCGCCTCGGTTTAGAGTTCAATGCCCAGCGCCGCGCAGTGCTGCAAAACCACGCCGATGCCACCAATGAGCTGGCACGACGTGTCCACCAAGGTAAGGAACAGCAACCGGACATCGTTATCTGGCCTGAAAACTCCTCTGATGTCAGCCCGTTTACGGATGGGGAAGCGGCACGCATTATCGAAAATGCCGCGATGAATATTGGCGCTCCCATCGTGGTCGGCACCTTCACCTACACCAATGGGGTGCAAAACACCATGGTGGTCTGGGATCCACAGACCGGCCCCGGCGACCAGCACGAGAAAATCTATCTCCAGCCCTTCGGCGAGACCATGCCATTCCGCGAGCTACTGCGCCACTTTTCCGACATGGTCGCTCACGCCGGAGACATGACTCCGGGCAACGGCGATGCCGTGGTCACAACGCCAGGCACAGATGGTTTAAAGAAGGTCAATCTAGGCGTGGCCACCTGTTACGAAGTGGTCTTCGATGGCGCCTTCCGCAACGCGGTCAACCACGGCGCAACCATGCTGGCCACGCCCACAAATAACGCCACCTTCGGTTTCACCGACATGACCTACCAACAGCTGGCCATGAGCCGCATGCGAGCCATGGAGTTCCAACGCTCCACGGCCGTCGCCGCAACCAGCGGTGTGAGCGCAATTGTGGATGCGCACGGAGACGTCGTAAAGCAGAGCAAAATCTTCGAGCAGAAGGTACTCACTGAAACTCTGCCTCAGTACGCCCACCTGACTTTTGCAGCCCGCTTCGGGACGTGGATTGAAGGTCTACTGACCGCATTCGGTATTCTTTGTGTGGTTGGTGCCGTCCTGCGTCGCCGTGGCGGAGATGCCAGGGCAGGCGCAGATGAAGTTGATGGCCGGGATACTGAGCAGAACATGCACTAAGGAGAATCACGAGTGACTGCCCTAAATGAGTCGACGCTGGTTGTCATTCCCACTTTCAACGAGCGGGAAAACCTGCCGGGCGTGATTGCACGCCTGCGCGCAGCGGAGCCTCGCGTCGACATTTTGGTTGTCGATGACTCTTCACCAGACGGCACCGGTGAGCTCGCCGATGAAATCGCTGCCGCTGACAAGTCGGACAACGGCGAAGAGCACATCTACGTCCTGCACCGCGAGGGCAAGGGCGGTCTCTGGGGTGCGTACCGCGCGGGCTTCGCTTGGGGTCTCGAGCGCGACTACGAGGTTCTCTGCGAGATGGATGCCGACGGCTCCCACGCACCAGAGCAGTTCCATCTGCTGCTGGAGAAGCTCGAGGACGGTGCCGATGTCGTCATCGGTTCCCGCTACATTCCGGGCGGCAAGACCGTCAACTGGCCAATGAGCCGTCAGGTTCTCTCCCGCGGCGGCAACCTCTACATCTCGCTGGCGCTCGGCGCGGGCATCTCGGATATCACCGCTGGCTACCGTGCTTATCGACGGGAAGTTCTCGAAACCCTTGACCTCGAGAACATTGGCAAGGCTGCGTACCTGTTCCAGACCGAGCTCGCTTTTGAGGCTGTACAGGCGGGCTTCTTGGTGGAGGAGGTTCCGATCACCTTTACTGAGCGCGAGTACGGCGAGTCCAAGATGGATGGCAGCTTTGTGAAGCAGTCTCTGCTGCAGGTCACCAAGTGGGGATTCAAGCACCGCTCGCAGCAGGTAAAAAACCTGGGGTCGGAGATTGGTCGCCTGGCTGGTCACGAGTTTAAGCAGCGATTCCGCAAGTAGGGCTAGGGCAGCCCCAAAGATTGCGGCCTACCTGTGTGGAGACGGGCTGCCTGTATGACTGCGGGCTGCAAATGTGAATACGGGCTGCCTGTATGAATGGGGGCTGCAAATGTGAAACTGTCTTAGTTTATGACAGTTTCAAGCCATTTTTCAGGCCATTTTTGTCATAAACGCAGTCAGTAACTCGGATCGGCCCGCCGCAGCCAGGCACCAACAAAAAACGGGCCCGAATAAGGAGCAAAACCTTATCCGGACCCATTTTGCAGCATGTAATTCACAGCTGCAGCGCCCTAAAGCTCACTAGCGCAAGCCAGCTCAAACCTTAAGCGTTCTTCTCTGCTTCTTCGGCTTCCTTCTGAGCCTTCAGCAGGCGAGCGGCGTTACGACGACGCTTGCGCAGCAAGTCAACACGCTCATCCAGCAGCACGTCGAGCTCCTCGATGGAGCGGCGCTCACGGAGCATGTCCCAGTGAGTCCTCGGCGGCTTCACCGGCTTGGCTTCAGTGCCTTCGCCTTCAACCAGCTCACCAATTTGGCCATTCTTGCACAGCCATTCACCTGGAATTTCCGCGTCATCCGCGAATGGGACCTCGAAGATCTCACCGGATTCAGTGCGGTAGCGGACCATCATTCGCGGCGCGAGGTCATGATCGCGATCGGTCTCATACGAAACGGCGCCCATGCGACTGCCACGAAGAACTCGATCTGCCATGTGGAACGTGCCCCCTTTGGTAGAAATACTAGACCACACATTATAACGCCTTAATCTGTATTCATGCCATAATTGACTTCTGTGTCAGATCAAAAGCCGAGCACAACTACTGCCAATTGCCAGTGGTGTGGCCGCGAAATGGAGGTCGCCATCCGCGGTCGCCGTCGCAAGTTCTGCAGCCAAGCCTGCCGGCAGCGCGCGTACGAAAAACGCACTGGCGTAGCAAAAGGCGCTTCCAGGCCGATTGCCGAGCGAATCAATTCGGATCTCACGCTAAAGACCGCCACCGATGCCACGAGCAGGCCGGCGGGCGATGACGTCGTAAAGCGAATAGGGGACGGGCTCTTCGAAGTACGTTGTCTCGCCGAAGACTTGCGCACCGCGCTTGACGACGGCATGGAGACTGCCGTCCTGCAGGAGATTACGCAGGAATTGATTATGAAAACGCGCGAGGTGGAACGGTTTATCCCATAGCGGATTAAAAGGATAGGATGAGCACTATGAATTCTGGTGTCCGTAAGTCAATTATTACTTTGATAGCCGTTGCAGTTGTTGCGCTCGCAATTGTTATTGTGGGGCCAGTTTTGTATCGCGTTTTCACGCATGAAGGGGTGCGTACAGAGGATTTCGAGGCCACGGAGCTGCCTGCAGCAACAACTGATGCGAATGGCACCTGGAAGATTATCGGTGGCGATAACTCACAGAACACCTCCGTTGGTTTTACTTTTAACGAGGTACTGCCGGGCAGCAGGCGGACGACGTCCGGTTCCACTCACGATGTCACCGGTGAGCTGAAGGTTGCTGACAACAATCTTGAGGACGCATCCGTTGTTGTTGATATGGCAACTCTGACTAGCGATATTGAACGTCGTGACATCAATGTCCGCAACAATATTTTCAGCGTTGAGCAGTACCCAGAAGCTAAGTTTGAGCTTGCAGAACCACTCGATATTTCGAGCATTCCAGATAACGGCCAGTGGGCGAATATCGAGATTCCGGGACGCCTGACCATCCGCGGTGTCACCAATGATGTCACCGTACCAATGAAGGCCGCTCGTACCGAAAACTTGGTTTTGTTGTCGGGCTCTTTGCCAATCAACCGCCTGGATTACAACGTGCGCCTGCCACAGTTTGTAGCTGCATCCATCGAGGAGAACGGCGAACTCAATCTGCGCATTGTCGCAGAGAAGCAGGACGCGTAGGACGCGTAGGTTTCGCGGCTGGCAGACACAGCCATCTAAAGAGAATCGCAGTAGCGCTAATCCAAAGAGGCTTATAGCCAGCGAAAATACACCTCGATTCGTCACTGTGACGCAATAAAGCCATTTAGTCACACACCACAGAAGTCCTGCCAAAAACAATTTTGGTAGGCCAGTTGGGAGTCACAACGATATGAACACCTACGAAGCAATGCTGCTCGCACGAAAGGTGCGAATGGTACTACTGATTATCTTCATTGCATTCGTGGCCTACAAGGGCGCGTGGTGGCTCGTGGCTGTCGGCATACTCCTGATTGGCATGACGCTGTGGCAGAACAAGCGGCTGCGGGAAGAGATTGCCGTCCGCAACGCGGATGAGCTTGCAGCGAACGCCAAGGACAATGAGCAATAATCCCGACGGCATAGATCAAGCGCCAAGATAGAACACGGCAGCAGAAAAGCGGCGGCGGAAAAAGCGGCAGCCCTGGAAATTCAGAAAACCCCAGGGCCAACCACTTTCATTATTTGTCCGATAATATACATTATGACATTTTGGCTTTAGGGGTCCGTCCTCCCCATTAGCGCCGATACCGCAGCTACCGCCAGATCTAGCCAGTCATCCAGCCAGCCAGTCAGTCAGATTGTCCCGCCAACCCGCACCGCCATGCCCACTCAGCAAACAACTATTTTTCGCTACACGCCTATTCAGGAATTTTTAGTAAAATTTCTCGCATGCCTGACCTCTCAGACACATCCAGTAGCTCCGACAGACCCGATACGTCAGACCCGTCAGATAGATCTGACTCGTCCGACGACTCTGAGCCTCGCGCCAACGTAGATGGGCTCTCTGTAGCCGCTGTAAGCGCAATCACCGCAGCAACCGCAACCGCCTCAACGACCGCAGCAAACACTTCAGGTGATGCCGCGTGATTGTATCCGCGCTCATTGTATTCGCAGCTTTTCTTTTCCTCGTTTTCGCCAACGCAGTTTTCGTTGCTGTCGAGTTTTCCTACCTCACGGTTAATAGGAATGACGTCAAGAAGGCCGCAAACGCCGGCTCAAAGTCCGCATATTTAGTAGACCGCGCCCTATCACGCACCTCTACTAACCTCTCCGGCGCACAGCTGGGAATTACGGTCACCAGCCTCGTCGCTGGTTTTCTTACCGGTCCTTCCCTCGGCGTGCTCCTCGAAGCCGCTTTTGGTGGCACTAGCGTCTCTCCCGCCACCGTCACTGCAATCAGCACTACGGGCGCTTTCATTATCGCAACCTTCACTCAAATGGTCTTTGGTGAACTCGTTCCCAAAAACTGGGCCATCGCCGAGCCCATCAAAGTCGCAAACCTCGTGGTCAGGCCGCAAAATGCCTTCATGTTTGCATTCGGCTGGCTGGTCTGGCTGCTCAACAGCGCGGCTAATTGGGTACTAAAACGGCTCGGCTTCTCCCCTGAGGAAGAGGTTGCCAGTGCCAGAACCGCGGAGGAACTCCGTGCCGTCGTCACGCGCTCTAGCGATGAAGGAAAGATTAACCCGCAGACCGCCGAGTTGGTGGCGCGATCAATTGAGTTCGGCGAGCGCACTGCGGCTGATGTGATGACGCCACGCACGCAGATTATCTTTATCGAAGATCAGAGTGTCGCAGAGATGCTGACGGTCGTCGCAGATTCTGGACATGCACGCTTCCCCGTCGTTGGCAATAGCGTCGACGACATCCGGGGCGTGGTGCACTACACCGACCTGCTCAGCGTGCCACACGCACAACGCTTGACGACGTCAGCTGCGAGCCTGGCCAAAGATGTGCTCGTGGTGAACGATTCGACCACGCTTGATCCGCTGATGCGTCAATTGCGGGAGGATGCATACCAGTTCGCGGTTGTCGTCGATGAGTACGGCGGTACGGACGGCATTGTGACGCTGGAGGATCTCGTCGAGGAAATCGTCGGTGAAATTGACGACGAACAGGACGATCGTTCGTTGCTCTACAGCCGGATTAGCCTCAATACGGTAATTGTTTCCGGTCTCATGCGCCCTGACGAGTTGGGAGAGATCCTGAACCTGGTTCTACCGGAGGGCGAAGAACCCGACACGATTGGCGGCTTCATCACCGAGCGCTTAGATCGCATGCCGCGCTTCGGCGACACCGTCACGGTCGAAGCCACCGACCACGAAAACCTCGATGAGGAGAACTTGCCTACCACCGCTGAAGTCGCCTTCCGAGTAGAGCGCATGGCACGTCACCGCGTTGGCCGTATTCGTGTCCAGGTGGACCGCGTCGGCAACAAGGTCGCGCACACGGATGAAGGCGCTCATCAGGACGGCACCAGTCACAACCACGTCGAGCACAACAGCGAACAGGAGGGCTAAAACATGCCACTACTTACTCTTATTTTGCTGTTAGCCCTCAACGCCTGGTTTGTCGCCGCTGAATTTGCGATGGTCTCGGCTCGCCGAGACCAGATTGAACCGGATGCCGTCAGCGGCTCTACCAGCGCAAAGTACGCGCTGCGCGGTATCGAAAACGTGTCGGTCTCCCTGGCGGCAACACAGCTGGGCATTACCGCCTGTTCCCTGCTCATCGGTGCCGTCGGTGAGCCTGCGATTGCGCACTTCTTCGAGCCCTACATGACAGCGCTGGGACTCCCCGCGGGCACCGCCCACGTGGTTGCGCTGGCGTTGGCGCTGCTAATCGTCACTTTCTTACACATGGTTGTCGGCGAAATGGTGCCGAAGAACATCGCTGTTGCGGCTCCCAGTCCGACGGCGAAGTTCGTGGCTGTTCCGCTGTATGTGATTGTGCGGGTGCTCAATCCGGTTATCTGGGCGATGAATACGACGGCGAACATCGTGGTTCGCAAGGTTCTTCGCGCCACTCCGAAGGACGAGGTCGATTCCTCCTTCACCGCTAGTCAGGTGCAGGATTTCGTCGCCGAGTCCGGGCGTCAGGGCCTTCTCGACAATGACGAGCTCGCGCTCCTCCACAAAGCTCTCGGCTTCGAGCATCTCACCGCCGCGGATGTCACTATGCAACTCGACACCCTCGTTACCATTGGCCCCGACGCCACCGTCGCCGACATCGAAGAGCTCAGCGCACGCACGCGCTTTTCCCGCTTCCCCATCACCGATGCCGATGGCAGCTTCATCGGCTACCTTCATGTCAAGGATTTGCTCTCGCTTGACGACGGTCACCGCGACCGACCCTTCCCGCGGAATCTGATTCGCACCTTCGCAAGCGTCAGCCCGGATGCCAAGCTCCAGACGGTCATGCGGCTGATGCAGCGCGAGCAGGCTCACTTTGCCTTGGTGACGGAGGAAAATAGTACTTCGGAGAACTCTGTCAGCGGAATCGTTGCGCTGGAGGACGTACTAGAAGAGCTCGTCGGCGAAGTCCGCCAGGCAACAGCCTAGCGCGTGCGCCGACGAGCCCCGTCGATTCCAGCTGGTTACTTGCTGCTGAAAGCTTGTTAGCTAATTACTTCAGTGCAGCCAGTGCGGAGTCGTAGTCCGGCTCCGTGGTGATCTCATCGACCAGCTGGTTGTAAATGACCTTGCCCTCTTCGTCAGTGACGACTACGGCACGAGCAAGCAGGCCAGCGAGCGGGCCATCCTGCTGGACAACACCGAAGGCTTCGCCGAAGCCGTGGCGGAAGTCCGAGGCAACCTCAACGTTGTCCAGGCCTTCTGCAGCGCAGAAGCGGCCGAGAGCGAACGGCAGGTCACGCGAAACATTAACCACGACGGTGTTGTCCAGCCCAGCAGCGTCCTCGTTGAAGTGACGCACCGAAGCTGCACAAACACCGGTGTCTACCGACGGGAAGATGTTGTAGACGACCTTCTTACCAGCGAAGGTCTCATTGGTGACCTCGGCGAGGTCACCACCGGTGAGGGTAAACTCCGGAGCCTTGTTGCCCACCTGGGGCAGGTCTCCGGAAAGCTGGACTGGGTTGGACTGAAATGCGGTTTGTGTCATAGCGCCCTTTTTACCGCCTTTCGTCCGGATCCTCCAGGCTGTTTTCTGGAAATCAGTAGAATCGTGACAGAAATGAAATTCCGGGCCGCAGTATCTTGAGCAATCTTTCGTACCTTGCGGTCCGGGCCACGCTATTCAGCGGGCCCCACGTTTATACTCCGAGGAAAGGCAGCCATGAGTTTGATTACCGCAATTGTGTCCATCGATGTCGAAGCTGACAAGATTCCGGAGGCCGCCGAGACCATCGTCGAGATCGACGGCGTGACTGAGGTCTACTCCGTTACTGGTGACTGGGACTTGGTCGTCGTGGTGCGCGCAACTAATCACGATGATTTGGCGGAAATCATTCCAAATCTCATCAGCAAGGTCGACGGTGTTATTCGCACTCAGACTCAGCTGGCTTTCCGCACCTACTCTCAGCACGACCTGGAAAGTGCATTCTCCATCGGGCTGGAGTAGCCGCGGATTCTTCCACCGAGCCGTGCGGTATGCGGGAGCTACTTAACCACTTCCGCCATCGCGCGGCCTGCCTGGCGGCCACTGAAAATACAGCCGCCCAGGAATGTACCTTCCAGCGCGTTGTTGCCGTGAACGCCACCGCCACCGAAGCCAGAGGCCTCGCCTGCAGCGTAGAGCCCCTCAAAAGGTGTTCCGTCCGGGTGCAAGCACTGGCCGTCGAGGGTGGTCTCGATGCCACCGAGCGTCTTGCGGGTCAGCATGCGCAGACGAATAGCAATCAGTGGGCCGTTCTTCGGATCCAAAATCGGTGATGGCGGCACGGAGCGGATGATCTTGTCCCCGAGGAAGTTCCGGGCCACGTTGACGTAATTGACCTGGTAGTCCTTGGAGAAGGGATTACCGGTCTGCATATCGCGCTGACGAATCTGCTCCTCGAGCTTCTCCAGGTCAATCTTCGGCGCTGCGGCTCCGGACTCCCCGCCCGAGCTCGCCTCCACAATCTCGTTCATCCCCTCGACCAGCTTTGGCAGATCGTCGGCAACCACCCAGTCTTCGCCGTTATCCATAAACGCCTGAATAGGTGCGGCAACACCAGAGGTCACCTTGCCAATCAGCTTCTTGATCTCCTTGTCGGTCAGATCCGGATTCTGTTCTGAGCCAGAGAAAATAAACTCTTTGCCCACGATGTTCTTATTCAGCACAAACCAGGAGTACGAGTGTCCGGTGGCCAGAATGTGCTTCATCGTGCCGACAGTATCGGCGCCCGGAATATATGGCGCTGGCAGGCGGTTTCCTTCTGCGTCGAACCACATGGCCGACGGCCCCGGGATGATACGGATACCGTGATTCGGCCACACGGGATTCCAGTTCTTCATGCCCTCGGTGTAATGCCACATGCGGTCACGGTTGACGAGGTTTGCGCCGGCCTGCTCTGCAATCTCAATGCCACGGCCGTCAACATGCTCTGGCACACCGCAGACCATGTCCTTCGGCATCTCGCCCAGGCGCTCGGTCGGCCAGCACTTACGCACGGCTTCCAGGTTGCCGCCAACACCGCCCGTCGCAATGCACACGGCCGACCCGCGGATCTCAAAGTCCTCCCCTGTTTCCTCGCGTGACGACGCCACTCCTCGCTCTAAAGATTCACAGGGAACCAGAATCTTGCCACGCACGCCGACGGCGCGGCCATCTTCGACAATCAACTCGTCAACGCGGTGGCGATGGCAGTATTCCACCAGCCCCTTCTTCGCAGCTTCAGCGACCGGCTCTGCGAATACGCGGACGATTTCGGGGCCTGTGCCCCAGGTGAGGTGGAATCGGGGTACCGAGTTGCCGTGACCGTCGGCACGCCCTTCACCGCGCTCAGCCCACCCGACGACAGGCAGGAACTTCACGCCGAGATTGCGGAGGTAGTCACGCTTCTCCCCTGCCGCGAAGTTCAGGTAGGCCTTGGCCCACTTGCGTCCCCAGTTGTCTTCCTCGCGGTCGAACTGCGCGGAGTTGAACCAGTCAGCTTCAGCGAGCTCGCGGTTGTCCTTGACTCCCAGGCGGCGCTGCTCTGGCGAGTCGACGAGAAAGATTCCTCCCAGCGACCAGAAAGCCTGTCCGCCGAGGTTGTTGGCATTCTCCTGATCGACAAGGATGACCTTCTTGCCGGCCTGCGTGGCCTCATACGTCGCGACCAATCCGGCAAGACCGGCGCCGACGACAACAATGTCTGCAGTACGTGTGGTGCTCTGTGCGTTCATAATTTCGTTTTTAGACCCTAAACACCGGCTTTGAGGTGGTTTTGCCTAAAAACGTGATTTATTTTTACAGGCTTTATTTATCTGGCGAATCTCCAACGCGTTCGGAGCTGCCCGCTGCTAGTGAGGTCTGCGTGGCGCATGCACGAGCTCGACCTGCACGAGCGTGACTTTCTCTGCTCGCACGAGCGCTTCAAACAGCGACAGATAGTAATTCCACATCCTCCGGAACACTCTGTCGTAGCCGATACCAGCGGCTTCGCGCGCATGCGCCGCAAAGAAATCTCGCTGGAGCTGCAGGGTCGTCGCAAAGTGCTCCGGAATGTACTCTTCCGCTGCGATGCGCAGGCCGGTTTCCCGGTCCACCATCTTGCGCAGCTCTTCCATGGTGAAAAGCTGCAGCTGCGGCCACACGTAAGCGCGTACGAGGTCCAAGCTGCGCTCGGCGAGCGCATCGAATTTGTCCGTCGCTACCACCATTTGGACGACGATGGTGCCGCGGTCGACAAGCAGACGCTCGGCGCTCTTCAGCCAGCGCAGCGCACCTGCACGACCGAAGGTCTCCAGACGCCCGACGTTGATAACCGCCTCGAAGTCGGACTCGAATTCGCGTGGCGACGGAATGTTGCGATCCATCTGGATCACATCGACCGCGCCGCGCAATCCGGCTTTTTCCACCCGTTCCAGCACCGTTTCGGTGTGGTCATCAGAGACGGTAATAACCTCCGCGCCCGCTCCCCTTTCTGCAGCCCGAAGGGCAATTTCTCCGCCTGCCGACGGCCATTCGGCGACACGGTCTCCGGCCCGGACTCGAGCAAGATCGAGGATGTGCTCAATATTGCGCACCTGGGCATGCAGAAAATCGGCACGCGCGACGGATTTCGGGGCATCGACATAAGTCACGTCAACTGACCAGTGCGAGGGAACCCCACCCTTGCCAGCACCACGGGCATAGTTTTGAATCTGTTCCCGGGACGAGGTTCGCACTCCGGAGGCGAATAGGCCGGAACCGCCCATCAGCAATTCGCCGGAATAGAGCTCGAGCAATGAGGTCGGCAACTCTCCCGCCATATCTGGCCCATCGAGACGCGGACGTGAACGCGCGACTTTCATCAGACCACGTGCCAGCGGCCCCAACGAAGCAATATCGAGCTCGGCGCTGAGCAGTCGGCTGAGAAGCTCTGGCAAATCATCACTGGACCATTCGCCCGCGAGATAGGCCTCCCCCAATCCGAGCCATTCTGAATCAGCTAGTCGAGAATAGAAAACAGGATCAATGACGCTGAAAATGACTGGACGAAACGATTCAGAACTAGTGGGAGATTCACTGCCGCCGCTAGAGCTGGCACCACCGACTCCGTCGATAGCCAAATCGGCGTCACCCGTCGACCGAGTAATGAAGGACTCTCCGACAAACTCACCGGATTCGACCAGTTCAATGCCGTTGTCCTGGCAGAGCCGCTCAAAAGAGCGTTCCATCATTTCGGCACGTTTCGCTAGGAAACGCCCCTCTGGAATACGCGCAACCCGAGGCCATCGCTCTGCGTCAATTGCCTGCCGGCTTGCCGAATTCACCCTGCCCGAACCTCCTAACAATCGCGCCGCATAAAGGTACGAATAACGAACTGAGTTTGCTCTCGAAGCCTACCGCGCAGGGACCCAGAATAGGCGGTGGCGCACCGAGAGGATTACTATTGTGGCTTGCCGGCTAAAAGCCGAATCTAAAACTTCGAGAACTTTAAAGTCTGTGAGGAGAAAATACATGACCGAGACTCCGTACCGCCCGCACTCCGGACGCCCGCACGTGGTCGTCATCGGTTCGGGTTTCGGTGGCTTGTTCGCGGCGAAGAAGTTGCAGGGCGCCGAGGTCGACGTCACTCTCATCGACCGCACTAACCACCACCTGTTCCAGCCACTGCTCTACCAGGTAGCAACGGGCATCCTGTCCTCGGGCGAAATCGCTCCGTCCACTCGTACGATCTTCGACGGTGTTCAGAACGTTCGTGTTGTCAAGGGCGATGTCACCGACATCGACGTCGAAAAGCAGGTTGTGACTTCGGAACTGGGTCACCAGACTTCCAAGTGGGAATACGACCACCTCCTGGTTGCCGCTGGCGCTGGCCAGTCCTACTTCGGCAATGATCACTTTGCCGAGTTTGCTCCGGGCATGAAGAACATCGACGACGCACTCGAAATCCGTGCCCGCATCATCGGCGCGTTTGAGCGCGCCGAGCTGACCGACGATCCCGCTGAGCGCGAGCGCCTGCTGACCTTCGTCGTTGTCGGCGCTGGTCCGACTGGTGTTGAACTTGCCGGCCAGCTGGCCGAGCTGGCTAACCGCACCCTCGCATCGTCCTACCGCAGCTACAACCCGCACGCTGCACGCGTCGTCCTGCTCGACGGCGCACCGCAGGTTCTGCCGCCGTTTGGCAAGCGTCTGGGCCGCAAGGCTCAGAAGTCCCTGGAAAAGATGGGCGTCATCGTCAAGCTTGGCGCGATGGTGACTGACGTCAATGAAGAGGGCGTCACCTACAAGAACATGAAGGATGGAACCGAGGAGTTCATCCCGTCGTTCTGCAAGATTTGGTCCGCCGGCGTGTCCGCTTCCCCGCTGGGCAAGATGATTGCCGAGCAGACTGGCGCCGAGACCGACCGCGCTGGCCGTGTCGTTGTCAACGAGGACATGACAGCTGGTGGCTACAAGAACGTCTACGTCGTGGGCGACATGTCCAACCGCGAGAACCTGCCGGGTGTTGCTCAGGTTGCTATTCAGGGTGGCGAGTACGTCGCCGCCAACATTGCAGCTGAGGCCGACGGCCGCGATGTCGCAGAGCGTCAGCCGTTCGAGTACTTCGATAAGGGCTCCATGGCAACCGTCTCCCGCTTCTCCGCAGTGGTGAAGATGGGCAAGGTTGAGGTTACCGGCTTCATCGGCTGGATTCTGTGGCTGGCCGTCCACCTGATGTTCCTGGTGGGCTTCCGCAACCGCCTCGTCTCCTGCGTCAGCTGGGGCCTGAACGTCCTGGATCGCAACCGTTGGCAGATGGTTTCCACCCGCCAGCAGATGTACGCACGCAACGCCATCGACCGCCTGGCCGAGTTCAACAAGGACAAGGCTGAGCAGGATCTGCCGCTGGAGGTTCGCGACACTCGCCGCGAGCACCGCGCAAAAAGGAACAAGTAGTTAACTTGCAGGTGGCCAGATTAGAAAACAGCTAATCACGACAAGCCACCTGCGAGCTTCCTACCAGGCCCGTTACCACCTATAACGATTTGCTACAGCGGCTTGTCGAGTACCGCAATTCGTAGGTTGGTGCGGGCCAACAGTTTTTCATCTGCCTTGCGGGTGTGCTCAATGCGCCACAGTTGCATGGTGCGCCCCAGGTACTCTGGCTCCGCCGTGGTAACGATTACCTCGCCAGCCCGGGCGGAGCGGTAGAAATCGGTGTTATTGTTCACACCGACGACCGGCTTCTTCGCACCGCAGGCAACGAAACCAGCAATAGAGCCAGCAGTCTCACCTAGCGAGCAATAAACACCGCCATTGGCTAGGCCCCACGGTTGCAGGTGGTCGGGCCCGACCTCGAGCTCCATCTGAATTCGCTCCGGCCCGACATGGACAAACTTCGTGCCCAGCAAGGTATCTAGACCGCCGATTCCGTTATCGCCCAAGGTGCTGTTAAAAACAGCCAGCTCCTCATCGCTCAGCGCTTCCTGGCTAGCCTTCGTCGCCAGTGTCATATAATCGCGCAGCGCCTTCCTCTTCGCCTGCTCGGCGACGGAAGCTGCAGAGTTAGAGTCCTGTGAACTGCCATTATTCGCAATAGTCTCGTCAGTCATGCCAAACATTGTGCCAGCGCACGCCATCACTCGTGGCAGTTTCAACGTTAAAAGCAGTAACAATTTCTGAGTCCCAGATACAACGAACCCCGGCCAGGCTTTAAGATGGTGGGCATGACCGATAACAATGAACTCGCACAAATTGGTGTCGTCGGGCTCGCCGTCATGGGCTCGAATATCGCACGCAACTTCGCCCACAAGGGACACACCGTTGCCGTGTACAACCGCAGTCCGGAGAAAACTCGCACCCTCATCGCTGAACACGGTGATGAAGGCTCATTCATCCCGTCCGAGACCATTGAAGAGTTCGTCGCTTCGCTGGAGCGCCCGCGTCGCGCTCTGATCATGGTTCAGGCAGGTGCCGCTACTGATGCGGTCATCGATCAGCTTGCCGACGTGATGGAGCCCGGCGACATCATCATTGATGGCGGTAACTCTCTTTACACGGACACCATCCGTCGCGAGAAGGCTATTCGCGCCCGTGGCCTGCACTACGTTGGCACTGGTATTTCCGGTGGTGAAGAAGGTGCTCTGACTGGCCCATCCATTATGCCGGGTGGAACGAAGGAGTCCTACGAGTCCCTCGGCCCGCTGCTGGAGTCCATCTCCGCTCACGTTGATGGCGTTCCGTGCTGTACTCACATTTCTTCCGATGGCGCTGGCCACTTTGTAAAGATGGTCCACAACGGCATCGAGTATGCGGATATGCAGGTCATTGGCGAGGCCTACCACCTGCTGCGTGAGGCCGCTGGCCTCACCCCTGCCGAGATTGCAGATATCTTCCGCGAGTGGAATAAGGGCGACCTGGACTCCTACCTGGTCGAGATTACCGCTGAGGTTCTCTCTCAGGCCGATGAGAAGACAGGCAAGCCGCTGGTGGATGTCATCGTTGATGCTGCTGGCCAGAAGGGCACCGGCCGTTGGACGGTCAAGGCCGCTTTGGACTTGGGCATTCCAGTAACTGGTATTGGCGAGGCCGTGTTCGCTCGCGCCCTGTCGTCTTCCCTTGCTCAGCGTGAGGCTGCCCGCAACCTGCCGTCGGGAAGCCTGGCTAAGGCACCGGAAGATCGCGATGCTTTTGTGGAGCGCGTCCGTAAGGCGCTCTACGCTTCCAAGATCGTTGCCTACTCGCAGGGCTTCGATGAGATTAACGCTGGTGCCAAGGAGTACGGCTGGGAGATTGACCGCGGTGCGCTGGCGACCATCTGGCGTGGTGGCTGCATCATCCGCGCACAGTTCCTGAACCGCATCAAGGAAGCGTACGACCGCAATCCGGAGCTGCCGGCGCTGGTACTCGACGAGTACTTCCGTGACCAGGTCACCGAGTGCCTCGACGCGTGGCGCGACGTTGTCGTCACTGCAGCACAGATGGGTATCCCGGCTCCGGTGTTCTCCTCTTCGCTGGCTTACTACGACGGCCTGCGTGCGGAGCGTCTGCCGGCAGCACTGGTTCAGGGGCAGCGTGACTACTTCGGTGCGCACACTTACCAGCGTGTTGACCGCGAGGGTGCTTTCCACACCCTCTGGTCTGGCGACCGCTCCGAGGTTGAAGCGTAGTCTTGAAGTCTGTCGCTTCACGCTCTTGAAGTTAAAAGGGGTCTGAGATGCCATTTCCCAAGAAGGCAAAGCCTGATTTTGTGCCACGAGTTCTTTCCATCGCCGGCACAGACCCAACAGGTGGCGCTGGGCTCCATGCCGATTTAAAATCAATCGCCGCCGCCGGTGGTTATGGCATGGGCGTGGTCACCGCTTTGGTATCTCAGAACACCGTGGGCGTTCGTGCCGTCCACACCCCACCTGTTGACTTCCTCGTCGAGCAGCTGGCTGCTGTAACTGAGGATGTCACCATCGACGCGGTGAAGATTGGCATGTTGGGTTCACGCGAACTCACGCAGGCCGTCACCAACTGGGTTCGGGAGACCAAGCCAGCCGTGGTTGTTCTCGATCCGGTTATGGTCGCCACCTCTGGCGACCGTCTGCTTGACGAAGATGCCATGGACGCAATGCGCGACTTGGTCGCGGAAGCCACCGTCATCACGCCGAATGTTCCCGAACTGGCATTGCTTGCCGACGCCCCGGAGGCCAGCGACTTCACTGAGCTGATTGAACAGGCACTGGAGTTCGCGAGCAAAAACGATGTCATCGTGATTGCAAAGACTGGTCACTTAAGTGATGAGGAAGCCGGCAATGCCGTGGCCTTCCCCGATGGCCAGGTTTTCTTCAGCTCTTCTCCCCGCATTCACACTGAGAACACCCATGGCACGGGTTGTTCGCTGTCCGCTGCTCTAGCCACACGGATTGGTGGGGGCTCAGCGATCAACGACGCCCTGCGCTGGACTACGCGCTGGCTCAGCGAGTCCATTCGTTTCGCGGATAACCTCAACGTCGGCCAGGGGCACGGCCCCATTGACCACGGCCACAGGGCTCGTCGCCTGGAAAAGGTCGCGCTTCGCCGAATGCAACCAGTGCATCTGAACTCCAGTTTTTACCCGGAGGCCGTCGAAGGCACTGATACTGAGCAGCCGCCGAAGGAGCTGGAATCTTTCTTCGGCCACTCACTCCAGATTGCTCCGGCTGGTCCTTTTACTTCCCAGCTGTGGCGGGACATCGAGGACATCGTTGCCGAGATTGGCGGAATGTTCAGCGTCCCCACGATGCTCCGCGGCGACCTTTCCTCGGACGAAACCAACTTCTTCGTAGCGCAAGAGGCCTGGTACTTGCACCAAGTTTTCCCAGTCCTGTCGCATCTGGCAACCAAAGCACCCTGCCCGAAGGAACAGGTTCTGTGGTCGTCACTCGCACAGGAAGCCCTGGTGCGTGCGTTGGAATTGAGCAATAACGGGCTGGAAGAGACTTCTTCGGCGCTCGAGGACATCGAGCCGACAACCATCACACAGCTTTTGCTGGACGTGCATTCTTCCTGTAGCGCTTTCAACCCATATCGGGTCGCCGTAACCAGTATCGTCGCCGAAATGTGGATTGCAACCGAGCTGACTCTGCAAGGAAAATCGCTGGTTGATGAGGATTCCGCGATCGCGAACTGGGTGGAGGTGTATTCCGACCCCGAGTATGTTGACAGTGTTCAGCAGGCTCTCGAGGTCCTTGAAGAGAATATGTCCACGGCCAGCGATGCGGAGCTCAAATCCATCCGCAACATCTTCCGTCGAGCCGCCATTCTCGAGCGCGAGGCCTATGCGCAACCGGGTCGCGGTTGGTAAATGTCATGGGACGGTAGTTTTCCAGTTCACCGGACGTGCCTATTGCATGGCTGTCCGGGGATAGCGGTATTCTAACAAACATGCCCCCTCCTGCTGAGTCCAGTGATTTCAGACAGTTGGGCACGCCGGAAGCGATTGTGAGTATTCTGCGTGCCCAGCACATAACTTCGCCTACTGCCGTGCAGGTGGCGACTTTGCCAGATGCTTTCGCTGGCAAGGACGTTCTTGCGCAGGCCCCTACAGGCTCGGGCAAAACGCTCGCATTCGGCATTCCGCTGGTCGCGTTACTCAATAACGCCTCTCCAGCGCTTCCCGGTTACCCGCGCGCGCTAATTATTTCGCCAACGCGCGAACTCGCAGATCAGATTGCTGATGTCCTCGCTGACATCGGTGCCGCTGCAGGTCTGCGTGTCTTGAGCTTGGTCGGCGGTGATTCCGTGGCCAAGCAGCAGACTCTGCTCGCGGCACCAGTCGATATCGCTGTGGTCACACCGGGTCGCGCACACGATTTGCGCCGCCGCGGTCTACTCAGCCTTGAGCACGTCCTCGCTGTCGTCGTCGACGAAGCGGACATGCTCGCTGACATGGGCTTTCTGCCCGATGTTCTGGGCCTGGTCCGTGCGTGCCCGAAGTCGGCACAGCGCATGGTCTTTTCCGCCACGATTAACGACGACGCCGCGGGGCTTATTCGCGATCGTCGCGCAAGTAGCACTGAAGTTGCGAAGCACAAGGTCACTGCCTCCCGGTTGACCATGCGCAATATGCGGCATCTGTTACTTCGGGTGGAGGACAACAACGAAGCCGACGAAGTGGTCGCCTGGATTGCCTCCCGCAAGGATCAGTGCGTCATCTTCGCCAACTCTAAGGCGCGTGTCGTGCAGCTGGCTAAGTTTCTACAGTTCTACGACATCAAGTTAGGTTTCCTCCACGGCGATCGTGGCCAGGCAACTCGTCGCGCGGTCCTCAAGGCCTTTGCCGAGGGTGAAATCAATGTCCTCGTCACCACGGATGTGGCCGCTCGTGGCATTGATATCGATGCTCTTGACTTGGTTGTGCACGCGGATCCGCCAAGGGATTCCGCGACGTATATTCACCGCTCGGGTCGGACGGCTCGTGCAGGTGCTTCCGGCACGGTAGCGATGATTGTGCGTGACCGCCAGGTTGATCAGGCCCGCGAGCTGCTGGCAGGGGCCGGCGTTGAAGCTGAAGAGCTGCGCGCCGCTCCGGGACTGCCGCGATTTGTCAAGGAACTGGGCGCACGGCGTCCGCGCCGGGCTCGTCAAGATCAGAGCCAATCGGCAGGCGGTGCTGGTGGTGCCGGTTACCGCGGGCGCGGCGGTCCGTCGGCAAGCGGAAAGAATCGTGCTGGCGGTCGCGTACACCGCCCCAAGCGAGGGAAAAAGAAGAAGAGATAATCAGTGGATATTGTTCTCAATATTGTCGCGGTTGTCGGCTTTATCGCGCTAACCGCTGGCACCGGCCTCTTTGTGGCGTTTGAATTCGCGCTGACGGGACTGGAGCGATCTACGATTGACGCCGACCGCGCCCGTTCAGCGGATGCACCTGCTGAGGCCGTTCACAAGGCGCATAATCGACTGTCCTTCCATCTTTCCGGTGCACAGCTGGGCATTACGTTGACCACGCTGGCAACTGGTTTCCTCGCGGAACCGGTGCTGGCACAGTACTTCACGCCGATGTTGCATTGGATGGGGCTCAGCGAGTCTGCAGCGGGACCGACCGCACTGATTCTTGCCCTCATCGTGGCCACGATGTTGTCGATGGTCTATGGCGAGTTGGTGCCAAAGAATGTCGCGATTACAGAGCCGCTGGCAGTAGCGCGAGTTACGGCTCGTCCGGTGATGGCGTTTAACTGGGTGTTCCACTACTTCATCCATTCGCTGAATGCCACGGCGAACTGGCTGGTGCGCAAGCTCGGTATTGAACCGGCGGATGAGTTGGCTTCAGCGCGTTCCCCTCAGGAGCTGGAAGCACTGGTACGTAATTCTGCGGAGCAGGGTGCATTGGATGAGTCGAAGGCCGCTGTACTCGAGTCGTCGTTACGCTTTGGCGAAACGACGGCGGAGGACCTAATGACGCCGCGGTCGACGATTACCTCCCTCGATGTCGATGACACGGCGCTGGATCTGCTGGCTGTCGCTATCGAATCGGGGCATTCCCGCTTCCCCATTACTGACGGGGACCTCGATGCCACTGTCGGTGTTGTCCACGTCAAGGACGCATTTGCGGTGCCTGCGGCGAAGCGCTCAACCACCACCATGCGGGAGATTGCACGGCCTGTGCCGACGCTGCCGCAGTCGCTGGACGGCGATGCCGTACTGGAGGCCGTGCGTTCGGCCGGCTCGCAGATTGCGCTGGTCGCCGATGAGTACGGCGGCATCGCCGGCATTGTCACCATCGAGGATGTCGTCGAGGAAATTCTTGGCGAGGTCTGGGATGAGTACGACGACAAGGAGTCCGAGCAGGAAGTCAAACGCGCGATCGAAGGTTGGAACTGCTCTGGCCTTGTGCGTACCGACGAGCTGCCGACCAAGGTCGGATACTTCGCCCCAGAAGGTAGCTTCGAAACGCTCGGTGGCTTGATTATGTTTGCGCTCGGTCGCATCCCGGAGGTCGGTGACGTCGTCCTGCTGCCAGAGACCGAACGCGACTTCATGGACGAGTTCGAATCGGGTATCGCCGGACGCTGGTACGCCCGCATTCTGGCGATGGATGACCGCCGCGTGGACCGTGCCATTTTGATTCCTGTGACCAACGAGCGCGCTAAGGAGATGTTCAACCTATGAGTGACTGGTTTGGAATCCTCCTGACTTTCTTCTTGTTGTTGGTCAACGCGTTTTTCGTGGGCGCGGAGTTCTCACTTATTGCTGCGCGCCGTGACCGTTTGGAAGCGCTGCTGGCTCAGGGAAAGAAGCGCGCACGCACAGTTATCAATGCTTCTGAGCACCTGTCGATGATGCTCGCCGCCGCACAGCTGGGCATCACCATTGCCTCGCTACTGCTGGGTAAGGTCTCTGAACCGGCGCTGGCACATCTGCTGGAAGCTCCTTTCCACGCCATGGGTATTCCGGAGTCGCTGCTGCACCCGCTGAGCTTTGCCATCGCATTGATGCTGGTGTCAGTGCTGCACATCATGCTCGGTGAGATGGTGCCGAAGAATATCGCGCTGGCAGGACCGGAAACGATGGCCATGCTGCTTATTCCTGTTCACATGGTCTTCTACCGCTTGACCAAGCCGCTGTTGCTGCTGTTTAACTGGATGGCTCGCCATACGCTTAAGCTGTTCGGCATTGAGCAGCGCGATGAGCTCGACACCACTGTCGATTCCACTGAGTTGGCATCGATGATTGCGGAGTCTCGTCAAGAGGGGCTCCTTGACAGCGAGGAGCACGTCCGCCTTCGTCGCACACTGGCTTCGGCCACGCGCACCATTGAGGAGGTACTGATTCCGCACGAGCAAATTCGGCGCCTCCCCACCGCACCGACTGTGGGCGACCTAGAGACGGCGGTCACCTTAACTGGATTCTCCCGGTTCCCCGTCGCTGCAGCCAACAATGAACCCAACGAGTACCGCGGCTATGTTCACGTGAAAGATGTCCTCGACCGCGTCATGGATCCTGCCTCCGGCCCAGAGACAGCCATCCCCGATGACGAGATTCGCCCGATGATTGAGATTCCGATCGATGCCACGCTGGATGAGGGATTGCGCATCATGCGCCGCTACAGCGCCCACATGGCAGTGGCTGTACGCGCTCGCATGCCAAAGCCGCACCTGCGCGCAAACGCCCCGGCAAGCATCGCTCCGAAGACTGGTGCTTTCTCCGGCGCGGAGCAGATCGGCATCGTGGCTCTGGAGGACCTCATCGAGGAGCAGGTCGGTGTCGTGCGCGACTGGACCCACGAGGTCTCCCCGCGTCGCAGCGGTGCGCCAAAGCAGCACTCGACCGTGAACCAGCCCCGGACCCGACCGGGCAGCACGCAGGGGCGCCAGCCGTGACGCCTACGCCCGATTCGTCTTTCGATTGGCGTGAAGCCAAAGCAAGGCATATCGCCCGCGTCGATGTCCTGACCCGCGACCGCCTGTCCCGTCGCAGTCGCGGCCAGCGCCACCCGGTCTGGGACTTCATCTTCGAGTACTACCCCGTTAAACCCGGCCAACTCCGCCGCTGGTCACCGGGCATCGGCGTAGATCTTCCCGGTGCGACGGCCAAAGACATCAGTCACCTGAAGTTCTTTACCCTCGACACGGACGACACTACCGATAGCCCTGCCCGCAAGGAGCCCACCGATACCGCCTCTGGGACGGCGCGCATGGATGTTTCGGCGTACGTCGATAAGCGAGGTACGACGGTGGCGTACATCGGCAATCTGTTGCGTTCGACGCGCGCGAATCCGGCGCACTTTGACTGCTTTGGCCTGCATGAATGGGCGATGGTGTATCGCCAGCCCGAGCATCGTCACCCGGAGCCCCTGCGGCTGGGTCAGGCAGGCACGGACGAGGTCGTCGAGGCCCACACGGTTCGATGTACGCACTTCGACGCCTTCCGTTTCTTCACGCCCGACGCCGTGCCGCTCAACGAGTTTGCCCCGACGCGCGAGACACAGCCGCACTGTGAGCAGATGGGGTGTCTGCACGCCAACATGGACTTGTATAAATGGGCGACCAAGCTCGGCGAGGCGGTCCCCGGCGACCTGTGGCTGGATACTTTCGAGCTCGCGTGCAGTGCCCGTGAGTTGGATATGCGCGCCGCTCCCTACGATCTGCGGGATTGGGGTTTTGCGCCCATTCGCATCGAAACGCCCGAAGGCAAGGCCGAGTACGTCCGCCGCCAGCGTGAGCTCAGCGCGCGTGCCGATGTTCTGCGCGGCCGTCTTCTCGAAGTGGTAGATGTCGCCTTGTCCACGCAGTAAAGTTGGCAGGAGTTACGTGCGCGTTTGTGCTTTACGACGAGGTCTGCTGCGAGTCGACAGTGCCGAGCACACTCAGCATAGAAAGGGCTAGAACGACATGGGACGACACGCCTCGGGAGAGAACAACTATCGAGTGGCTAAGGGGCCTTTTATTGCCGTCTTGGTGGTAATTGTTCTGGTGGCTGCGGTTTTTGCCTGGGTTAATCTGCGCAAGAGCAACGATTCGTCGATTGATGCTGACCGTGCACGGTGTACGAAGGGTGACCTGACGCTGGTGGTGACCGCTGATCCTGCTGCGGTGGGCTCGGCACAGAAGCTTGTGCAGGACTATGGCGAGTCGAATCCCGTGGTGAGGGACTTCTGTGTGCGGCCACAGATTACGGTGGCGGGCTCGCAGGAGGTTGTGAACGCCCTGACTGAGGCTGGCGGTGCTGAAGCTGGTGAGGGAGCTCCGGAGGACCCCGCTGCGGATGAAGCTGGTACCGGAATTATGACTCCGGGCGTCTGGATTCCCGCCGATATCTCTTTCGTGGACCAGGCGAAGAACTCGGACAAGGTCAAGGTCAACAACCCCAAGACGTGGTTGCCGCCGATTGCCAGCGGCGTGGCCTTCACAACCAATCGTGCTGACCAGCTGAACAACGCCACTTGGGAAGAGCTTGCGGGATTGCGCGTGGCCGCCCCCGGTGGCTCCGATGCGGCACTGTCTGCGGTGATCAGTGCTCGACTTGGCGGTGGCCCGGATGTCGCTCGCGAACGCGCGGGCTTGGGTGAGGTCTACACCTCCAATACTCTGCTGACCATGCTCAGCCAGAACGTCGCTGATTTCGACGGCGTGGCCGCGACCCAGCCCATGCTGCAGATGGCCGGCGAGGGGCTGAAGCTGGTCTCCCCTGCGGATGCACCCCAGTTGCACGCGCCAGTTGTCACCTTTGGCTCCGGCGGCAAGATTGACGAGAACACGGCTCGCGCGGCCGAGGACTTCCGGAACTTCGCAGCAGATCATGGCGCCGACGGCGAAGCTGCTGAGAGCACTTTCAGCCCTGAAGTAGCGGAGAACTTTGGAGTGCTCTCGCAGATTCAGACGGATTCTTTTGCGCTGCCGCCAGCACTGGAGCAGCCGGACGCGCAACAGCCCGCAACTGCGGTGGGTTCGGCACTCCTGCTCGCTGACACCTCCGAGGGCGTCGATGTCGGGGCGCTGTCTGCGGCACTGACCGGCGCTATCGATGCGGCGCCTGGCGGCCGTTACGGCCTGTGGACATTCGCACCCGAGGTGAACCGCCTCGCGGAACTTCCCGCGCCCGATGACGAGGCCAACAACGGCGCGGACGCCGTAAAGGGTTCGCTGGCCGAACTTCCGGCCGGTGGTGAGGCACAGTTCTGGCCAGCGCTTATCGATGCCTACCAGGCCGCCCGCGACACCTACTCCCCGGACAAGCCCAACCGTCTCGTCGTGCTCACTTCGGGTCGCGATGCCTCGGGCGCCGATGCCGCCGAGTCCGTCGAGAGGATCAAGGAACTCATTAGCCCAGACCGCCCGGTAACGATTGAGGTCATCGTGCTTCCCGACGGCGACAGCTCCAGCCCCGAGCTGCAGGAAGTGGCAAATATGACCACTGGCTCTCTGCGCATTGCGGCCGACTACGGCGATGGCCTGGCCTCTCAGTTGGCTGCGGCTATCGGTACGGAGTAAGTAGCAAAAAACCGCCTCCATCTGGTCCAACCTCGGGAGAGGAAAAACGGAACCAGTTGTGGAAGGCGGTTTTTGTTTAGCTTGTTTCGGCTATTTGAGCGGCGTCCATAGCAGCGACGCCGCTATTCAGCCATACAGTTGGCTGTTAGGAGATGCGACGGCGACGACGCTCAGCCAGCTCGTCGATGCCAGTACCTGGGTTCTCCTGAGTACCGTCGATACGCTCGGACGGGAAGGAGGCGATGGTGCCAGTCAGTTCCTTCATAATGCCCGGGACAGCAATGCCGAACACTCCCTGGCCACCGTTGAGCAGGTCGATGACCTCTTCATTGGAGCGACACTGGTAGACGGTGCGACCATCGGAAACCAGCGTGATGGTAGCCAGGTCATCGACGCCGAGGTCGCGCAGGCGGTCGACAGCCAGACGGATGTTCTGCAGGGAAATACCGGTGTCCAGCAGTCCGCGGACAATCTTCAAAACGAGGATGTCGCGGAAGGAGTACAGACGCTGGGTACCCGAGCCCTTGGCGGTACGGATAGAAGGCTCCACCAGCTTGGTGCGTGCCCAGTAGTCCAGCTGGCGGTAAGAAATGCCCGCTACCTGACATGCGATGGGAACGCGGTAGCCAACCTGCTCGTCCGGTCCCATGTCGAACAGGGATTCCTGAACCGCGCGTGGCTCTTGCGAGTCCGACGCACGGAGCTCATTGTCGCCAAAGAGCGAACCGCTGTTGTCGTCGACCATATAAATTCTCCCGAGGTAGTTTCACTGCCGTTATTTATCTTTCGCCAAGGTTAATCGGCTGTCAATACATCACAGGACGACACGCCGAATCTCTAAACCTAAAGTTAAGGTTTAGAGTTTGGAGTCATAGTTTCCCCAGCTCAAGCACAACCCGGGAGAAAAACCGCAGGACGGGATGAAACCATAACTTACGAAAAGTTACCCCTTTTATGGGGTCATTCAGCGACACGCCGGAGGAAATAAGCGTCACAACTACCCCAAAAGTAGCCAGTTGTTCACTCCAGTCACACGTTTAACGGTCGCCATCGGAAGCTGAATCGGCGCCACCGTCGGCTTCACCATCAGACTTCTTGTCCTCCGCATCACCATGCGGCTCGGCGAAGTAGTCAGCATCAATGCTGTCGAGGAATTCCGCAAACTCCGACACCGATGCCTCGACGGAGTCGGTCTCCGACTCGTCGGCAAGCGAACCGCCATTGGTTGCGACGAGACGCGCCGCTACCGACGTGGCGTCGAGCACATCACGCGCGACATACAGCGGAACCTCAAGCTCGCTAGCGATAAGGATGAGGTCGGAGGGCCGCATATCAATCTCTGCGCCACCTTCGAGCACCAGGCTGGCGATGAAAACGCCCTCATGCACGCCCGTAATCTGGCCGCGCAGGGCGCTCTGCCCCACCATGTCCAGCGTATCGACGAAGACCTCATGCATGCCCGGGCGACGCTGCGTAGCGCCGGTCTCACGGGCGGAGTACTCCGTCGCCGTCGCCAAATCAATCCAAATCGGGATAATCCGATTGGTCTCTTCGGCATGCAGGAGCAGCACTGGATCGTCCTCAGGAGGATGCGCCATCCAGTCTAGAAACTTGACTTCTACGAGTTTTTCGTCCATAACAGCGATAATTGTAGCGAGCCGCTATTTACGCGGGACTACCGACTACTTCCCCAGGTCCTTGTTGACCTGGCGCTTGACCAAAGTGCCGTGCAGCGTGACCATCAGCGCAGTCATCTCACGGCCCATCTCCACAGCCTTCTGCTTGCCGCTAGCCGCACGCGACTTACTCAGCGGACTAGCAGCGAGCGACACCAAATCTGCCTCACGGGCCGCAGCGGTACGCACAGTTTTGAGGTGGCGGGCATCCAGACCAAACTCAGCCAGCTTGACCGCCGTCTCAGTGATGAGCAGGTCATCGCCATCGAACATGTTCAGCGTGTCCGGAGTAATCAGGCCGACTCGAACCAGTTCAGTGATAAACTTCTCGCTAGCGCCGGTGCGCTCTGCCAGCTCCGCCTGCGTCAGCGAGACCACTGCGGCTTCGCGGAACTGATCCGCCGTCACCAGTGGAGTGACCGATGCCAGCCCGTCGCCGCCAGCGTTGCCCGCATCAATTTCGTCGAGCTGCTCTTTAATAACCTTCAGCGGCAAGTAGTTATCGCGCTGAACGGTGAGAATGTAGCGCAGGCGGTCAATGTCCGCCTGGCTGTAGCGACGATAACCCGAGGAGCTACGCGACGGGCACAGCAGCCCCTCCGACTCGAGAAAACGAATTTTGGACAGCGTTACATCAGGGAACTCAACCTTGACTTCCTTCAGCACAGCACCGATGGTCTTCTTCTTGCCCACCGAGCGTGCTTGCTTCGCAGTGCTTTCCGACGAAGTCGGCTGCGAAACTGCTGATTTGCGTACTGCTGCCACTGGTCTTTTCCGAGCCTTTACAAAAATAAGGGGTTAATGCCGACAGGCGTCGACATTAACCGATGTCGAATTAGTTACCGATCAGGAAGACGAGGCGGAACTTACCGACCTGAACCTCGTCACCATTAGCCAGAACCGCGGAGTTCTTCGGCTCGCGGTTAACGTAGGTACCGTTCAGCGATCCCACGTCGACGACCTCGTAGGAGTCACCGTTCTTGCGGAACTCTGCGTGACGACGGGAAACAGTCACATCATCGAGGAAGATGTCGCTGTCCGGGTGACGACCAGCGGTGGTGACTGCCTGATCGAGCAGGAAACGCGAACCTGCGTTTGGCCCCCGCTTGACAACCAAGAGTGCCGAGCCCGCCGGAAGTCCTTCAACACCGGAGACCGTGGAGTCCGTGTTAGAGCTGGACTCCATTTCCTTCAGCAAATCTGCACGGAAGACCGAGGTGGTCTCGACCGATGCCTCTGGCTGGCCGCTATTGCTAGTCATATCTTTCCCTCCGGGATAACCTTGGGCGATTTACTCGTTACTTTTTAGATAATAGCGCCCCAACCGCTTTCGTGTTGTTATCTAATCCCAACCATGTTGTGACGCAGCTCACCAGCAGGGTATGTACAACATGATTGATATGCGTAAATACCGACATCTGAGAGCTTTCTCTGTGGGTGTACCTAGGCCGGTCACCTGAGAAATATTTTCAAATTGTTACCAAACCTGTGGTTACGGCTTACCTAAACATCGCTGCAATTGAGCCGACGACCGAGCCGCCACCATTGCTCAAGGGGTTGTCGTTGACCATGTACGTCCACGTCGAGCTCGGGCGAGCAAGACCCGTGTCCTCTAGATGTGCGCCTTCGCTGTCGATTTCGACCTCTTGGAAGGTCTGCACCGACTCGGTAACGGCATTGTTCACCAGGCTCTTAAAGGCGCCGATGGCGGCGCGGTGGAACTCATCAATGGGGCTTTCCTTAGCCAGCGCGCGCAGGTGAATCGACTCCCGAAGGTCATCCAGATCCGCCAGGTGGTCTGACCATCCGCGATCCAGGTGGCTCAGCATGATTTCCCGGGCAGCATCCTCGGCGACATCGCGCCCGGCTGCGGCTTCGACTTCCCTCGCCCGCGCCGATGCCAACTTGGACAGTTCTTCCCAGGCAGCATTAGTAGTCAGCAGTTTCTCCCTGCGCTCATCCAGAATCTCGCGCTGGTCACCGATGAGCTTGTTGTACTTCCATGTCGTCGCATGAATCGACAGCATGGTCGCCTCTGTCACTCGCTGTGCGCGGTCGATGAACTGATAGGCCCTCTTATCCCGGACGCGGCCATCGTCCTCGGGAAGCACGCTCAGCGTCTCGCCAGCAGCGCCCTCGGAAATCACCGGATCATCCAGGGAGACAAAGAACACCGACGAGCCCGGATCGCCCTGGCGCCCGGCGCGGCCACGCAGCTGATTGTCCAGTCGGTCAGTGCGGTGCTTCCCCAGGCCAATGACGCATAGTCCACCGCGCTCAACGACCGCATCGCGGTTGGATTCATCTGCCCCGCCGAGACGGATGTCGGTTCCTCGCCCGGCCATCTGAGTGGACACCGTGACACGGCCAATATCGCCAGCATTGGCGATGACCTGGGCCTCCAGCTCGTCATTTTTCGCGTTCAGCACCGAGGATTCGATGCCGCGCAGGACCAGCGCATCGGCTAGTCGTTCCGATTCCGCCACGTCACGGGTGCCTACGAGTATTGGTCGACCAGTGCCGTTGAGTTCCACGACCTCGTCGACAAGCGCGGCGAACGCGTCGTCGGTGGTGGCGTAGATGCGGTCGGGCTCGTCGTCACGAATGCATGGGACGTTGGGTTCGATGACGGAGACGTGAAGTCCGTAGAACTCGCGGAACTGGTCTCCTGCGGAGGTGGCGGTGCCGGTCATGCCGCAGGTGATGTCATAGCGGCCGACGAGTTGCTGGATGGTCATGGAGTCGAGGATGCGACCGCCCTCAGAGACCTGCAGGCCCTCCTTGGCTTCTACCGCCGCCTGTAGACCGTCCGGCCAGCGCTGCAGTTCCGCCACGCGTCCCTTCGAAGCGTCGATGAGCTGGACCTTGCCGTCGCGCACGATGTAGTCGACATCGCGCTGCAGCAGCTCGTGGGCGTGCAGTGCAACGTTGACCTGAACCAGAGTGGTGCCGACGTGCTCGGCGTCGTACAGTGAGCCGATGCCAAGCAGCCGTTCGACGCGTGCGGCGCCGGTATCGGTGAGGAAGACGTTGCGACGACCTTCGTCGACGGTGTAGTCGTCGCCGAGCTGCAGGCGGCGCACCACGTCGGTAATCTGTCCGGTCGGTGCGGTGCCCGGCTCATTGCCGGCAAGCACAAGCGGGACCAGCGCTTCATCCACCAACACGGAGTCGGCCTCGTCGATGATCGCGACATCAGCGGGCGACTGCACGCGGTCTTCGATGGTCGGCGCGCAGCGGTCGCGCAGAACGTCGAAGCCGAGTTCGTTGACGGCGGCGTAGACGATGTCTGCCGCATATGCTTTACGACGCTCCCCCGGTCCCTCCTGCGGCGAAATAGCCGACACCGAGAGCCCTAGGAACCCGAACAGCGGTTGCATCCACTGCGCGTCGCGGCCTGCGAGGTAGTCGTTGACGGTCACCGAATGCACGCGGTGGCCGCGCAGCGCGAAACCGGCTGCAGCCAGGGCGCCGGAGAGAGTCTTGCCCTCACCGGTGGCCATCTGGACAACGTCTCCCTCCATGAGCGCCAGTGCGCCCTGCAGCTGCACATCAAAGGGGCGCATGGACAGGGTGCGCTGGGAAACTTCGCGGAGCGCGGCTAAAAGCTCCGGTGCGTCGGTGGCGTGTTGGCGGGTGAAGTCGGCGAGGTCAGCGTCGGAAAGCGCCTGTACCTGTGGCTCGAGCTCAGCGGCACGCGCCACCAGCCCTACGCTGCGTTTTTGGTTGCGCCCTTGCTTGCCGCTAAGAGCCTTCCAAAACCAATTAAACCCAGCCATCTTCTACCCTTCCTGCGCACGTGTGGTTGTCGGCGCGTTCTGACTCACCAGAGTAATCAATCTGGACCGCCCTTCGGAGCACCAATCGCTGCCAGCGAATTTGCACCATATGTCTTTAGTCACATCTTGAGTTTGAAACAATGGGTTTAACACTTGATGCGAGCAATTTTCGGAAGGACTTGAATCCCCTATGGCAATCGAATTCATCCCCACCGCTGACCTGGTTGACGAGATCGGCCCGGACGTGCGTTCCTGCGATACTCAGATGCGTAACCTCGGCGGTCGCGTGGAGTTCTGCGGCAAGATCTCCACGGTCAAGTGCTTCCAGGACAACGCGCTGCTGAAGAAGGTCCTGTCCGAGCCGTCTGAGGGCGGCGTGCTTGTCATCGACGGTGACGCTTCTGTTCACACGGCGCTGGTCGGTGACGTTATTGCGGGGCTCGGCAAGGACAATGGCTGGGCTGGTGTGGTCGTCAACGGCGCGATTCGCGACTCCAAGCTGATTGGCGAGATGGACTTCGGCTGCAAGGCGCTTGGCACCAACCCGCGCAAGTCCACCAAGACCGGCGAGGGCGAGCGCGACGTCGTTGTCTCCTTCGGCGGCATCGACTTCGTTCCGGGCGAGACGCTCTACGCTGACTCCGACGGTATTGTCGTGCGCTAGTAGCATCGCGCGCTGGACGGCAAACAAAAGCCTTAAGCAATAGCCGTAAACAAAACCGCCGCCTCCCGGAATCTTCCAGAAGACGGCGGTTATTTTTGTCGGGCTGACCGGATTTGAACCGACGACCCCCTCACCCCCAGTGAGGTGCGCTACCAAACTGCGCTACAGCCCGCGTGCACGAAGGTGCAACGAGCTATAGGTTACATCATTGGAGTTTGAAGGCGAAAATCGCCCCAGACCCCTGCCTTTCCTGCGGCATTACTGCAGGTAGATGGTCACAGGCGTGGATGTCTCCGCCATCTGTCCCTCCGGCGGATCGATCGAGGCGACCTTGCCCATAATCGCAGCCACAGAGTTGGTCGGATTGCCCTCGGCGTCGACGACGGTCACATTCTGGTAGCCGTTGGTACGCAATTCCACCTCAACCGATGCCGGGCTCTTGCCCACCACGCCCTGCGGGATGGTGCCCCAGCCGCTGCTGCGCTCACCGGGCCCAGGGATAGCTGGCGGCGACTCGCGAAGTTGGTCGAGCTCCTGCTCGAGGCGCTCACGGGTGTCATTAATCGTGCCCGATGGGTCCACACGGTCCAGCGGGCTTGTCGTGGTTTCTTCCGGCGAGGTTGTCGTCGGCGTCGGGCTTGCCGACGTCTCCTGCGTCGGCACCGCCGTATTGTCGTTTTTGTCCTCGGTTCCGGAAGTAAAGGACAAAACCAGGGCTACCAGCGCGACTACGGCCACCATGGCGGCGATGGCCACGATGGCGACAGGCTTGCCCCAGCCCTTCTTGGAGTCATCATTGCCACTGTTACCGCGGTTGTTGCCGTTGTTCATGTCACCGTAACCGCCTGCGCCACCTGCGGCGTACTGCTGGGTTGCGCCTGCCTGCTGGCCCGCCTGACCATAGCCGCGTTCTTCTTCAGAAAGCGGCGCCCAGTACTGGCCGCTACCCTGTGCACCTGCGCCTGCGCCACCGCCTTGCGCCCCGGCGCCGGCACCAGCGCCTCGTGAGTTCTCAAAACGTGTTTCATCGCCACGCTGCAGGAATTGTGTCTCAGAGGAGTCGCCACCGAAGTATTCGGTCGGCTGCTCGCCCGCGAAGTCGGCATCTGGGTTGTATCCACGGTATCCCTCGTCCCGCGGAATGTAGCGAGTCGCGGAGTCATCGCCGTATGCGCTTGAGGAATCGCGTCCGTAGCTGTTGTCTCGGCCATCGTGCTGAGAGCCGTCACGGTTATTGCCGCGCCTGACCATTGTCAGTTCTCCTTATCGCTAATTTCCTAAAACTCCAAAATGCCAACGAAAAGCCCAAAATGCAATTGCCTAAATCACATTTTGGGCTTTTCTCAGCTCAATTCGAGCGACTAGCAGGCCTGAACGGAACTACCTGACGGTGCTTCCTAGCAGGTCCTAGCGGCGCTTCTTCTTCTCGCGGACACGCACCGCGATGCGCACCGGCGAGCCCTCGAAACCGAATTCTTCACGCAGCTTGCGCTCCAGGAAGCGACGGTAGCCATGCTCCAGGAACCCGGTGGTGAACAGCACAATCACCGGCGGGCGCGAGGATGCCTGGGTGGCAAACAACACGCGCGGCTGGCGGCCACCACGCAGCGGTGGCGGGTTCTGCTGCATAATCGCACGCAACCAAGTGTTCAGGCGACCAGTGGAGATACGCTTATCCCACGACTCCACGGCCTCCAACATTGCCGGCTCCAGCTTCTGCACAGCGCGACCAGTCTTGGCGGAGATGTTCACCCGACGAGCCCACGGCACATGTGCTAGCTGCTCTTCAATTTCGCGCTCGAGCAGATCGCGGCGGTCCTCATCCATGAGGTCCCACTTGTTGTAGGCGACCACAAGTGCGCGACCGGAATCGAGAATCATGCGCAGCACGCGCTGGTCCTGCTCGGTAATCTGCTCGGAGGCATCGACCAGGAAGATCACGACCTCGGCGTTGTCAATCGTCGAACGAGTACGCAGCGACGCGTAGAACTCGTGGCCCTTGGCGGTCTTGGTCTTCTTGCGAATACCAGCGGTATCCACGAAACGCCACAGCGCCTCGTCCATCTGCACCAGCGAGTCCACCGGGTCAACCGTGGTACCAGCCACGTCGCTGACCACTGCGCGATCTTCACCGGAGAGCTTGTTCAGCAGCGAAGACTTGCCCACATTCGGCTTACCCACCAGCGCCACACGACGCGGCCCGGTCGGCAGCGACTTCGCACGCGGCACCTCCGGGAAGGAGGACACCACTTCGTCCATCACGTCGGCATTGCCACGACCGTGAAGGGCCGAGGTTGGGTGCGGCTCGCCGAGCCCGAGGGCCCAGAACTCCGCGACGTCGCCAAGCTGCGAATCCGACTCAAACTTGTTGGCAGCGAGAATAACCGGCTGCTCCGCGCGCTGCAGGCGACGGGCCATGACCTCTTCCGTGGCGGTGATGCCGACGGTGGTGTCAACGACCATGACAATCACATCGGCGGTCTCCATGGCGGTCTCCGCCTGACGAGCAATCGCCGCATGCATACCCTTGGCATCCGGGTCCCAGCCGCCGGTGTCCTGCACCCAGAAGCGACGTCCGCCCCATTCACCCAGGTAGGAGATGCGGTCGCGGGTCACGCCCGGGAAGTCTTCGACAACTGCTTCACGACGGCCAATGAACCTGTTAACCATGGTGGACTTACCAACATTCGGTCGTCCCACAATGGCCACGGTCGGAAGAGCTTCTTCCCCCTCGTCGCTCACGCCAAGCGCTGCGAAAGCGTTCTCCAGCTCTTCCCAGTCGGCATCGTCATCGATCTGGCCGGTTTCGGCGCGCTCGATGGCTTCGGAGATGATCGTCTCGTGGTCGGCAATCGTGCGGTCGATGAACTCGTCTGCGCTGGTGTGGCTGCCTGCGGTGCCCGGCGCGTTCTCGCTCTCCACGTTTGCGACCAGGTGTCCGGCGGTGTCGTCCTCGGAGCCGTCGTAAGAGCCCTCGTAAGATTCCTCGAACTCCTCGTTGTCGACATCGTCCCAGTCCATGGTGGACCCCGGGTAGCCGGCCTCAACGACATCGAGGACGTTTTCCACGACCTCTTCAATGTCCATCTCAGAGGTGTCCAGAATGAATGCGTCCTCGGCTGGCTTCAGCGGAGAGGTCGCACGGTTGCTGTCGAGTTCATCGCGGCGGATGACGTCGGCAAGCACGGTGTCGAAGTCGGCCTCACGACCAGCGGCGATGTCCTGGTCGTAGCGGCGGCGAGCACGGACCTCTGCGGAGGCGGTCATGAAAATCTTCGCCGGGACGTCCGGGAGAACGACCGTGCCGATGTCGCGACCTTCCACCACACAGCGCACAGCCGATGCGGCCAGCGAACGCTGGAGTGCGACCAGGTTGGTGCGCACGGCCGGAATCGCGGAGACCGCCGACACGTTGCGGGTGACCTCCGGGCCGCGAATCTCGCCGGAAACATCCTCGCCGTCGAGGAGGACCGCAGTGGAGTTCGGGTCATCGGAGACTTCCAGCGGTAGGGCGGCCGTCGCCTTGGCCACGGCTTCCTCGTCGGTCGGGTCGATGCCCTGGCGCAGCACCCACAGGGTGGCAACGCGGTACATAGCGCCGGTGTCCAGGTACTTTGCACCCAGCTCGGTTGCGACCATCCGGGAGACAGTCGACTTGCCAGTGCCGGAAGGGCCGTCGATGGCAACCAACAGCATGTCGTCAGTGTTCTGCTCGCTCATGTGGGCTCCTTCAGCTCCTTGGTTTTCTTCGTTCTTCTTCACTAGTGCCATTTACAGCCCCACCGCGTTGTAGAGGGAGGTCAGCTCAGCGCGGTTGAGTGCGCGGAGAGCGCCCGGGGTCTGCTCGCCCAGCTGGACAGTGTGAATCTTAGTGCGCACCAGGCGCTCGACCGGGAAGCCCGCAGTCTTGAGCATTCGGCGCACGATGTGCTTGCGGCCCTCATGCAGCTCGATGCGGACGATAGAGCGGCCCTGCCAGATGTCAATAATCTGCGCCATGTCCGCCTTAGCGATGCCATCATCGAGCTCAATGCCCTTTTCCAGCTCACGCATGACCTTGGCATCGACCTCACCGACAACGGTGGCCATGTAGGTCTTGGTGACCTCGTAACTCGGGTGCATCAGGCGGTTGGCCAGCTCACCATCGTTGGTGAGCAGCAGCAGACCCTCGGTGGGCGCATCCAGGCGCCCCACGTGGAAGAGTCGCTGACCAGCGCTGATCTTCTCACCGATGATGTCGCCCACACACGGGCGGCCCATGTCATCGTGCATGGTCGACTGCACGCCACGCGGCTTGTTCAGGACGAAGTACTGCATGTCCTCATTGACGATGACGCGGGAACCATCAACGCGAATCACAGACGTGTTCGGGTCCACCCGCACGCCCTGCCGCGTCACAATCTTGCCGTCGACCTCGACGCGGCCTTCGTCGATAAGCTTTTCCGCCATACGACGCGACGCCACGCCTGCCTGTGCCAGGACCTTCTGCAGACGTACGCCTTCACCTGCTTCGCTGTGCACGCGCTTGCCCGAGCCGCGGCGGTCGGAGTCCACGTGCTGGTGGCGCGCCGGGCGAGCGTTGGATACGTAGATGTCCTTCGCGTGGACGTTGGAGGTCTCCATCTTCGCGCCGCTGTCGCGACGGCTGCGGTTGCGCTGGGCGTTAGTGGAGCCGCGGTTGGATTGATTCTTACGGTTCTTGTGTGCCGGTGTGCCTTCTCGGCGAGCGGGTTTAGCCACTTGACCTACATCCTTTTCAAGCGTTGGAGAATGTTCTGTTTGTTAGAACGTCAGCGCCAGGCGACGCTGTTCTCTCCCCCGTGGGCCCAAAATGGCCGGTGGAAGCAGGTTAATAAAGAGAATTACAGAGAAAGCCTCGCGCCTTGTCGTCTAGCCACCTTAGCACGTTTCTAGTAAAGCGCCAGCTTAACGACGTCCCGCGCGGCCTCCACCTACAACGTCTTTTACAGCGCTGCGGCCCACTCTCGCACGCCCGGCAGCCACTGCGTAGCTTTCGCCACAAACTCCTGCCGGTCCAGCGCGCCCGCTCCCGCCTGCACCGACCCCAGCAGCGGCACCCCGGTGATGCGCGGCAGTTCCTCCAGGTTCGTCTCAATGATCGGGTCGACCTCCGCCGGCAACGAACCGCCCACCAGCGCCGTGACATTAACCCCACGGCCCCGCGCCACCTCGACGGTGAGCTCCGCCTCGTTCAGGCAACCCAGGTCCAACCGCGTCACGACCACCATCTGACTACCCGGCAGCAACACCGCCAGCTCCGGCAGCGCCCAGTCCTCGCCGAGTCGCACCAGCAAGCCGCCCGCGCCCTCCACGAGGACAACGCGGTTCGGCCCGTCGATAAGCTTGATTTTCTCCGCGATTTCCGTAGCCTCCGGCAGGCGCATGCCCGCGCGCTGAGCCGCCGCCACCGGCGCCATCGGCTCGGGGTAACGCTCGAAACCATGCAGGTTGTCAATCCCCGTCAGCTCCGCGACAGTGTCCAAATCACCGCCATTTGGGCCCGGAAAACCAGTCTGAATTGGCTTGACGACGTGCACCTCCTTTCCCTCCTCGCGAAGTGCCGCCGCCAGGGCTGCCGTGCCGATGGTCTTTCCAATATCGGTACCGGTGCCGGTGACAAGGACGATGCTCATGGTGGGTGGTGCTCCTTTTTGGTTGCGCTACTTGCGTTCTTCCTCGGCGGCGACGATGGCGGCGATGGCCTCGCAGATACGGTCGACCTCGTCATTGGTGCTGATGTACGGCGGCATGGTGTACACCAATTTGCCGAATGGCCGCAGCCACACCCCGGCATCGACAGCCGCTGCAGTGGCCAGACCCATGTCCACGGGGCGCTGCATCTCCACGACCCCGATTGCGCCAAGAACCCGCACATCGGCCACGGCATCGCTGCTGGCTAGGGGCTGGAGCTGGTTGCGGAGTCGGGACTCGATGCGCGGGACATCCTCACGCCACTGCCCCTCTGCAATCAGGTCGAGCTGCGCGCAGGCCACGGCACAGGCCAACGGGTTGCCCATGAAGGTCGGGCCGTGCATGATGCCTCCGCCTGCGCCACTGGAAATGTTGCGAGCCACGTCGGCGGTGGCGAGGGTGGCTGCGAAGCTCATAAAGCCGCCGGTCAGCGCCTTGCCGACACACATAATATCCGGCACAATCCCGGCCGCCTGCGTCGTGAACAGGTCACCGGCCCGGCCGAAGCCGGTGGCGATCTCATCCGCGATGAGCAGAATCCCGTGCTTGTCACACAGCTTCCGGAGCCCCACAAGCAGCTCGTGGTCATGGAACCGCATGCCACCAGCGCCTTGGACTACCGGTTCAATGATGATGCCGGCGACGGAGTCGTCGATAAGCGAATCGAAGTGCGCGAGATAGCGTGCGCGTTCCTCCTCGGTTGCGCCGCGGGCGGGTGGTTTGTCGGCGAAGACCTGCGGAGTCCACTGCCCCGTCCACAGCGAATGCATGCCGCCCTCGGGGTCGCAGACGGTCATGGGCGCGCGAGTGTCGCCGTGATAGCCGCCGCGCCAAGTGGCCAGGCGGGTGCGCTCGGGATGGCCTTTGGCCTGCTGGTACTGCAGCGCCATTTTAATCGCCACTTCGACGGAGACCGAACCCGAGTCGGAGTAGAAAATGGCATCGAAGCCGGGGCCTGCGAGCTTTAGGAGCTTCTCCGCCAGCTCAATGGCCGGACGGTGCGTGAGTCCGCCGAACATGACATGCGACATCGTGGTGGCCTGCTTCTTCGCGGCTGCGACCAGCTTCGGGTGCGAGTGGCCGTGGCAAGCGGCCCACCAGCTGCTCATGCCGTCGATGAGGGTGCGGCCGTCGGCGAGGTGGAGGTTCACGCCCTCGGCGGACTCGACCAGCTTGGGCGCGACCGGCGACGGGATGGGGCCGTATGGATGCCAGATGTGGTCGGCGTCGAATTGGGCGAGGTCGGCGATGGCTGGCCGGGTGTGTGGTTGGGCGGGTGGTTGGGCGGGCGGCGGGGTGTGCGGCTGGGCGGTTTCCGAGGCTGTCATGATACTCAAGCATAATACCTGTACAGCGCCAGACTTGAACGCCGTTCGGGGTTGGTGGTGGAGCTTCTCGCAAGGATTACAGACAGTCTCAGCGACTTTACGACACCCATGTCACCTCGTGGCAGCTGTGGAGGTGGCATGAGGTGACACCTGTGTCGTGAAGTGAGGTTGGGGTGGCCCGATGAGCCAGCCAGCTAGTACAGCCGCCCCGCTTTGCTCCACACCCGTCGGCGACGCATGGCCAACTCGGCCGCCTTACCTGTGATCGTGATGGGCTGCCGCGCGAAGGCGTAGTTACCGCGATAGCAACTACCACCATTTGCTAGGTGACGCCGGATTTCCGCGGCTGCTTGCCGCAAGGTGGCTACGGCGGAGCCGTCGAAAAGCTGTGACCAGACGATCCGGATGACATTCAACCCGAGGTTCTTCAGGCGCTTTTCGCGCTCCAGCTCCTTTGCGATTGCCACCTGCGTGTCCGCGACTCCACCGTCGGTGTATTTCATACGGCCGTCGAACTCGACGACCAGCCCAAGTTCGGGCAGGTAAAAGTCCACGCGTGCGATGAAGCCACGATCATCCCGAAAGGAAACCTGCTGAAGCAACGGAGCCCGAGAATCGTCGACAGCAGCTAGCCCCGCCTGGACGATTGCTTCTTTAGTGAGCGATTCCCCAATGCTTTCCGACGACGCTGTCGCTTGCCCCAACAATCTCCTGGCCTGTGCATTTCCCGGAGCACGCGGATATGCAGCCAACGTGGCCAACAGCTCCTCGGTGTCGGTGTGGCGCTGGAGGGCGGCGTCGGCAAGCACTAGTGCATTGTGCGGAGTGCGGGAACGGCAGACGTCGATGACGGACTTTGGGACATCGGTGACGAGGCGGCCATCGATTTCTACGATGTCCTCGGGGAGAATCCGGCCGGAGACGCGGATGAGGCGTTTGTGCGGCTGGTACGGGCCATTCGGTGTGCTTCGCGATTGCCCGCGCGTGCGGCCGGAGTTGGCGATTGCGATGGGAGTGTTGTGCGTGAGTAGAGGTAAACCGTGGAGAGCAGCGGCGGCATCGCGGGTGACTACGGTGGTGGTGCCGCGATGGACGAGCGCTTTGATTTCCAGGATGTAACGTTCGGTGCTGTTTAGGGTGAGCCACCTGTCGACAGGCACGTACGCGCCGTATGCGAGCCACAGGAGGCTGCCGCTTTTGGCCCGCCGGAGGAGATCTCGGTCGGAGTGCTGGCCGATTCGGGAAATTGCGAATGTGCTGGGGCGGGCGCATTCGCGCTGCTGGCCGGTACGGATGATGTCGTCGGCGTCGTAGATCCACTGCGGCATCGGATTGCGCTCCTGAGGTCCAGGCAACTGCTGGTTGGTGGGTGGTGATGTGAGTGTTTGTGGGTTTGTGAGTGTTTGCGAGTGCTTGCGAGTGCTACGTTCTCATTTTTGGGCTCACACGGAGACTCAGGAGGCATCGATTTGGCATCGACTGTGGATAGTTTGCAGTTTTCGGGAGTTATCCACAATGCGTGTGGTGGGTGTGGTGTGCGGTGTGGGTGTGGTGGGTGCAAAGGCTCGCAGTGAGCTGTAGCGAGCAGCATACCCAGCCCGGAATGCGACTTCACGACACCCACGTCACCTCGTGGCAGCTGTGGAGGTGGCATGAGGTGACACGCGTGTCGTGAAGTGGGTTAGCCGATGGAGCGAGCCCCGCAGCCCCGCAGCCCCGCGGCCCAGCTAGGCCCCCTGTCCAACCGCCCCAGAACCCCACCTAGTCCAACGGCTCGTCGATCAAGTCGACTTCAGGCAGCAGCGGAGCCAAATCAGGCAGCTGGTCCAGCGAATCAATCCCCAAAAGCTCCAGGAACAGCGTCGTCGTAACGTACAAATGCGCACCGGTTGCCGGGTCCTCTCCGGACTCCGCAATCAGACCGCGCGCGACCAGCGTGCGCATCACACCATCAACATTGACACCGCGCACACCGGAGACCTGCGCACGCGTGGCCGGCTGTCGGTAAGCCACTACTGCCAGCGTCTCCATAGCTGCACGTGAGAGCTTCGACTGCGAGCCATCCAGCAAGAATCGCTCGACCGCGCTGGCGTGGGCGGGAGCTGTGTAAAACCGCCAGCCCTCATCCGTTTCACGCAGCTCAATGCCGCTGCGTCGTGCACGGTATTCGTACTCGATCTCGCGAAGCACGTCACGGACATCACTTGCGGAAACGTCCAGCGCCCGCGCCATATCCTCCGCCGCCACCGGCGTATCGACTACCAGCAGAATCGACTCCACGCCTGCTCGCAACGGGTCAATGGGCGGCAACTGCGCCGAAGAAGCAGACGCGGGCTCCACGGCCTGCTCGGATGGTCCGGAACTGGTTTCGCTCATGCGCGTCAGATTACGCAACCTCCCGCGCCGGGCGCTAATTGGCCGGGCGCTAATCAGCTGTTAGCGCCAGCCCGACCAAGCCCACGCCCGACCAAGCCAAGCCGCAACGCCAGCCCCAACAGCCAGCCCCAGCCACCTACTCCCAGTTCGCCGCCGCCACGACGGCCGGATCCACGTCCAGCCCGGTCCAGGCCACGTGGATTTCCTCCAGCGCCTCCTCCTGCTCCACACCGATCGCCTTGGCACGGTAGAGCTCCAGCAGCGCGAGGAACCGCCCGACGACCTCCATGGACACGCGGCACTCCGATGTCAGCTGCGTAAAAGTCAGCCAAGTCCCCTCGCCTGCCAGCCGCAGCGAGTCCAGAATCTTGCCCGCCTGTTCCGGCACGGACACGGGCACGCCGTGGATGTGCCCAACACCGACTTCCTCCGGGGGCTTTGGCCGCATTACGACGGCCGCAAACTCGGCAAACTCCCCGAGCGTCATGCCCAGGCGCACGGGCGGCAGCAGTTCCTCGAACTGCTTGTCCGGCCCCACAGCTCGCGGATAGCGCCGCGGCGCGGTCTTCTGCCACTCTTCGAATTGGTCGGCAACCTTGCCATACGCCTGGTACTGCAGCAGTCGGGCGAATAGCAGGTCGCGCGCTTCTAGCAGTTCGAGGTCTTCTTCGCTGTCGACGTCGCCACGCGGTAGGAGCCGTGCGGTTTTGAGGTCGAGCAGCGTCGCTGCCACGACGAGGAATTCGGTGATTTCGTCGAGGTCACTGACTGCGTCGAGGCTGCGCGTGTATGCGATGAACTCGTCTGTGACCGCCGCCAGCGCGACTTCGGTGACGTCCATCTTTTTGCTGCTGATCAGCTGCAGTAGCAGGTCGAAGGGGCCGCTGAAGTTCGCGAGTGCGACGCGGAAGCCGGTGATTTCTTCCTGCACGCCCTCGCTTGACGACGGTTCGGGAGTGTAACTATCCGGAGAAGTCACCTATTATTTGCGGCCTTTGCGCTCGATGACCTCGCGGGCCAGGTTGCGGTACTGTGCCGCAGCTGGGGTGTTCGGCGCCCAGGTGGTGATGGGCTCGCCAGCGACAGAGGTTTCCGGGAAGCGGACGGTACGGGTGATGACCGTATCGAAAACCTTGTCACCGAAGACCTCGATGAGGCGTTCCATGACTTCCTTGGCGTGGCGAGTGCGGCGGTCAAACATGGTCACCAAAATGCCGGAGACCTCCAAGTTGAAGTTCAGGCGGTCACGGACCTTGGCCACCGTGTCGGTGAGCAGTGCCAGGCCGCGCAGCGAGAAGTACTCCGCCACCATCGGGATGATGACGCCCTCGGCGATGGTCAGCGCATTGACGGTCAGCAGACCCAGCGATGGCTGGCAGTCAATGATGATGAAGTCGTAGTCATTCATCACTGGGCGCAGTGCGCGCCCCAAGGCCTGTTCGCGGCCGACTTCGTTGACAAGCTGGATTTCCGCCGCCGACAGGTCAATGTTGGCCGGGACGAGATCCAGGCCGGAAACCTTGGTGTGGTGGATGACGTCGCGGACATCGGTGGTGTCGTCGACGATGAGGTTGTAGACGGTCAGGTCAAGTTCCTCATGCGGGACACCGAGACCGGCGGATAGTGCGCCTTGCGGATCCAAGTCAACGAGCAGGACTTTACGACCGAACTCCGCCAGTGCTGCGCCCAGGTTGATGGTCGAGGTGGTTTTACCCACGCCGCCCTTCTGGTTACACATTGCCAGGATGACCGCGGGGCCGTGACTGGTCAGGGGTGCGGGTTCCGGCAGCTCACGTGCCGGACGACCGGTGAGACCGAGTTCAACTCGATCGGCCTCAAACAACCCTTCTTCAGCCACAGTCAATCCCTCTTCCTTGAAGATTTCTCATCAATTCTACTGCGCCACGTAATACCGCCACGTAATACCGCCATATATTACCGCCACGTAGTAGCGCTACATACTACCGCCGCATATTACCGCGAGTATTCAGCCCGTGGGTGAGCCCCCGCCCAGACTCGTCGCATATTCTCCGCGGTAATCATGGTGTAAATCTGGGTCGTCGTCACGGAGGCGTGTCCGAGCAGCTCTTGGACTACGCGCACATCGGCACCACCTTCAATGAGGTGCGTGCCGAAACTGTGGCGCAAGGTGTGCGGGGAAATTTTCACGCTCAGCCCGGCACGCTCACCCAGCTCCGCCAGTGTATTCCCCGCCGACTGCCGAGACAGCCTGCGTCCCAGCGAGTTGATAAACAGCGCCGGCCCGGAGTTCGCCCGCACCCAGCTCGGCCGACCGCGTGTCAGCCACGCATCCAGTGCCGCCATGGCCGGCGATCCCACAGGCACGATGCGCTCCTTGCCACCCTTGCCGCGCAGAAGCACCAGATTGGTTTCGCGGTCCACGTCATCGATATCCAGACCGGTGACTTCCGAAACTCGCGCACCTGTCGAGTACAGAAACTCCACCAGTGCACGGTTGCGCAAATCCGTCACGTCAGCGGTGTCGTCGTCGGGGATGGACTCGATCAGCCGGGTGACCTCATCAATGCTGAGTGCCTTCGGATACCGCGAGGGCTGATTCGGCGGCGCCACTCGCTTGGCGACATCCACCTCCAACGCGCCCTCACCCACCGCAAACTTGTGGAAGCTCCGCACAGCCGACAGCGACCGTGTCACCGAGGTCGGGGCCAGTGCCGGCCTGCCCGCCGACTTATCTCCCCGCGCGAGATACGCCAGGAACTCTGACACATCCTGCTCGGTGACCTGCGCCAATTCCGTGCGCCCGATCTCCCGCAGGTATGTGCGGTACTTTTCCAAGTCGCGCTTATAACTGGCGAGCGTATTCGCCGACAGGCCCTTTTCCACCGCGAGGTAGGTGACGAAGGCGTCGACAAGCGGATCGATCGAACTCATCGGATGCGTTTCAGGTCCGCTCCGGCGCCGAGCTGCTCCGTCCGGCGCTTCGCCAGGGCGGTCGGTCGAATGTCGAACGGCTCCGCGACCGAGCGCGGCGTGGCACCATGCAACAGCACCTGCCCCGCCAGAAGCACACCCGACAGCGCAATGCCGTTGGAAATCTCGCCGCCCATCGCCATCACCACCGCCTCCTCGACGCCGATCCACGACGCAGTCATGTCTGCTTCCTCATCGTGGGCTTCCGGCTTATCGACGGCACGGAGACCCCTGGCCAGGTAGATCCGAACCGCTTCCTCTGCGAAGCCGGGTGAGCTGAACATATCGGTAAGTAGGGACCAGGACTCGGCTTCCAGCCCGGCTTCCTCGACCAGCTCGCGCTTGGCGGCCTCCAGAGGGTCTTCGTCCGCAACGTCGAGAAGCCCGGCCGGCAATTCCACCAGACGCTTCCCCGCCGCCTGCCGCCACTGATTCAGCAGGTAGAGGCGGTTATCCTCATCTGCGGCAACGACTGCGACAGCGCCAAAATGCTCCACGATTTCGCGGGCAGAAATATTCCCACCCGGCATTCGCACCTGGTCGCGGCGGACCGCGAGAATAGGTGCCTCGAGAACAATCTCGGATTCAACAACGTCAAATTGGTGCGCCATGAGTTTCACTCTAATAGGTAGGCCGGATTCACCCTCGCGGAGCCAAGGCTAGTTGTGCTTGAGGGCTGCGGCGATGAGGCCGTCGAAAAGCGGATGGGCGTTGGTGGGGCGTGACTTCAGCTCCGGGTGCGCCTGCGTGGCCACGAGGTATGGGTGCACGTCCGTGGGGTACTCGACGAATTCGACGAGCTTGCCGTCCGGCGAGGTGCCCGAGATGACCAGGCCGGCTTCTTCGAGCCGGCCGCGGTAGGCGTTGTTGACCTCGTAACGGTGGCGATGCCGCTCGGTGACCTCGGGGGTGCCGTAGAGGCGCGCGGCGACGGAGTCTTCGGCGAGCTTTGCCGGGTAGGAACCCAGACGCATGGATCCGCCCAGGTCAGCCTCGCCGGAGACGGCCTGGAGCTGTTCCTCCATCGTGGCAATCACTGGCTCGGCCGCGTTTTCGTCAAACTCGGTGGAAGAAGCGCCTTCAACACCTGCGGTGCGTGCCGCCTCGATGACAACGCACTGCATGCCCAGGCAGATTCCCAAAAGTGGCGTGCCGGTTTCCTTTGCGTAGCGGATGGTCGCGATCTTGCCTTCGATTCCGCGTCCGCCGAAGCCACCGGGGATGACAATCGCGTCAACGCCGGCCATGTTTTCTTTCAGCCCCTCGGGGGTTTCGCAGTCGTCGGAGGCGACCCAGCGAATGTTCGCTTTCACGCGGTGGGCAAAACCGGCTGCGCGCACGGCTTCCGCGACGGACAGGTAGGCGTCCGGCAGGTCGATATATTTGCCAACCAAAGCCACCGTCACCTCGCCCTTCGGGTTGTGGACTCGCTCGAGCAGGTCTCCCCACACGGCCCAATCCATGTCGCGGAACGGCAGGTTGAGGCGGCGAATGATGAAGGTGTCCAGGTGCTCGTCGTAGAGGACCTTCGGGATGTCGTAGATGCTCGGCGCATCCGGGCAGGACACCACGCCCTCGCGGTCGATGTCGCACATCAGCGCGATCTTGTTTTTGAGGGAGTCGGGGACGTCGCGGTCGCATCGCAAAACGACGGCATCGGGAACCAGGCCAATCGAGCGGAGTTCGGCCACCGAGTGCTGCGTGGGTTTGGTCTTCAATTCCTTGGAGGGGCCGAGGTACGGAACCAGTGACACGTGCAGGTAGAAGACGTTTTCGCGGCCGACGTCGTGACGCACTTGCCGCGCGGCCTCCAGGAAGGGCTGTGACTCGATATCGCCGACGGTGCCGCCAATTTCGGTGATGACCACGTCGGGCTTGTCGCCGTTTGCGTCCGCGTTGCCCATGGCGACGATGCGGGATTTGATTTCGTCGGTGATGTGCGGGATGACCTGGACGGTCTGGCCGAGGAATTCGCCGCGGCGCTCCTTGGCGATGACCGAGGAATAGACTTTGCCGGTGGTGACGTTGCCGCCGGCGGAGAGGTTGCGGTCGAGGAAGCGCTCGTAATGCCCCAGGTCCAGGTCGGTTTCCGCGCCGTCTTCGGTGACGAAGACCTCGCCGTGCTGGAAGGGGTTCATGGTGCCCGGATCCACGTTGAGGTAGGGATCGAGCTTTTGCATAGTCACTTTCAGACCACGCGAGGTAAGCAGGCGGCCGAGCGACGCCGCGGTTAAGCCTTTGCCGAGGGAGGAGGCAACGCCTCCTGTAACGATGATGTATTTCGTAACCACGGGACTTCAGAATATCGCTTGCGCAGGTGCAAGCGCAAGCGCCTTTTCATAATGGCGGAGATTTGTTTCATATTTGGGTAACTTTTTCGGAGTTGCGCCCCATCCGCCAGCAGGAACGCAGCGACAAATGCGAACTACGCAATACTCTCGAAGATCATGGTCGCCTGGATGCGGTCCCCGCCCATCAGCCCCTTACTGCCCGAAGAGGCAGTAGTAATCGTGTGCAGCCGAAACCCCTGCGAAGCCTTGTCGTTGATTACCCTCTCAAGCTCTGTCAGATTAGCTGAGCCGGTACCGATGAACTTTTCCTTCAGAACCACCTGAAGAACTTCATAATGAGGCATTTTCCGCCCTCCGTTAAAGTATTTTTCAATATTGCACGCAAAACAATACTCGGGCGGATGCATAAACGCGATCACGTCGTTACCCTCGGGGCTATGCCTGATTTAACGAATAAGACCATTGCAGTTTTGGCCACCGATGGATTTGAGGACTCCGAGCTGACTAGCCCGGCTGAGGCTGTGAAGGATGCCGGTGCGACCGTGCATGTGGTTTCCACGGAGGAAGGCTCCATTGAGGGCAAGAACGGCACGAAGGTGGACGTCGATAAGCTGACCAGCTGCGTTTCTGCCGATGATTACGATGCCCTAATTCTTCCGGGTGGCACCGTGAATGCTGACCAGATTCGCATCGATAAGGATGCCGTGGCGCTAGTGAAGGGATTCGCAACTGCCAACAAGCCGATTGGCGTGATTTGCCACGGCGGTTGGATTCTCACCGATGCGGATGTGCTGAAGGGCCGCACTATTACCTCCTACATCAGCGTCAAGACTGACCTGATTAACGCTGGCGCCAACTGGGTCGATGAGGAAGTTGTCGTTGACGGCAACCTGATTTCCTCCCGCACCCCGGCCGACCTTGAGGCTTTCAACAAGGCTCTCGTAGAGAACTTCTAAGCCACTCGGCTTTTAGCACCACCAAAGGACGGCTGTTGTCATGAGTTCATATTGGGATAACCCAAAGTCGCTGTGGGATCAGATTCCACAGCACGATCAGGAAGATGCTTCCGGGCAGCAGCCTCCCGCACCGGAGCAACCTTCCGCGGCCACACAGCCTGCCGCGCCTGAGCAACCTTCCGAGCCCGAGCAGCCTCCCGCACCGCAGCAGCTTCCGCCACAGCAAGGGCGCTATCAGGGATTGCTCTCGCACAACAGCATCGTTATCCAGCAGATTCGAAACTTCATGGCGGATGATTTCGACATCCTGGATACCGAGGGCAATTGCATCGGAAAGATCGAAACTACCGGTGGCACGCTGAGCCGCATGTTTATGGGCTCTCGTCGCCTGACAGTTTCCGAGCCAGACGGCACTCCGGTATTCGTTATTACCGATCCGACCGATCTTGCCCTTGACCGTTACGAGGTCTACTACCCCGACCCGCATGCGACAGCCCCTGAAGGCCAGCAGCAAGATGGAGCAGAGTCATCGCGACTTTTGGCCACTATTCAGCAGAAGTTTGCGTTCTTTAAGCGGCGGCTGGAGATTTCCATCCCCGGTTTTGCCAATTGCGAGGTCGACGGCGACGTCTGGCATTACGACGCCACTTTTATGATCAACGACGTCAGAGTCGCCCAGATGTCACGAAAGTGGTCGGGGTTTACAAATTTCCTATCCGGCAATGAGCGTTACATGCTCCAGCTCAAAGATGATTTGCCGCCACAATTGCGCGCTTCGATCATTGGTGCCGCCATTGCCCTGGATTTGATGGCGAAAAAGGCGCAATCCGACTAGCTGATTTCGCTGTCGGCTCGCGCCTTTTATCAAGAGCTACTGCTCGCGACTTTCGCTACCGCGACCCGGCAGCCTGAGCGATGCGTCCGTCGTTTTCCGTGATGCCGTCAGAAACAGCATTGACGTGTTCTGGGCGAACATTGGCATTGTCATTGATGCCACCTTCCACAAAGCCGGTTACCGGCACACACGGAACCTCAACATTGCGCCCCAGCGCATTAGCTACCAGCGCAATTGTCCGTGGCGAGAAAGTCAGTCCGATGTGACCCGATAGATCTGCAGAGCACCCATCCTGCAGCAGAATGTTGTTGGACGTTGGTGCCTGCCACTGGCTTGCAGCCATTGGAGTGACGGCTTCATCAACCTGAGTCGAGATTGCAACGTAGTTGACGCCCGGCTGCTCCAAGCCGCCTTCATTGATCTTGGCCATGAACTGGCCGTGCTGCATCAGATCCACCAGGCTCGGGCTGACAATGAAACCCGCAGCCTTGTCACCGGCGTTGTCGAACTGGTTGAGCTGCTCCAAACCATAGGAAGCTCCCAGCAGAGTTGTACCGTGCAGCACGCCCGCCAAGGAAACGACGGTGCCGATTCCCCGGCCCTGCTCCTGCTTGGCGTAGGCGGCAGCCAAGGCGCCACCGGCAGAGTGTCCAACAATATCGACGGCGGTTGCACCAGTTTCCGCCTTGAGAGTGTCAATCTTCGCAGTCAGCTCTGCCAAAGCGGTATCCAACGGGGTCATATTGCGCATGGTTGGGATAGAACCCAGCACTGAAAACTCGTCAGGACCCAGCTTGCCGACGTTAAATACGTACAGGCACTTCCCCATTGCCTTTAACTCCGGTGCCATGCGGGCATAGGTCTGGTACGAGTTCGAGTTCATACCGTGAATCATGACCACTGGATTCTCACCAGGAGCAGGAACACACTGCACATTTGTGCCCTCTGGGCTGATGTTCTCCGTCATCCCCTGGTTGACCATGACAGTGGGGAAATCATTTGCCTTTGGACCCCACTCGCCCATTTCGGTCCAGGACAGGACCTGATCATTACCAGTTTCCGTAGCCGGTGCAGCGGCCGCGATGGGTGCGGCTGCCAGAGCGACACCAGCCGCAGCCAACAGTGCTGTGGCTGACCGTGCCAGCTTTGCGAATGCTCGTTGAGTGCCCATGATTACTCCTTGCCTAGAGCAGTGAATAGTAAAACGGTTCCAAAAAGAACTACGGCATGGGCAAGAGCAAAAAACAGGCTATGAATCGCAATCGTACCCTGAAAAGCGGCCAACTAAAGCCCCTCAAAGGGGTTAATAAAATGTAATCTAAATATAACTATAACGCGATTCACCTACAGCTCCGTAGGTTATTAGAGTGATTTCGGTTACAGTCCGAAACACGAGTGACTTCCGCTCCATCCCGTGCATACAGCGCCGACAGCAACTGCAAAATAGCTCGAGACCTGCAGGGCCAGGAACTTGCTCAAGTACCGATTCAGGACCCAACTGAGGGAAAGCAGGGAAAATGCGATTCCAGCACCTGAATACTCCGGCACTAACGGATCATGAATGCCCGCATGCTTAAACATTATGAACAGCAATGAGTTCGCGGCCACAATGACCACTAGCACCGACATACTGGCGAGTAAATGCAGGCTGCGACGCAGCCAAGTCCTGGGAAACTGCTGGCTTCCCAAGGACGAAAACGAGAACAGTCGTTCTAATAGACCTAATTCCGAATCCGGCCTTCTTACTACCGTTCAGTGCATGACCACGTTTGATTCGCCAATTATTAGGGCGTTTTTCACAGAAGATGTCATCGAGTCGGCACAAAAGCTTTCAGCGCAATCCCCGTTGGTCGAGGTTGCAGCTGGTGTCTACCGCATCACCGTCGATGATTTTGAGGTCCAGGTTGATGGGTTCACTTTTCCTGGCTGTACTTCATGTCAGTGCGATGACTTTCGTACAAGGAAGTCATGTGCACACGTCTGCTTCGGCGTCGCAACAATGTTGGCCGAGCACCCCAGTATCGAAGAAGTCCTGTGGCCGGATTCTGATGCGGCTATGAACCCGGATCTGTTGGAACCCGATTGCTACTACGAGCTCAAAATGCTCCCCATGACATACTCCCCTTCGTGCCAGGGAGGCCGCACATTGGCGGAGTCAATACTGGATAAGGCGAGCCAATGCCACGGAGTCGTTGACGATGCCCGAATCACCGATGAGGTAAAACGCCTGTTCCAGGATTACTTCGAACTGCCAGGATCATGGGATCCCGATATTCGTAGGAAGGAAATTGAGGCGTTGATAGCCGAACTTCACGACCTCGGTGTTGACGACAAGGAGATTCGAACTCTCGTGTCAGAACACCCCGGGTATTCGGACGTAATTCCTCGTCGCTGGTGGCCACGGAGTTGGTGGAAGATACTGTTCCTGCCATCTACTTGGTGGCCACAAACATAGAGGCCGCGCAGGCGGCAGAAATAGCGTCAGGCATTCAACGATTAGAGAACCTTAGTTAAATCAATCGCTAACAATGATGACTGGTCCTTACTGGCGACAATCAGGTCATCTCCCATGCGCACCGCGGCAGTCGGAGTATGGAAATCCGGATGTGTACCTCGAATTTGATAGCTCCTCTCCCACTTGCAATCACTCTTGTCGTTTTGTGCCGATTCATTAAACTTCCACATATTTAGCCAAACTTCATGCGGCGCATCTGGCCGAATAGCGTCCGGCATATTCCACACAATGTGGCTGAAGAAATTTGGAACTTTCGCCAGCAGATCAAGAGGTAGCGAACGCGGATGAGCGTAAGCAATCCAAGTCTCGTTGCGCTCGCTGAGAGGCGACATATTGTCTGGAAAACCAGGCAAGTTACCCGCTATGGTTTGCACTTCCTGAGTTACGCAGTCATAACGTCGTAAAGCGTAGTCGGTGGTTTCACAGAAAAAGACGCCAGTGCCATCCGGCTCTACGATTACTCCATTAGCGAAATACCGATTGTCTAAAACACGTGTCACGGTGCCATCGGGATGCCAACAGTTCAGGCTTCCACGCGGTGCATGTTCGAGAATTGCACCCATGAATTCAGGGAAATGAAGCCGACTTGTAGATTCGGTAAACCAGATTGAACCGTCAGGTGCTTCGGAAGCGTTACTACAGAAGCGCAGCCTCTGACCGTTGACGCTCGTCGCTAGCACTTCAGGAGTCGAATTGAACGCGCAATCAGTCCCGGGCCGAAAGCGCAATAATCCTTTGAACGAGTCGCAAACGATAAGACTTCCATCAGCGCAAAGTTCCAGACCGAGTGGTCTCCCTCCAGTGTTTAGGAGCGCCTTGTGTTCGTTGGACTCGCAGTTAACTCGAATAATCTGACCATCTTCGGTTCCACAGAGAACATCGCTAGCACCGAAGGCGATAACATCCTCAGCACCATGCGCAGGCAACGGTATAACACGAGAAACCCCACGGAGGTCGATCGATTCTGGTCCGCTTTCATACTTCAAAGACACACGGTGCTTGCCAGGTTTAAGTTGAGTTTTCATACTTACTACTTAGCATGGCAATACTGTTTTGTACATGAATATTTAGATGTAGAACATTCATAGTCAGTTCGTAGAAGCGCTGCAATTTCTCATCTTTGCGTCTTGACCTCGCCCCAGAGAAACTCTCCGACCCGGTCACTGTAACCGAGGATGTGTGCAATCCAAGCCAAGATTCCCGCGCACCATCGGTTGCTTGCCGATCTGCATTTGGTGCATGACAGTCCTGAGCGGTCGCCAGCATGGAGCTGGTGGAAGACCTGTCCCAAAAACTCACCTGCAGTGGCCGGTCACCAACTTTAGTAACAGGTCACCAAAAACCTTCTACCAAAGATCAACTACAAATCCCCGTAGTATTCGCGAAGCTTCGCGGCCATCAAAGAGCGACGCTTCTGCAGGAACTCGTGGTAGTTCTCAACGGTTGTGTCAACAAGCGACGCCGGAATAGCATTGACTTCAAAGTTTCGGTCAAGGTCCTCGCGGGATGCGATCTCGCCGAGCGTCGGCTCACCGGACTCAATTTGGGAGAACACCTCACCCAAATATTCAGAGGGCATGCGGTTGCCGATTCGAATATTTACCGCAGTCTCTGCAAAGGCGTAGTTGGCCACCTGGTTGTAATCGCGCTTGTCGTTGACGCCGTTTTTGCGAAGATAATCTTTCGGAACCAGGTGATGAATGTCGCCTTGGACTTCAATCATCGAGCTCACTAGCGCGTGCTTACTTAAGAACGCCGTTGCCTGTGCCTTCACCTGCGAAGCCATGAAGGTTCGGAATTGCGGGTTATTCACGCTCGAAGAATCGAAACGCTGCGGGAGCGTAACTGCCCAGAAGCTTTCTCCCAGCTCGCCTTCTTCAAGTTCCTTCAACGCGGCGGCCGCCCCAACTCGGTCAATCGCACGCAAATCTCGTTCAAAAGTCGACTCGAAACTACCTGACGCTCTACCCGTCAACTGCGCCATTACAAACCATCGCCTGACGACGCTACTAACCTCCGGGTCTGGGCGACCGTCTGCACGCATTATTAGGAACAAAGCGTACGCAAAGTTGACCGCGTTGCTGGAGGTAATCATGTTTTTCTTGATAAAGCCTGTCGACCGCAAAATTACCAAGAACTTCTTGAACTCATACTTGTTAACGACGCGAAGTAGCGCTTGCTCGAACTTGTTGTACGCTTCCGGAATTCTCTCGGGGTAAAACTTTCTGGTTTCAGGATCGAGTCCGCTGAGTTCACGAACAACGAATGAAACCCGACCACGCCGGAAAGCGACCATCGAGGCGACACGGATGAGGTCTACGTACGACGGATCGTAGAGATCCTCAGTATCATCTTTAAGCCACTCGATTTCCTTCCAGTATTGAGTCTGCACAAACTCTTCATCATTACGGAGCTCGCCGTAATCGTGCGGGCTTACTGCTAGATGCGCGAAATAGTCAATGAGCTTCCGCAGGTTGCGACCTTGATCACCGTAGGAACTGATTTTGCTCATGACGAAGTCTGCGCTAGACAGTGCTACTCCCTTGGAGTTGATGCGCACAAAGATCTCGGCAACTGTCTCGATGTCGAGCTCATCACTCAGTGCGATAATTCCGATTGGGGCTTTCTTGATTCCCATCAGCTTTTCCAGAGCAGTCGCAACTGCTTCGTCGTCGGCTTCGGGGTTATTCGCCATATACTCCCCCATTGGCCGATAAACATTGTTCGACCGCAGGAATTCAGAGATGTCGTAGATCCACTCCGGTTGCTTCTTCAACACTGGTGTTGCAGTCGCAAACTCTTCAGTTTGCGGATTAAAACAGATAACGATTCGCTTAGTCTTAAAGTCCTTACCCATCACCGGCTGCCCAGCAACAGCGGCACGCAAAGCAGTAATGCGCTGTTGACCATCAATCAGAATCTGCTGATACCCAGCATGTCCGCCGCCTTTAACCGGTACTTGTTGACTTTGCCAAGTGATAAGGAACCCCACCGGGAACCCGCGATACAGCGAATCCATCAAATCGCGAACCTTCGTACTGTTCCATACAAATGGTCGCTGCATTTCCGGAATCGCAATAGTGTCGCTCTCAATCCATCCAAGCAGCGTTTCGACTGTGTGCTGGTTCACGGTGTACATGCTCATACTGATGATTGTCCCACAGGTTCACAATCACTCGTGAGCTTTAGGCGAACACATTCCCTCAGCTGATTGCCATCTTTGCTGCCGACGCTTGGATTCCCATCTTCCTTGTCGCTGTCGTCGTCTAAGCGCGGCTTATGCGGCTGTGTGAAGCCATTCGAGGTACATAACCAGCTTGGCATTTCTTCCCCGCAGAGAATTCCTCACACGTACTAAGACAATCCTCAATCCAGCCTCCGGCCATCGATAGCTTGCTGAAGGCACTACATGCCAAGGCCATCAAAGTCGGTTGCATGACGGGCTTTGCACGCGAATTCATCGATAGTGTTGTGCCCCCATGGGCTGGCACAACGGCATCATCGACGCCATTGTAGGCGGTGACGAGGTTGAGAACGGCCGCCCCGGGACCCCACCTCATCCTCTCGCCGTCATGGCCAGCTCGCTGTCACTGACAAGGCCGCCGTAATCATCTCTGGCGATACCGAGTCTGATGTTCACTCCGCCCGGAATTCGGGTGTCATCAGTGCCAGCGTACTGACAAGCTACTTCATCCGCGATCAGTTGGAATCACTCGGCGTCGACTGCATCCTGGACTCTTTCGCGAAGCTGCTGCACATCATTGAGAAGTAAAAACAAGCCTTACCGAAATGTGACCAAGAAAACCGAGCCCAGCTACCCCCGCACGGCGACAATGGCTTCCACATCCACGAAGCCCCCCCCCTATCCCCAAACAGCACGATGCCAAAATGACTGTCGACTCACCCCTGCCACCGCCTGTGGCTCCGACCGACACACTATGCCTGGTCGCCACAGTGCACCGCACGACCGCGGCCTCAGCTATAAGGGCGTCGGAATCGCCCGCGTCACCCGCAACGAAGATTTACACGTTGGCCAGAACATTTTTCTCCCTTACCGAACTATGCATGGAATGCGACACATGTATCGTCGATACAACCGCGAAATGCCAGAACATAACACTAACCGAGAGGGCTTTAGCAGTGGTTGACTACTGTACGGAGCGAAACAACCAACATTGTCCTGGACAACCATCAGACGGTGGCAGCAATCCCAGACTGTCCCTCGATACTGCCGCCTCGATCGCCACACCGCGCGTACGCCACTGTCACGGACGCTATGCAACCAACCGGTTCTACTGTCGGTCAACCTATCCTAGTTTGAGAGAATTGGCACTCCCTAACCGATTGTTGTTGATTACGCAGTCGATGTAGTTCGCCGAAGTCGTAGCTATGCGGCACGATGTCCCTAGCCACGCCCCTTGTGCGAGATTGCGCTGACTACCGACAGACTCGAAGTCCAAGCTAATCGAAAGCATTTCTATAACACCCGCCAAACTGTGACAGCCAATTCAGCGACGCAGCCTGCAACCGTATACACGTGCGGGCGGTACCGCGCTCCTGGTCGGAAGTATGGCTACCTGACCTACCGATACGTTTACCACTTAAAAACCTGTACGCGGCTGGCAAACTAATACCGCCGACTACGTCTGAGCCTCTCGCTGAAGCAGACCGTCAATTTCTTGACAACTTCCGGATCGACTGGGACACCAAGATAACAGTACGATTCACCTGCAGTAACTACCGGAAGACACGCAACCAATATCGAAACACTTCCAACGAGCACTAATCCGGGCTAGACCCCCTAATCCAACAAATGGAATATCTGAAGCTCAAAAACTATTACCGCAAGGACAAATAAAACAGCTTGAACACGACGAGCCAACAGTATCCAAAGATTAAACAAACGAAGTAGAGAAATCACAGGCGAAAAACGAGGACAATATTAATGCTAAAATATCAGCGCATTCAAGCTTGAAAATCAGGATAAATACTGTCCGTTCTTTTCAAGAAATTCCGAGATTACAGGCACCCCATCTGCCCAAGACATAAGGCGAGGGCCGCTAATGGCCCTATTATAAGGTTGATCGAAAACAATGACGTCCGTACCAGACAGCCTCAAAGCACTGATATTATCCGGAGAATCCTCAATATAGACGTGCGCACCAACGCTATCCTTCAAGCCGGTAAAGCATAACGACATATATGGGATTTCGTTCTGATCCAACCAGGTCGCGGTATCACTGACGATTCGTTTATGACTGCCACCCATAATCAATCGATGCGTAACAATCCTAATATGAGCACCCATGTCGGATAGTTGACGAAGAGCTTCTGACGCACCGGACATCACCGGCATATTCGCATACAACCCAGACGCGACTGCTTTAGAATGAATTCGCAAAAACTCTTCACCGCTATCTATACCCCAACCTGCCTTCACCAAGTTATATGTTACAGGTTCTGGCAAGCTCTCGGTCTCCACGGATTTATACTCGGCGACAAATGAACGCATCGCAGCAGTGTAATCTGCAACCACTCCATCAAGGTCGAGACCAATAATCGAACGTCCACGCATCATAGAATCTCCCTTTTCAAATGCTCAACTAGAGTTGCTATATATTTGTCAGCCCCACAATTAACTCCAATACTTGTTAAAAAGAAATCGTCGATATATTCAAGATCATACCCACCAGTTTCAGTAATTGCCACAACGTTTCTATCGTGTATAGTTGCCGGAATCTCTTCACGAATAATACGCTCCTGATAAACCTGTCGTATATCAACCCTTGTGGCTGAATAGAATTCTTTTACCCTGCACATCAATATTATTAGTGGCACTAATACCACTATTACCCCTCCCAACATCAAACGCTCCTGGACTACTTGATCCGATATTAATTCACGATGAACTAACATTAGGAAAGCAAATAAAACAACGAATGCCAAAAACGACAATAAACCCGAACCGGCGATAATATACTTAGGAAAGGAAAAAGCCCGTCGAGCAATTGCATGCCGGAAAGCCGTTAACAAATACGCACCAAATAGAGCAGATAGTAATGTAATTACCGCCAAAATATTAGAGATATCAAGCCATTTTATCCACTCTGCACGTGATTCAGTGACCGCACCAAACAAGCCGAAAAAACAAAGTATACTACACAGAAAGGCAGTTACGACTGCAAATAACGGCTGCTGCAACGGCTCGGGCACCAATCGAAAACTAAGTGTTTCAAGTGGAGTTGCAGCCCCTCTAGGCTGTATATGCGCCCGTTGAAAAGACGATCGATAAGTCGCGCGGTGAGATTTTAAGGAAATCTCGTTTTCACAATCATTACAGGGAAAGTATTTTTCACTACAAGCACAATTCTTTGGATAACAGACCTCCGTTACACACGGCCGTTGAGAATGCAAATACCGCTTACGAATCCGACGTCTCGGGGCACTGAAGGCCACGACACTCTTGAGTCTCAGCTCTGGAGGAAAAGCGAATTCCAGATGGCTACTTTTTGCGGATCTCGCCGAATACCGAACCAGAATGTCCAAATAGGGAGAATTCTTAAAGACTGTATTAAAGAAGCGCTTGACTAGACCTTTCTTAGGGACTTCTAAAGAGTTATCATTAATTTCCACATTGCATGCAATCTTAATAATCGTATGTCGAGAAACCGCAGATTTTACCCATGCCTGATCTTTCTCACCGGCCCGACATGCACTGTCCCAAAGAACGTTAGAATCGACAACGACTACGCAAAGATATGACGCCGAAACTAACGAAAGTAAGATGCATATGGTCTCAAAAGTAGTCAATTCATCAGTGTTATCACAGTTGACGATAGCGACCATTAACGATAGGGCGAGCATCTCAACATAGTCCGACGAATCAAGGACATATGGAGTATCTGAATCATTGATAACACCCTGATTCTTTTGACTTTCTAAATCATTTACGTCGCTAAATCGGGCTCCTAATGCCCAATACGACAATATAACTTCAAAATTTGGATTTACATCGCCAACGTCCGATGTCTCGCCCTGTAAGAATGACTTCCGGGACGCCGCACAGGCTGCGATTGAATCAAACAAATCACGACGATGGGTCTCTTGAGCGCGTTCAACTATTTCAGCACCCTCAACAGCATTCTTGTCATAATTATCGCTATAGATAATTTGACTTACAGCTTGCAAATATACGGCAATAAAGTCTTCGACAGGAAGTTTAACCCCTAAACGCTGAAAAAGTTGCAGGCTAAGTTGCTCAGAATAACGCAAAATTGTTGAATTATTTAATAAGTATTTTATCGCCCGATAAGTTAACAACCCATTCTCCCCGAAATTGAGGGATGGGACTGTATTCCCATCTTCGTTCAAAATACTTAAATTTACCAACATTCCTTTCCGTAAAAACGTTAAAGGCACGATACTTTGAGGAAAGTATCTGTCGTGACCTTTATCATTACTCCCTACGGGATACTTCAAACAAGGAGAATAAGGTAAATTAAAATCGAAGCTGATCTGACGCTGCGTGTAGCCTTCGCCGACTACCTGAATCCTCTCTACCCGTCGATTAATCCAGCTCCAATCGGTAATTCGAGTTAGAATATACTTTCCGAGTTGATCGTTTTTCTCATCTGCGGCCTGTTCATCAAACTTTGGTTTCTCAATTCCGACTCCCTTTTTAAAAAGGTCGCAATCCGAGAACTTGGTAAGCTGGTCATCTACTACCCCAAGTAGGGCTTCCTTAATTTTCTCATTAGCTTTCATTGCCTGCGTCACGATAATCCCCTGACCACACCTACTCGCTTCATCTACATCCGATGACGCTTCTGACTGCACTTTCTTTGAACAAGGATAGTCAACTCCTGGGTAAATCGTTCGAAAATCTAAAAATACGACACGATCCCTGATCAGGCGCCAATGCCTCATGGCGACACGACTCGGACAACCCTAAGTATCAGCAAATTCTCCCCGCACCTTCCCGAGAATCAAGAACACCAACTACGTTCAGCCAATTGTTATGAGGTTCACCTAAATAGTTCGACATACTTTCGCCACAACTACTTATATTTATTGCTGCATATATCCCTTGCCTGCAGAAAGGAGTAGCTTCTCGCCCGGTTATATTTAGAAACTAGATCTATTTTTACTTTCGACCTTTGCGGATTAATCGGTTTTGGTTATTTACTGAATCAGTTCTCGCGAATCTTTCTGTTCACTGACTCCATTGCGTTCGACATGACCAGGATTATTCCTCATGATCCAGTCTCCCCTATCGACTGATCTTGTTTCCATCGAGAGCTGTTCTGCCAGGCTCCTGCGTCGGCGCACACCGGGTAAAGTCGAGGCCACAAAAACTGACGTAACAACTATCGCGAAATGATTTACTGTTATGCTCATCGAAAGCTACTAAAGTACGCTCGTTGGCACACGATTGATATGGAGTCTTCATGTACAACCGCACGTACGGTTGGGTTCAAAACCCGGCTAATTTAAACAACCTTAAGCTGGTCGTGCAGATATTCGACCCAGAATCGAAGCACTATGAAATATTGCGCGATGATTTGGTCCCCAATCTAATCGCGTTCTCCGATTTGCGCGACGACCTCCTTCAAAAACTGAATTCAAACCAAACTCGCTTCACGTATACTGAGTTGGTCGGAACCTCAAGAGACAGGCAGGGTCGCGCTGCAGCTACTAGGTCTCACGCCGTCGCTGATGGACTCATCCAAATTACGATTCGTCCTCAAAATTTCCGGACAAAAGGAAAAGCTTGGACTGACAACTGGACCGCTGACGGCTTTCTGCGATGGGCGTTAAGTCTTGGATTAGTAAGCCACGACCGCTCGACCGATTTATGCGCAATCACCGACCTTGGTAAATCTTTTTCCTCGTCGACAGATTCACCGGAATCAGACCCAACGCTGGCCAAGGCGATTCTAGCGTATCCGCCGGCATCCCGCGTACTGCAACTTCTAGACGATGCCGATACCCCAGTCAATAAGTTTTACCTGGGAGAACGCTTGGGATTTAAGGGAGAACGCGGTTTCACCTCCTACCCTAGCGACACTATGGAAAAGTGGTTAGAGGAATCAGCTGATATTAATGAACAATCAAAGATTCGGAGCGACATCGAGGGTACAGCTGATAAATATGGCCGAATGATCTCCGGCTGGTTGATCAAAATTGGCTATGTCAAAAAGGTTTCCACACAAATTAAAACAGCAACAGGGCTACGGTCCGGATTTCCAAAATACGAAATAACCCCAAAAGGCCGCCACGCATACAGGAAGTCAATCGGCTATTCAAAAAATCGACGCCTTCCAAAGTATATCAACTGGGAGTTTTTAGCTGTTGACGGAAACGGGGCATCCGAAAATGCTAATCGAGACTATATTCGGACTCGCCGTGCTAAAATAATAGAGTTTCTCCAGCACTCAAAGTCACTTGCCATGTTAGAGAAGCACTTGATTGACCTTGGTTTTGACGATAACCGAACAATCATACTTAATGATATCGCCGGACTTAACTCAATCGGTATCAGAATCGATACGACCGAAAATGAACTAATACTACGGGACGATATCATCGGATTTAGTATTCCAGACATTGCTGTTACAGCAGAGCAGATGAAATCCGCACAGGAGTACGAAAAGCAAGAGCTTATGGAAATAACGACCTTGCCGCTCAAGTACTATGAGTTGCTCGACATAGCGCGTGACCCGAAACGCAATCGCGCTTTCGAGCTTATAACCATAGAACTATTAAAAGAGGTCATGGGACTCGATGGTGAGTGCTTAGGCGGCGGTCGCAAACCAGACGGAATCATCTACAGTGAAACCGAAAAGCAAGCTCTAGGCGTTATTGTCGACACCAAGGCCTATACGCATGGCTATGGAAAAAACATCAGTCAAGAGGACGAGATGGTGCGATACATTGAAGATAACCAGCTAAGGAGCTCTAAGAGAAACGAAAATCGGTGGTGGGAACACTTCGGAGAAAATGTAACACCCGATAACACCTTCTTTCTTTGGGTCTCAGGCGATTTTAAAGATCGTTTTCATGAGCAACTTGTGTCTACGTACGACAGAACCGGAACTAAAGGAGCGGCAATCTCTGCTCGAGAACTTCTGATCGCCGCCGACAAGGTCAAGAGCGGTCAATTAACTCCACACCAATTCCTTGAAGCTACTTCAACTCTCCAAGTCGTAGAATTTTAGATATCGACCACTGCTCTACCATTATCGTCTAACTGATAATTCGTGATTAAAACCTCTCGGCTTCCCCGCAACTTACTGTTATGCGACGAATTATCATAGTGAAACTTCAATTCATGAACATGCAAACCTCGTTGATAAATAAAATCAGCTAATAAAATGTTGCGTTTTCCCTTGTGCTCTAACACATTGCTTAGCGCACAAGGAACCCCACGCTCAGTTAGCTCTTCTATTACATCAAGCAAAGCTGCTTCACTCTTCTCATTCCAATTTCGGAATCCCCGATTGCCATCATTGTAGCTCCCAGTCGTAATTAGGTACGGAGGGTCCATATATACAAAATCCGATGGACTCAATCTGGAGTAATCAAAGTCTTCAAAGTATGCATCTTCAAAGTATGCATCAATACTTTGGAGTCGATTAACGAACCTCAGTAAATTTCGTTCCATATTTGTAGAAAAATGACTTCGGTTACGACCAAAAGGATTATTAAATTCGAGTTTTGAGTTAAACCTAAATTGATAGTTATAGCTAAACGACGAAAGAATATATAGATTAAGAGGATCTGGCCGCTTATTATAATAGTCTCGAAATGCTAAGAATGCTCCTTCATTGGTCTTACTTAGCTCCCACTTTTCTATAGTGTTATGTATCTGTCTCAATAATGTCCGCGGAGAACTCGTTTGGAATAACCGAAACATTTCGTTAATACGACTATTCATATCATTAAAGACATACCAGTCCGCATTAGCATTGATACCTACGTTAGCTCCACCGCTAAACAGGTCGACAAAACCTACATTGGAGGTAGGGATTAAGGGCATTATTTGACCTAAGAGGCGATACTTTCCACCAATATAGTTTAAGGGGCTCTTAATATAGTTTCCATTGCTCACCAAATCACATGAAATCAGCTTTGAATCTACACCCCGAGGACTATCGGGCCCTAACACGTCGATACTCGATTTCCTTTTCCTAAAATAGATTAAGACTTCGTACAGCTCATCTTTCTGAGAGGCGATTTTTGACTTATATTTTCTATAAGGTATATGTACGATATCGACTTTTCCATCAACCGAAGCGCTCTTCGCGAGATTTCTGAGGTCGCTCTCAGAAAGAATGCCCTCAGAGTTGTAGCTTAAAACGACATGCTTTGCGTCTATATTATTTAGTAGGTCGCGCATTGCGTTAAAAACTTTATTTTTTACGCAGTAATCACTCTTCAGATTCGACCAATCAAATAATCTAGTCACTCCTTTTAGTTCAGGCTTATCATTATTGGCAATATTCTCGAGTACATGGTAGTTAGACCCATACTGCCTTGAATTGTACGGTGGATCAATATAGGCAATATCGGTAGATAGTTCTCGTACGAGAATGTTTGCATCTATGTTATAACACTTATTCTGGCGCTGGTTATCTATTGGACGACTTGGTCTTAAAACCAAAGGTTTGAGCGCACGCTTATCCCATTTTTTAAGGTAAGCACCATACGTTCCGGTAGTATTACTAACAGAAGGGATTCCAGAAAGTAGCGCGTCTATAAGATAGAAATTTTCCTCTTCAGACACCCGCTTATTTTTTTCCCACTCAGAAATTTTATCGCGAATAAAATCCACGCGTTTGGCATTTTCAACCGAAAGATACATCGCACCACCGGTGGGACTATAGTTACTTTCATAGTAACCAACATTGTTTGCACCTAAGTAATCTTCCGCACCTCGCTGAAGAAAATCAATTGGATCTTTGATTCCAATTTCTGCCAATTTTGCAAATGTAGGTTGTTGATTTAATTGAATTCTAGCCACTGCATTGGCATAACTAAAAGCTAATAGATCATTTGTTATAACCTCGTACCTAGGCTTGAAGTACTCCGCGACGCTGTTCGTACCTGCAAAAATATCTAGGAACGTTTTCTCATCCCCATCGAGATTTCGTTCGAGAATCTCAGAAATGTTGTCGAGCAAAGCGACCTTTGATCCAATGTAGCGCATTTACATCCCTTTCATCCTTGTTGTAAATCTAGCGGAGTGACGGGCGCATGCGCAATAACGCAGGTCAGCTCATTAAGGAAACAAACTAGTCATTTTGCTCCAAAAGGAATTTGCTATTGGCAGATTCGTTTTTAACAATATGTTTCCCTAATAGTGAGGGGCTTATTTCACTGACTTGCCCCGAGCATTCCTACAGCTTCTACGTGCACTTTGCAGTCCTTATTGCCGGTTGCCGCCGCGATTTCGGATTATTAAGAGAGGTATCTTAATAACTGCGCTATTTGGCGTGCGGTCTTCACTGAGAAGCGTCCGGCAATTTCTTTATGAGTGTTTCTACAACCCCCACCTGCCCCGCAGCATCAGACACAGCGTCCACACGCTTCACGGCAGGGTCGGCGCCCCAGCGCTCATCCGGCAGAGCACTGACACCTTCACGGCCGAAGCCATCAGTCCCCACCACAACGTGGCCAGCAGCATCCTCACCAGCACCAAAGCCCTCAGCAAGAGCCACAGCCAGATCCGCAACCAGGCCAGCGCCAAACTCCGGGTCCTCGCCCTTATCAATCGCGGCGCGCGACACAGTGCCATGATTACCAACAATCACAATGCCAGCAGCCGGGCGCAGCGTCCCCTCCTCGTACTCGACAAAGCCACCGCCCTTCAGGGCCTCCAGCAGTAGCTTGCGGTCAGCAGCGGAAGCCCGCTCTCCCCCATCCTTATCCAGCTCCAACACTGGAGCCAGCGCCTGGCCAGCCTGTCTGCCCGGCTCACGGCGCTCCGGGTCCAGCTGCACATCAGCCGGCAGCGACGTAGAAACCGTGTCCTTCAGCTCGTCCGCACCAGCGGAGGAGAGGAACTTATCGGTCAACTTCAAAACGCCGGCATCTGGGGCACCGGCAGCGCGCAGGGTCTCGGAAACCCCTGCCAGTTGCTCCTCCGTGGCATCGGGAGTCGCGATAACCAGGACGGGCACGTCCTTCAGTGAGCCCTTGACAATCTCCCCGACAATGGGCTCGATGATTCGATTGGCTTCATCGGCACGCGCTTGCTGCGCATCAGCGCGGGCAACAGCGGCATCGCGCTCGGAGGCGGCACCAGTGCCGAAATCAATGCCAGCACCAGCAGGGTTCAGCACATAAGCACCCAGCGCAGCACCTGCCGCCACACCGAGGGCAGCACCTGTAACACCGGCTGTAAACTTCCCGCTCCTGCGCTTCTTCGCCATCGCCCGTCCCTTTTTCCTTTCGCCGACGCCTCAATCAGCACTGACAGCTGAAAACTCAGGCGCTCACAATGCTCAAGATACCGCTATAACTACTTAAACAGCCCCTGGAACCACAGTGCTATGGAGTTCCAGGTATCAATCAGATTCTCGCTGACAGAACTATCACCGGAAGTACCAGCGATAGCGAAGATCACCGCAACGGCGACAAAGATAGCCAGGATTGCCCAGGCCACACCGAAACCACGGCTATTGACCTGGTAGAGGTCGGCAACCATGCGACCGTCGACAAGCTTCTCCCCGACCTTCAAACGCGACAGCAGCGCCGACGGCACGCCGCTTTGATCCTCAGCGTGGTAGATGCTGTCGATGTTCTGCGGCGCGCCGACGGAGACCACCATGTCGGCGTCGTGATGCGCGGCGAACACCAGCGCCAGGTCAGTGGCAGAATCGGACAGTGCTGGGAAGGTCATGGCGCCAATGCCGAGGTCCTGAATGCGCTCAAGGCCCACCGCGTGACCGTCCGGATCGGCGGGCAGGATCACGCAACCGGCAGACCTCAGCGCCTCAGAGTTGATGTTCTCCGGATCACCGATGATGTAGTCCGGCTGGTACTTGAGATCAAACAGCGTGTCGGCACCGGTGTCGACGCCGATGAGCAGTGGCTCGTACTCGCGGATGAAGTTCTTTAAGTCTTCCAGCGTCTTGCGGTGTCCCTCACCTGGGCTGACCACAACGACCTTGCGGCCACCCAGCGGCTCTGTCTCGTCCGGAATGCCCAGGCCATCGATGTAGAGCGGCGATTCGGTCTTGGCGAACTCCACCAAGTTGCCGGAAAGCGCCTCCAGGCGGTCGACCATGCTGGTGCGGCCCTCGTCGAAGGCGCGCTCCAGCTCGTCCTGGTCGACCTCGTCGCCCTGTCCGATCAGGCGGTCACCGTGGTAGAGCTTGCCGTCGTGAAGCCTTGCGTTCTTGCCGTCCTTGAGCTTCTCAAAGACCTCGTCGCCGGCGTTCTGCACCATCGCGATGTCGGCGTCGCGCATCATCTGCGGGCCGTAATTCGGCACAAAACCCGTGGTAAACGCGCCGGTGTTCACCACTGCGGCGACCTTGGCATCAATCAACTGCTGTGCCAGTGGACGCGAGATATCCGGCGCATCAATCACCACGATGTCGCCTTCGCCCATGCGCTTGAGCGCACGATCCAGACGGGAACCGTCCCGCACAGTCCCCGAAATGCCAGGAAGATCTTTTTCGTTCCGAGAGAACAGACTCATGGCACTTAGTGAAACATAAGTGCAGCTACTTGGCCGCGAAGGCGCGCCGAGCTTGATCCAGAAGATCTTGTGCGTGCGCGCGTCCGGAGTCCGAATCGTCCAAGCCCGCCATCATCCGCGCAAGCTCGTCGATCCGCTCCTCATCGCCCAGGCTCGTCACCTTCGACGACACCGCACCAGAGCGCGCATCCTTACTGACCACCAAGTGGGTATCCGCAAACGCCGCCACCTGAGGCAAGTGCGTGACGACGATCACCTGGTTATTCACCGCCAACTGCTTCAGGCGCTTGCCAATTTCCACAGCCGCGCGACCACCAACACCGGCATCGACCTCATCGAAAACCATCGTGTGCCCGGCCTGTCCTTCGGCGAGGACAACTTCCAATGCCAGCATGATGCGGGAAAGCTCACCGCCGGATGCGGATGAGGCCAGTGGGCGAGGCTCGGCACCTTCGTGAGCTCGGAGCTTGAACTCAATGTTGTCGACGCCGGCGGGGCCAAAGGTGTCGGCCTTGGTGATCTCCACCACCAGCGAAGTGTGCGGCATGGCCAGGCCCTTGAGTTCCTTGGTCACGGCCTCTTCCAGGTGCTTCGCGGCCTTTGCGCGGGCTTTAGAGAGCTTCCGTGCGGTGGCTCCGAGCTTCTTCTCCGCGGTCTTGATCTCCGCGGTGAGCTTGTCCAGGGCTTCGCCGGAGACATCCAGCGTGGCGAGCTTACGCTCCGCCTTATCCCGCCAGGCCAACACGCCCGCGATGTCCGGGGCGTACTTGCGGGTGAGATTCTTGATCTCCACCTGGCGCTGCATGAGTTTGTCCAGGGACTCGGTTTCCTCCGGCAGGCCAGAGAGAAACGCGCCGAGACCAGCGGAAATCTCGGAGAGCTGGCTGGTCAGCTCATTGAGCTGGTTGGAAAACTCGGTGAGTTCCTCGTCGTCTGCGGCGGCAAGTTCAGTGGCGGCGGCACCGAGCAGTTCGGCAGCACCGGAGTCCTCGGTGGCGGCATCCATACCGGTCGTGCTCACGGCGGCGGCGCCATCGATGGCGGCAAGCGCCACGGCTGCAGCGTCGCGGAGACCGTCCAGGTCCTGCATGCGGCGGATCTGGGAGGCCAGGTCCTGGTCCTCGTCCGGCTCAGGTGAGACTGCGTCGATTTCCTCGATGGCGAAGCTGAGCTGGTCAGCACGCATGGCCAACTCGCGTCGCTTAGAGGTCTTCTCTTCCAGTTCTTTGACCAGGGTGCGCCAGTGTGCGCGCTGCTGACGGTAGGTTTCCAGGGGTGGTGCGATGGTGTCGGCATCCATGCGGTCGATGGCCGCACGCTGCTCATCGTCGCTTTGCAAGCGCAGCTGATCATTCTGGCCATGAATCGCGATCAGGCGCGTGGAGACATCCGCCAATGCCGCAGCCGACGCACTGCGGCCGCCAACCCACGCCCGGGAGCGCCCCTTCGCGGAGACCTGACGGGCAAGCAGGTACTCATCATTTTCATCGCGCTCGCCACCGAGTTCAGAGACCACAGCATCGATGGTGCCTGACTCTTCCTCCGAGAGGTGCTCGGTGGAAACGCGGCCTTCCACCAGAGCCTTGTCGGCGCCGGTGCGCACGCGGCCGGCGTCGGCACGCGCGCCACAGAGCAACTTGAGGCTGGTGACCACCATGGTCTTACCCGCACCGGTTTCACCTGTGAGTACGGTCAGGCCTGGGCTGAATTCAAGCGTCGCATCGGGGATAACGCCGAGGTCGCGGATGGAAATCTCAGTCAGCATGGCGCCTGCAATCAGTCCTTCCCTTGGAATGTGGGGTCTTGTCTGCCGTGGGTAAAAGGCTATTGGGCTTCGGCGGGGCCGCGCCACCCGGACGTCGGCAAGCGGAACTTGTGCACCAGACGATCGGCGAACGGCTGATCGTCCAGACGCACCCAACGCACCGGCTGCGCGCCGCGCTTGATTTCAATGCGGCTGCCCGGCGGCATGGTGATGTTGCGGAAGCCGTCGAGCACCGCGACTGCCTCGGCGGTGTCGTGGTTGGTCTCAATGGCGATGGTCGAGTGCGGCGAGATCACCAGCGGGCGGGAGAACAGCGCGTGGGCATTATTGGGCACGACCAGCATGGCATCGAGCTCCGGCCAGAGCACCGGACCACCTGCGGAAAAGGCGTACGCGGTGGAGCCGGTCGGCGTGGAGATAAGTACGCCATCGCAGCCGTAGGAACTCACCGGGCGACCATCGACTTCCAGGATGACGTCCAGTACGCCACGGCGGTTGACGTTTTCGATGCTGACTTCGTTCAGCGCCCAGCCGGAGCCAATTACGCGGCCAGTGGTGTCACGAACGGTGGCGCGGATGGTCATGCGGTCTTCGATACGCCAGGAACGCTTGATGACCCGGTTAATCGCCTCCGTCATGGACTCCTGCTCCCACTCGGCGAGGAAGCCCACGTGCCCCATGTTGATGCCGAGCACCGGCAGGTCAGCCGAGTGTGCGATATCTGCAGCGCGCAGGAAGGTGCCGTCGCCACCGAGGACGAGGACGAGTTCGCATCCCGACGCCGCTTGCGGGGAATGCCAGTAACGCGGGTACTTACCGAGCGTTGGGTGCGCGGCCAGAGCCTCCGGGTTCTTACCGGCCAGCACGCGGATATCAATCCCCGCGGCCTCAAGCAGCTCGGCCGCCTCGGCGGCCATTTCCAGGTTGGCGCTACGGCCGGTATGCGGGACCAGCAGAATCTCGCGCTTGCCGGCGCTGGTCTTAGGCTTGCTATCCCGTGAGTGAGTCTTCGCGCTAGTCGGTGAGCCGGTCCGTGATCCGGTCGGTGAGCTAGTCATTGTGCGGTCCCTCCTCGACGGCCTTGGCAATAGCCGCAGCCATAGTCTCGTCCCCAATGTCGCTGGCACCGCCGTCTTTCACCAGCCACAGGAAGAACTCCACGTTGCCACTAGGACCCGGCAGTGGGCTGGCCACAGCCGCGCGGAAGGACAACCCCAGCGTGCGGGCGTACTCAGCGACTTCCTGGACAACTTCCTGACGCAGCGCATCGCTACGCACAACGCCACCGGAGCCAAGGCGCTCCTTTCCCACCTCGAACTGCGGCTTGACCATCGGCAGCAGGTCAGCGCCCTCGTCCAGGCAGGAAACAATCGCTGGCAGCACCAGCTTCAAAGAAATAAACGACAGGTCTCCAACCATGACATCGGCCGTGCCACCGAGAATCTCCGGGGTCAGCGTGCGGACATTAGTTCGGTCGAGCACAACCACTCGCGGGTCATCCTGCAAGCGCCAAATCAGCTGACCGTAGCCGACATCGACGGCGTAGACGGTATCGACATCGCGGCGCAGACACACATCGGTAAAACCACCAGTGGAGGCACCGGCATCCAGCACTTTCCGGCCCTTCAAGTCCAGCCCTTGCGGTTCGAAAGCTTCCAGCGCCCCGAGCAGCTTGTGCGCCCCGCGCGACGCCCAGTTCTCGTCCTCTTCCAGGCCGCTGACGCGAATGGACACGTCCCCTGTCACCGCAGTCGCGGGCTTCGACGCGACAAAGCCACCGACCTCCACTCGGCCGGCTTTAATCATGTCCACTGCTGCCTCACGGGAGCGAGCAATCTTCCTTCGCACCAGCTCCGCATCGAGCCTGCGCTTAGGAGCTTTCTTTGCCACCGCGTTCACTTTCCTTCCCTGCGTGACGAGCCCAGGGCCTCATACAAAATCTCATGCGCCCGCTCGAACTGTGCGACTCTCTCCTGCGGAGTCGGTGCGGGTGCGGACAGTGCGGCCGCAACCTGCTCCCGGACGGCCTCCGGAGTTACCTCGCGCGCACCGGGCATTGCCGCCGGGCTAGGAGCGGGGCCGGGGGCGGGTTTGGGGCCGGGTGCAGATGCAGGCCCGGGTTTCGGCCCCGGCACGGGACCAGACTCCTGCCCCTGCCCTGGCTTCGGTGCGGCCTCACTCATCGGCTATCACATCCGCCAGGCAGCCAGCGCCGCCTCAGCAGCCGGGCCCTCTGCGCGGACCTGCGTGACCTCGACTGCGCCAGCACGACCAGCCTCAGAGTTCCACACCACATCCGCGACCGTCAGCAGAGCCGCCACCGCGGCCTCCGTCGGGTTCGCCAACCGAGGATCCTCCGTGTCACCGCCAGAAAGAACGATGACACCGGCCTCCGCGTCGTCGTAACGCGCGGTGAAACCAGCCTGCGGCGCCGGACGTGCCTGATCCAGCTCACGATTCAGCGCGGTCATGTCAGCACCGATGAGCGTCGGACGGTGCTCAGGCGGCGCTGCGACGACATCCATATGCGTGGAAACACCCGTGACCACCATAAACGTGTCCATCTTCGCAGCGTTTCCGCCCGCGATGTCGGTATCCAGGCGATCCCCGATCGCCAGCGGATTCTTCGCGCCTATACGCTCCGCAGCCTTAATGAACATCGGCGGCTTCGGCTTACCCGCCGACAGCGGCGCAACACCCGTGGTCGTCGAAATCGCCGCAGCGACCGAACCATTGCCGACCAAAAAACCGCGCTCCGACGGCAGCGTCGTATCCAAATTCGACACCAGGAAGCGCGCACCTCGCGACACCGCCAGCGCCGCCTCCGACATCTGCTTCCACGTCATCTCACGGTTGAGCCCCTGGAACACCGCCGCAGGGTTGTCATCAGCGGAATCCACCAGCGTGTACCCCGCCTCACGAGCCAACTGCTTAAACGACTCCGCGCCCAACACAAATACGTTCGAGCCCGGCTCAATGATCTCCGCCGCCATCTCGATGGCCGCCTGCGCCGATGTCATCACATCGTCCGCATGAACGTCATAGCCCAGCCCGTTGAGCTGGTCCGCCACCGTCTGTGGCGCACGGGAGGCGTTGTTCGTAATGAACACCATCGGCAGCGCTGCCTCAGTCAGCCCCTCCAGCGCGTTCGGAATCGCCGCGCCGCCCTCGTAAATCGTGCCATCCAGATCCAACAGAGCGGCATCATAGGAAGAAGCGACAGAAGCCATGAGGTGCATTTCTCCTTTTACGAAATAGGAACGCTTTACGACGAATTGTAGATGCGCAGCCGGATTGCGTCAGCGGTGGCTGGTTTTGCGAGCCGGGCAGCTGGGCTGTTTACTTGCTCAGCTCTTCGATGCGCTCGCGAGCATCGAGCATCTGGTCGACATCAATCTTGGCGCAGCGGGTAAACCACACCTTGGCATCGTCTTTACGGCCGGCCTCCACCAGCGCATCAGCGTAAGCGTAGAACAGACGAGCTGCCTCGAAGTCCTCGCGGTCCGGGTTCAGATCCTGGGTCTCCAGCTCAACCAGAGCCTCATCAATCTGCCCCATATCGCGGCGAGCACCGGCGGCGACGATAGCCAGCTCAGTCTTGGACTCGTTGTCCAGCCGCTTGGCTTCCTCGGAGCGAGCCAGCTCGATGGCCTTCTCCGGGCGGCCGAGGCCGCGCTCACAGTCCGCCATGACCGCGAGCATGCCCGGGCCACCGGAGATGCGGCGAGCCGCACGCAGCTCAGCCAGGGCTTCCTTCCACTCACCTGCGTGGTAAGCGGCAACACCCGCGGTCTCACGAACGACACCGACGCGGCCTGCGCGGTCCTTCGCTGCGCGGGCATGCTCCAGGGCACGCTGCGGGTCTTCGGCCATCAGGATTGCAGCCATAATCATGTGCCGAGCGACCTTGTCGGCGTTGTCCTTAGCCAGGCTCTTCAGATCCTGGCGCACGCTCGGGTCGAGTTCATCTGCACGAATGTCATCTGGCAGCTTCGGCTCGTTCTTGCGGGCCTCAATGCGCTCCTCGCGGAAACCTGGGCGCTGCGGGCCGGTGCGGTGCGTACGCTTCTCATCCTGGAAGCGGCCACCACGGTTGGAGCGACGTGGCTTACCACCACGACGGTCGAAGTTGCGGCCTCCCTGGCCACCGCGTCCGCCCGGGCCGCGACGATCATTGCGGTCATCGCGATTGTAACCACGACCGCCACGACCACCGCGCTCATTGCGGTCACCGCGGTTAAAGTCACGATCGTCGCGATCATCACGACGGAAGCCCCGCGAACCACGGGAATCGCGGTTACCGCCATGACCACCGTGACCACCACGGCCACGACCACCTGGGCCACCGCCCTGTCCACGACGATCGTTGCGGTTGCGCCCGTTAAAGCCGCCCTCGCCACGACCATGGGAACGGTTAGACCCGCGGTTTCCGCGATTTCCTCGGCCTTCGCCGGAACGAGGACCTTCGTGATCAGCCATGAAGTCGGAGCTCCTTATATGTAATGAGTAAAAGAATTTATGTGTTTTCAGGCTACCAGTAACCCCGGATTGCCTGGTGGTCTACCTAAAAGACCAAACTTTCATACTACTGCTAAGACCTGCCTACATTCCAGCCCAGCAAACGCGCGGAACCTGTGGCCTTCCCCACTGCCTGGGACAAATCCCAGACAGCCAGGCCAACCCAGTCGTCTGTAGTGAACTGCGCAGTAGCGGTGGTTCCCTCGACGCGGAGCTCATGCTCGGCATCCGAAAGCCCGTCTGGCACGGCGAGGTTGGCGCCCAGGGCGTCGTTAAGCAATGCCTTGAGGGCGCGGGCATTACCCTGCTCAGCGCGATGTGCGGCCCGGCGGAAAACAGTGAGCGCTTCCTTGGCTGCGTCCTCGGGTGTCACGGTGGTGTCGGCAGCGAGGTCAAAGAGGCCTTCTTGCTCGAAGGTTGCGGTCTTGGGTGCCTTGGAGTCGGAAGAAGGCGTGGCGGGCGTGGTTTTTGTCGGCGCTGCATTCGTCTGTGCTGCATTCGTCTGCCCGCGACTCCCCGCACCAGCGAAACCTGGCCCCTCGGGCACTGCGGTGCCCTTCTGATACGCGGTGGCGGCGGCTCGGGCGCGCTGATCTGCAGCTTCGTTCATGTCGTGGCCAGAGTGGCCCTTGACCCATTCGAGATGAATGTTGCGACCAATGAGCAGCTTGTCGATGTCCTGCAAGATGTCCACGTTGAGGACGGGTTTGCCGTCGCGCTTCTTCCAGCCCTTGCGCTTCCATCCCGGCATCCACTTGGTAACGGAGTTAATCACGTACTGCGAATCGCACAGGACGAACAGTGGCTCATCGGGGATGTGAGCGGTGGCGCGGAGCAGCTCGGCAAGAGCGGTGAGCTCCCCGCGGTTGTTGGTTCCCTCTTTCCATCCGCCGGCGGCCCAGCAGCTGTCGTCGATATACCAGCACCACCCGGCAGGTCCGGGATTGTGGAGGGCGGAACCGTCAACGGCAGCAGTAATAGTCATGAGGCTAGATTGTATCGGCTGCGCGGGGCCGGCCAGGAATTGCCTTAAGAGCCGTAACAGGCGACCGGCCCGTGCGGGCCCTCGACGATGTCAATCTGAGTGTTGAAGATTGGGCTCAGAATCTCTGAACGCATCAGCTCCGCGGTTGGGCCGTGCTCAACAATCTGGCCGTCTTTCACCGCACAGATGTAATCGGCGTAGCGAGCCGCGAAATTGATGTCATGCAACACCACCACCATGGTGCGACCCAACTCGCGCACTGCAGTGCGCAGGTACGACATGATGTCGACCGAGTGAGAAATATCCAGATTGTTCAACGGCTCGTCGAGAAGCACGTAATCCGTCTCCTGACAGAGCACCATTGCGACATACGCGCGCTGACGCTGCCCACCGGAGAGCTCGTCGAGGTAGCGGCCCTGGAGCGCCTCAAGATTGAGGAACTCGATGTACTGGGAGATGATGCGCTCGTCCTCAGCGGTCAGGCGCCCCTGGCTGTGCGGGAAGCGGCCGAAACTGACCAGCTGGCGCACGGTGAGACGCGTGACGAAGTGGTTGTCCTGGCGCAGAATCGACAGCACCTTCGCCAGATCCTTCGACTTGGTCTTGCCCACGTTGTATGGACCGACGTTGATGTCACCGGAATCGACGGCAAGGAGGCGGCCAATCATAGTCAAGAGCGTGGACTTGCCCGCGCCGTTCGGGCCGATCAGAGCCGTGATTGCGTTGGTTGGAATTTCCAGGTCAACGGGGCCAATTGACACCTCGCTGGTATAGCTCTTGCTTACACTGTCGAGGAGAATCATAGCCGTCCCTTCTTCAAAACGACGTAGAGGAAGATCGAACCGCCAACCAGCTCGATAATGATGGACACCACGCCCTGGGCATAGAAAACGTGATTGAGGATGAAATACGCACTGGCCAGCGTGACGTAGCCAATCAGCGCCGCCATCGGCAGCACAAAGCGGTGGTCATAGGTATCCGCAGCCTGGTACGCAATGGTCGCGACCAGGAAACCGAGGAATGTCATCGGGCCGACCATAGCCGTCGATACTGCCATCAGCACCGACACCGCGACCAGCACAGTGATGGACCGAACCTGGTAGTTCACACCCAGATTCGTCGCGACTTCGCGGCCGAGCGACATGACGTTGAGGGCCCGCGAATGCAACGCGATCACCACGATCGCCCCTATCACGAGCGGAATCGCCACCGGGAAAAACTCCGGGTCAGCGTTGTTGACAGAGCCGAACAGCCGCGCCGTCAGCAGGTCAAAATCCGAAGGCGTGAGCATGCGCTGCATGAACGTCGACAGCGAAGCCAGTCCGCCACCGATGACAATGCCCACCAGCAGCATGCTGTGCATATCCGCGCCCTGCCCGGTCAGCAGCCACGCATACAGCACCAGCGACAGCCCCACCATCAGCGCGAGCTGCAGCACAAACGCGCCAACCGAGCCAGCTTTCATCAGGCCGGTCGCACCGAAGAAGTACACTGCAGCGGTACTGATAGCCACGTACAGCGCCTCAAAACCCATAATCGACGGCGTAATAATTCGGTTATTCGCAATCGACTGGAACGCCACCGTCGCGACGGCATGGCAGCAGGCAACCACGATCATGGCAATTACGGCATAAAGACGCCGGCGCGCAATCAGCCAAAAACCATCCGTACCGAACGGCAACGGGTTGTCCCACGCAAGCAGGCCCGCCGTAAACAACACCGCCAGGCCCGCCAGCGCAGCAATGATAATCCAGTACCTGCGCGCAGCGGCGGCCGTGCTAAACGACGTCGTTTGCGGGCCAACTTGGTTGGTTCTAGCTGTAGTTGAACTGAGATTAAGCACGACGCCGCTCCACGATCAGATAGACGAAAATGGCAGCACCCAGGATGCCGAGAATCACCGATACCGGGATCTCGAACGGGGCGATAATGACGCGGCCAATCAAGTCCGCGACCGTCACAATGGCAATGCCCACCAGGCATACCCAGGGCAGATTGGAGCGCAGATCATCGCCACGGAACATGGAGACGATATTCGGGACGATGAGCCCCAGGAATGGGAGGTTGCCCACCACGACGGTGACCAAACCTGTTGCGATTGCAATCAGCCCCGTTCCCAGGAACACGATTCGCTTGTAGTTCAGACCGACGTTGGTGGCAATGTCCTCACCAAGCCCCGCAACCGTTAACCGATCGCTGAATACGAAGACAATCGCAACCACAATGACGACCAGCCACAGGAATTCGTATTGCCCTTTATAAATGGCAGTAAAAGAGCCTGCGAACCACACGCCTAGCGACTGCAGCATGTCCGTCTGCAACGCAAAGAAAGTCGAAATCGAACTGACTACCGCACCCAACATGATGCCCACGATGGGCACAACCAGACTTGACTTCAAAGCGACACGGCGCAAGAACAGGAAGAACACTGCCGTGCCGATGAAAGCGAAGATGATTGCCCCGCCCATCCGGCCAAGCATCGAGGCCGAAGGAAAGAAATACATCACGAAAATCAGGCCGAGACCAGCCCACTCCGTGGTTCCCGTGGTGGTGGGTTCGACGAACTTGTTGCGCGTAAGTAGCTGCATGACCAAGCCACACATCGCCATCGCGGCACCCGAGAGCACTAGTGCAATGGTGCGCGGTATACGCGTAGTGGCGAACATCTCCCAGCCGTCGTCGGCGCCCAGGATGTCGTATTGGCCTACAAACAGCGACATAGCCACCAGGACTGCCACAAAGGCAATCCCGATGGCTAGTCGGGAATCCAGTAACTTCTGCATAGAGTTGGTGAGGTACTCCTGTGACTGGTCAGAGAACTATTAGGCCTGCTCGAAGGCGTCGGCAAGCCCGTTCAGAATCTCCGTGTACGTGATGATGGACTCGTTGGTGTAAGTGTCCTCTGGGGCGTAGTAGATCTTGCCCTCCTTGACTGCCTTCACGTTCTTCAGCGGAGCGGCTTCCTCGACCACAGACTGTGCCGAACGGTACTCATCGGTACCGCGGACAGAGGTGCCAGCATCGCGGTCAAGCACCATGATGAAGTCCGGGTTTGCCTCAGCGATGGACTCGGCGGAAATCTCATCACCCTGGTGGTCATCGCTGGCCTTGTCGACCTCCAGCGCCGGCTTCATGCCAATCAGGTCGAACAGCGGGCCGAAGGTACGACCAACAGTCGGAGCAATGTAACCGAGGGTGCCGCCCGACGAGTTCAGCGCCATGACCTTCACGTCCGGGTTGTAAGCCTTGCGAGCGCGCTCCAGAGCCTTGTCAAAGTCTGCGATGAGCTGATCGGCTTCCTTCTCCTTACCGAAGATGGTGCCCAGGCCCTTAGCGTGGCGCTTGAGCTCCTCGTCCAGCGGCTTGCCCTCGCGCGGCTCAAACTCCACAATCGCGGAGTTCGGAGCGAGCTTCTTCAGGTCATCGTAGTACTTGCCGAAACGCTGACCGTTCACAATCAGGTCCGGGTCAGCAGCAGCAACAATTTCGAGATTCGGCTCGCGGTGATTGCCGATGTCCTGAACGTCAGGATTGTCCTTGTAGTCGGAAACCGTGAACGGGATAATCGGTTTAGGAGCTGCAGCCAGCTTAATACCCCACTGATCGAGCATCTCGAAGGAACGGTTATCCGTGGCCACAACAGAGTCAATCTCGGCAGGTACGGTCTGCTCACCATGATTATCAGTAACGGTAATAGTAGACCCGTTGCCTGCAGCTGCAGACTTATCCTCGTTACCGGCATCAGTAGAACATGCACCAAGAACAAGTCCAAGGCTCGCAACAGATGCAACTACGATATTGCGAATACGGCCGGAGTTAGAACGCGCCACTTAAAGGCATCCCTTCGGTCACAGTAGGATTGTTAAACAAACGCGACTTAGACGCCGTTACCCAATCACTTACTTAGGTAATCATTACCTGTGAAACATTAGCTTAGGGTTCCCTATTTAACAAGTAAATACGTTATGAAATTACGCAACATTTAGGGTGGAGTTCTTCTATTTGTTTAGCATTAGCTAATTTGTGCAGGTAAAGGTATGACTGCAGCGTTCGATAACGGGGGTAACTTGGGCCCTACCGAAGGTAGCGTGTGCACTATCGACGCATGTTTGGGCCTAGTTGGGCGTAGTTGGGGATGAGCTTGCGGCTTTGCTTGTGAGTTGGGGCTGTAGGCGTGATGGAGGGGTTGTGGGCGTGAACGGGGCTGCGGGCGTGGATGGGGGACGCAGATGTGAATGGGGCTGTAGGCGTAAATACGGGCTGCAAAGGTGAAACTGTGTGAGTTTATGACACTTTCAAGCGATTTTTCGCGCTATTTCTGTCATAAACGCAGTCAGTAACTTGAATTAGTCCACAGCCGCTGCCATAAAAGCAGCCACTAACTCGCATTGCCCCGCCACTGATAGCCATAGAGGCGTCAGTAACTCGCATTGGGGCAAGCAGCGAAAGGCGAGTACCGGACGATCCGCTGAGCGGGCACGCTTGTATCCATTAACCCGAATACCCTTTTCCCTTAAGTTCCCGAGACACCGGTAAGTACGGCTTCCACTGCCGACGGCCCCCCCTGTTGAACCCTGTTTACCGGTGGGTAACA
>NZ_JASBOG010000009.1:0-109553 GCF_039907185.1 Corynebacterium sp. c8Ua_99
GCCCCGAAAGTGGGGCTCGGCTTTTTGGCTGTGCAATAAGAACGTACCGATGCGCTTATGCTGCGCTTACTTGCTGGAGAGTTCAGCGTACTTAGCGGTGACTTCCTCCACAGACGGATTCGTGGCGTGCTCGCCATCGGAGTACAGCACAGTCGGCACAACGCGGTTGCCGTCATTGACGGACTCAACCCACTTCGAAAGGTCGTCGTGCTTTTCGACGTCCCAAGCCTCAAACGGAGTGCCGTTTTCCTTCAGGCCAGCAATGAGGTTCTGGCAGAAAGGGCACCAGGCCGCAGCGTAAATGGTCACGTGTTCGGTGGTCTGTGGAGTCTTCACATCAGTCATACTTAGTCCAACGCGCGGACCAAGGCCGATATTCCATTGCGCAATACGTCCGCCGGGCAGTAGCCCCACCTCAGAGCCTTGCTCGGCACCCTTCCCAGATGCTCTTCGGAGGCTTTCCTTCCGAGGCTTTTAAAGGAAGCTAATCCTCTAGACGCCGCCACGTGCAGAAGCGGTAGCGTAGGCCGGTCGTTGACGTCTGCCACGGGCCATCCTCGACACGAACCCAGTCGTAGAGGTCGGGAGCCATGACCGGTACCGGGACATTGACATCAGTATCAATGTCGGTGACCACGCATTCGTCGGCAAGCGAAAGTGCATCGCGATAGACACGTCCGCCCCCGATAATCCATGCTGCGGGCTCGTCGGCGACGGCTGCGAGTGCCGCTTCGAGGCTGGCTGCGGATTCAGCGCCGGGGAAATCGGACACGGAGCGCGAAAGGACGATGTTTCGACGACCCGGGAGTGGACGGAACTTGGGATTCAGCGAGTCCCACGTGCGACGCCCCATGATGACTGGTGCGCCCATCGTCGTTGTTTTGAAATGCTGAAGATCTTCAGGCAGATGCCAGGGCATAGTCGCGCCGTCGCCGATAATGCCGGCCCGAGACTGCGCCCAAATCATCCCTACAAACGGGGGCTTTGCGCTGGTGGAAGCGGTGGACTCGTTCATGTCGACACTCACCTTTCGCTGACTTAGACAGCCACCTGACCGCGAATCAGAGGATGCGGGTCGTAGCCGATGACCTCGATGTCCTCGTAAGCGTAGTCGAAAATGCTGTCGGCCTTCCGAAGCTTCAGCGTGGGGTAGGGGCGTGGCTCACGGGAGACCTGCAGTTCGCACTGTTCAATGTGGTTGTCGTAGATGTGGCAATCACCACCGGTCCAGATGAACTCACCAACGTCCAAGCCCGCCTGCTGCGCCATCATGTGCGTCAACAGTGCATAGGAAGCGATGTTAAATGGCACGCCCAGGAACATGTCCGCGCTGCGCTGGTAGAGCTGGCAGCTGAGCTTGCCATCTGCGACGTAGAACTGGAACAGCAGATGGCATGGCGGCAGCGCCATATTGGAAATCTCGGAGACATTCCATGCGCTGACGATGTTGCGGCGGCTATCCGGGTTGGACTTCAAAGTCTCCAGCGCCTGTGCAATCTGGTCGATGTGGTGCCCATCCGGAGTGGGCCAGGAGCGCCACTGCACGCCATAGACCGGGCCGAGGTCGCCGTTGTTGTCTGCCCACTCATCCCAAATAGTCACTCCGCGGTCCTGGAGCCACCGGACGTTCGAATCGCCGCGGAGGAACCACAGCAGCTCGTACACGATGGACTTCAGGTGCACCTTCTTAGTGGTGATCAGTGGGAAGCCCTCGTTCAGATCAAAGCGCAGCTGGCGGCCGAACACTGAGCGAGTGCCCGTGCCAGTGCGGTCTGATTTAGCTGCTCCGTCAGCGAGAATTTCGCGCAGCAAATCCTCGTACGGAGTCTGAATGCCCTGATGAGCCTGTGTTGTGATGTCAGTGGAGTCGGTCATAGCCGCCCTAGCTTACCTACTTCTGCTCTTGATTCTTGAATTCCTTCACCGCTGCCAGAATCTCCTCCGACAGGTCCGGTCGGCAGAACAGCATATCCGGCAGGAAAGTATCGACATTATTGTAGGTCGGCGCGGAGCCGTCTAGGCGGCTGACATGCAAACCGGCGGACTTAGCGACACCAACCGGCGCTGCCGAATCCCACTCGTACTGACCACCGTCGTGGATGTAGGCGTCGTAGTCACCGAGCAGTACGTGCATTGCCTTCGCACCAGCGGAGCCCATCTCTACCAGCTCCATGCCCAGCTTGTCAGCGACGTACTTTGCCACAGCCGGTGGGCGAGTACGCGATACGACAATCTTGCCCGCACGCGGCCCCTGGACAGCCTTGGCCTCACCCGTGTGGAAAACCTGGCCGTGATCCGGCAGACCAACAGCAGCGTGGGTCGGCTGACCGTCCTCTACCAGAGCGACATGAACTGCCCAGTCCTGGCGGCCCGAAGCGAACTCACGCGTGCCATCGAGTGGGTCAATAATCCACACCCGCTTTGAGTCCAGGCGCTCACGGTTATCCGCGGCTTCCTCCGACAGCAGTCCGTCGTCCGGACGGTGCTGCTCCAGTACGCGGGCAATCCACTCCTGTGCCAGTGCGTCGCCGGCATCTCCCAGAATGCGGCCACGCAGCAGGCCTACGTTGCGGACACCCTTGAGAATTTCACTGGCGCCCACGGCAAGTCGATAGGCAAGAACATCATCTTCAATGTAGGCAGACATGACTTAGATACTATTAGCTTTTTCCCAACCCCGCTTTGCGACGGGATGCCGCGCCCCATCCTCACCGCATCCGAGTGGCTCCATGGGCTTAATGCCTCACTTTGCGCAGGCGTTAGGTGAGCTGCGCTAACTCCAGATGCCGACTACGCATCCTGACTAGACTTAAGTGGCATGAAGACCTTGCTGAATATCATTTGGCTGTTGTTCGGTGGCCTGTGGCTTGCTTTGGGCTACATTTTCTTCGGCGTTCTTGCCTGTATTTTGATTGTCACAATTCCCGCTGGTGTGGCCTCGTTCCGCATGGCTTCTTATGCACTGTGGCCGTTTGGACGCTCCGTGGTGGAGCGTTCCGGACGGGGCGCGGTCGGTGCCGTTAGTGCCGGTGTGATGAATGTAATCTGGTTCCTCATCGCCGGTCTGTGGCTGGCCATCGGTCACATCATGACTGCGGCGGCGCAGGCTGTCACCATCGTTGGAATTCCACTGGCGGTGGCCAACGTCAAGATGATTCCGGTGACCTGCTTCCCATTCGGCAAGGACATTGTGAAGGGCTACCGTGTGGACGGCTACGCGGTGAAGATTTAGAGGGATACAAATAACAACAGCCCGCCCGCAGCGAGAATCAGTTCAAGCCGAGGGCGGACTGTTAGTTATCTAGGCCAGTTGGCCAGAAGACGTTAGCGCTTGTCGCGGTACCAGGTCAGCAGCGCATCGGTGGAGGCATCGCCCGAATCCGGTGCAACTTCACCGGTAACAGCAGGCAGTAGGTCGCCAGCCTGCTGCTTGCCCAGCTCGACGCCCCACTGGTCGAAGGAGTTCAGGCCCCAAACAATGCCCTCGACGAAGGTGATGTGCTCGTAGAGTGCAATCAGCGCACCGACAGCGTCCGGGGTCAGTTCCTCGGCCATGATGGTCGTGGTCGGACGGTTACCTGGCATGACCTTGTGCTCTACGAGTTCCTCGGCAACGCCCTCTGCGCGAATTTCTTCTGCGGTCTTACCGAAGGCCAGCACCTTGGTCTGTGCGAAGAAGTTACTCATCAGTAGGTCGTGCATAGAACCTTCGCCGGAAGCCGTCGGCAGATCCTGGCGTGGACGGGCAAAGCCGATGAAGTCAGCCGGAACTAGGCGAGTTCCCTGGTGAAGGAGCTGGAAGAAAGCGTGCTGGCCGTTCGTTCCCGGCTCACCCCAGAAGATTTCTCCGGTGTTGTAGTCCACCCTCTTGCCGTCGGTACGCACGGACTTACCGTTCGATTCCATGGTGAGCTGCTGAAGGTACGCCGGGAAGCGAGAGAGATCTTCAGAGTAGGGCAGCACGGCATGCGACTGAGCGTCGAGGAAGTTTGAGTACCAGACATTCAGCATGCCCATCAGTACCGGCACGTTCTGCTCCAGCGGAGCGTTGAGGAAGTGCTCATCCATTGCGCGGAAGCCCTGCAGGAAGCGCATGAAGTCCATCGGGCCAACGACTGCCATGATGGACAGGCCGATGGCGGAGTCGACGGAGTAGCGGCCGCCGACCCAGTCCCAGAAGCCAAACATGTTCTCAGTGTCGATGCCGAATTCGGCGACCTTTTCGGCATTCGTGGAAACGGCGACGAAGTGCTTGGCGACGGCATCTTCGCTACCCAGCTGCTGGATAAGCCAGCGGCGAGCTGCGTGAGCGTTGGAGAGCGTCTCCTGCGTGGTGAAGGTCTTGGAAGCGACGATAAACAGCGTGGACTCCGGATCGACCTCATCCAGAACCGCATGTAGATCAGATGGGTCAACGTTAGAGACAAAGCGGGCATCAATGCCGGCAGTGGCGTAGGTGCGCAGCGCCTTGGTCACCATTGCCGGGCCCAAGTCGGAGCCACCGATGCCGATGTTGACCACAGTCTTAATAGTGTGACCCGTGTATCCCAGCCAGTCTCCACTGCGGAGGCTGCGAGCAAAGTCGCGCATGCGGCCGAGCACCTCATGCACGTCGGCAGCAACATCCTGGTCGCCGACGGTCAGATTTTCCTCTGCTGGCAGGCGCAGCGCTGTGTGCAGCACGGAGCGGTTTTCAGTGGTGTTGATCTTGTCACCGCGGAACATCTTCTCGCGTGCTTCTTCGATGCCAGCGGCGCGAGCGAGCTCAACCAGCTCGGCAAAACCGTCGAGGCACATCAAGTTCTTGGAAAGGTCAACGTGGAGAGTGCCCGCATCGAAAGTCAGCTTCTCAGTGCGGCCATCTTCATTGGCGAAAAGCTCACGCAGCGAGGTGGCGCGAACATTGTCCACGCGCTTAGCCAGCTGAGCCCACTGTTCGGTTGCGGTGATATCTACAGTCATTCCTGCTCCCAGGTGAGTTTTGACGAAATGCACTTTATACCTCCCCAGACTAGTTGCGTTTTGGCGCTCTCGCCGGGCGACAGTATTCGATCAGGCGTGACCACAATCTGCTGGCAGCTCGATTCCCCGGTGCCTATGCTCCGCCTATGCGCCGACCATCCGTCGACTATCCGCCACCTACGAGTCCCTAGCCCGCTTCAGCAAAGGCACCTACCCTGGAAAATATGACTGATTTCACCCCTGATTACGACAACATCCTCAAAGATGTCCCCACAGGCCTTCTCCTCGGCGGCGAGTTCCGTCCCGCGTCGAATGGTGAGACCTTCGATGTCGTTAACCCCGCGACAGATAAGCCGCTGGTCCAGGTCGCCTCCGCCACAGAGGAGGACGCCAGGCAGGCGCTTGACGACGCCGTCGCAGCCCAGAAGGAGTGGAAGGTAACCCCGCCCCGCAAGCGCAGCGAGATTCTTTACCGCGCTTTTGAACTCATCCGTCGGGATGCAGACAAGTTGGCCCAGCTGCAGTCCCTGGAGATGGGCCGTGCGTTGCCGGATTCCAAGGCTGAGGTCGGCTACGGTGGCGAGTTTTTTCGTTGGTTCGCTGAGGAGGCCGTGCGTATCTCCGGCGATTACCGAATTTCTCCGAGCGGGACCTCGCGCGTCGCGGTGATTAAGCAGCCGGTCGGCCCGGCTTTGGCTATTACGCCGTGGAATTTCCCGCTGGCTATGGGGACTCGCAAGATCGCCCCGGCACTGGCCGCCGGTTGCCCGGTCATTATTAAGCCCGCGTCCAAAACTCCGCTGACCATGCTCTACCTGGGCAAACTACTTATCGAGGCCGGTGTTCCCGCAGGCGTGATTTCCGTCCTGCCAACAGGGCACTCAGCCAACGTTTCGGCCCTGCTTTCCGATGACCGCCTGGGCAAGTTCACCTTCACCGGTTCCACCGAAGTTGGCCAGATGCTCGCTGCGAAGGCCGCGGAAACTTCGATGAAAGTTTCCCTTGAGCTCGGCGGGAATGCTCCGTTTGTCATTCTCTCTGATGGTGATGTTGATAAGGCTGTGCAGGCAGTCAGTGACGCCAAGCTCCGCAATGGCGGCCAGGTGTGTATCGCCCCGAATCGCTTTATTGTTCATGAATCCAAGAAGGATGCGTTCGTCGAGGGCGTCGTCAAGCGTTTTGCGGAACTGAAGTTGGGCGAGGGTACCGATCCTGCCACGGATCTTGGCCCACTCGCACTGCGCGATCAGCAGGAAAAGGTTCGTGATCTGGTTGACGATGCGGTCACGAGCGGTGCGAAGGTAGAGTGCGGCGGCAAGATTCCAGATCTCGGCGGCGCGCTTTCCGACGGCTACTTCTTCGAGCCCACAGTTCTGACCGATGTGCCCGAGGATGCGGATATTGTCCGCGAAGAGATTTTCGGTCCGGTGGTTGCAGTGACAACCTTCACGGACGATGAGCACGCGATTGAGCAGGCAAATGACACGATCTTTGGTCTGGCGGCGTATGTATTCAGTGAGAACCTGACCAAGGCACTTGGTGCGGCAGAGGCATTGGAGTCCGGCATGGTTGCGGTCAATAAGGGCTCGCTGTCGGACCCGTCGGCGCCGTTCGGTGGTGTCAAGCAGTCCGGTCTTGGCCGTGAGGGCGGCTTCACCGGTATCAATGAGTTCCTAGAGGAAAAGCTGATTTCCCTGGAAGGCTAGCAGGACAGGTAGCTGGCGAGGGTTAGCCCAGGCGACCGCGTCCCATGCGCAGCAGCGCCGACGCGATTGCCGGGCCCTCTGGGCCAAGTGCGTCGCGGAACTCGTTGATGATCTGCACCTCTCGGCCGTGCACGAGACGCGTGCCGCCAGATCCCAGGCGGGTTTTGCCGACGGCCTTACTGATTGCGGTGCGGCGTTGAATGGCATCGATAATCAGCCCGTCAAGGCGGTTGATTTCCTTGCGGTACTGTTCGATCTCCGCGGAGCTCAACGGGTCATCGGTACCGGTGGGGGTGCGGACTTCAAAAGGGGATACTGCCGCCGCCTGCTGGCTGTGCTCGGCGCCGTCGGTGTTGTCGGTGTGTGCGGCGCGAGTGTCCGCAGGGTTTTCGCTCATAGTTCTTATTGTGCCAAAGGATTCGAACAGTCCAATCCGGGGGCTCGGCTACTGTAGTAGCCATCATGGGAAATGAAACTGGAATGCTGTTCGGGTCCTTCAATGCTGACGATGGACGTAGTGGCGATAGCCATGCTGGTTCGAACCACGGTGAGGCGGGCGGTGCTACGCCTGGCCGTGGTGGGTTCGGCCACTTCGCCAGCGCTGGTAGCAATAGCGCACCGAGTGACGCTGCCAGCTTTGGCGGCGGTTTTGGCGGTGGCTTCGAGCCCAGTTTTGATTCAGAGTCGCTGCTAGAGGGGCTTAATCCGCAGCAGCGCCAAGCAGTGGAGCACATTGGTTCACCACTGTTGATTGTGGCTGGAGCGGGTTCAGGAAAGACATCTGTGCTGACGCGCAGGATTGCATACCTGATCGGTGCGCGTGGGGTCCTGCCAAGCCAAATTTTGGCTATTACCTTTACCAATAAGGCCGCAGCCGAGATGCGCGAGCGTGTGGCGGGACTGGTCGGTGACCAGGCGCGGCGTATGTGGGTGTCCACGTTCCACTCCATGTGTGTGCGCATACTGCGCATGCAGCATGCGCTAGTACCGGGGCTTAATTCCAATTTCTCTATTTATGATTCGGACGACTCCCGGCGTTTGCTGTCCATGATCGCTAAGGACATGGACCTAGATGCCAAGAAGTTCACCGGCCGCGTGCTCTCGTCGCGTATCTCCAATCTCAAGAATGAGTTGATTGACCCGGAGAAGGCCCTCGCGGACGCGTCGACGACGCGCAATCCTTTTGATGACGTCGTTGCACGGGTTTACCTGGAGTACCAGACCAGGCTACGGGCGGCTAATGCCGTGGACTTTGACGATCTAATCGGTGAGGTCGTTCGGATTTTCACCAATCACCCGCAGGTTGCAGAGTATTACCGTCGCCGTTTCCGGCATGTGTTGGTGGACGAGTACCAGGACACCAACCATGCGCAGTATGTTTTGGTCTCGACGCTCGTCGGCAAGCCCGGTGGAGATGTGCCTCCGAGTGAGCTGTGTGTGGTGGGCGATTCGGACCAGTCCATTTATGCCTTCCGTGGTGCGACTATTCGCAATATTGAGGAGTTTGAGAAGGACTATCCGGAGGCCACGTCGATTCTGCTGGAGCAAAACTATCGCTCGACGCAGACGATTCTGTCGGCGGCCAATGCGTTGATTGCGCGCAATGAGAACCGCCGGGAGAAGAAGCTGTGGACCGATCTCGGTGAGGGCGGCAAGATCAAGGGCTACGTGGCGGACAATGAGCACGATGAGGCTCGGTTTATCGCTAACGAGATTGAGCAATTGGTCGACTACGGGCCGTACTCGTATTCAGATGTGGCGATTTTCTACCGCACCAATAATTCCTCCCGTGCGCTAGAGGATCTCTTCATTCGTATGGGCGTTCCGTACACGGTGGTTGGTGGCACCAGGTTCTATGAGCGTAAGGAAGTACGCGATATTGTCGCCTACCTGCGCGTTATTGAGAACTTCGACGATGATGTTTCGCTGCGTCGCATTATCAATACGCCGCGCCGCGGAATCGGTGACCGTGCGGTGGCTCATGTGTCGCTCTATGCCGAGGACGAGAGGTGCTCGTTCGGCACGGCGCTACGTGCCGTAGCGGAGGGTAAGGTTCCGGCGGTGGCGGCGCGGAGTCGAAACGCGATGGCGGCGTTCGTCGAGATGATTGATGGCTTGGCGGCGGATATGGCATCCGGTGAACTGGCCGATATCGGTGATTTGGTCAACGCGATTATTGATCGCAGTGGGTACAAGTCGGAGCTCGAGCGCTCCAATGATCCGCAAGATGCCACGCGCCTGGACAACCTCAATGAGCTCGTCAGCGTTGCGCGGGAGTTCTCTGCAGAGGCGCGGATGATGTCGTCGGTGGATATTAGCGCTGATGTAAATGAAGGCTCTGGCGCTGCAGCTGATGCTGAAAGCGGTGCTGATACTAGTGGCGAGTCCGAGGTGGAATCTGGAATCGCGAATGACCTCGCGCGTGATTTCGCGGCCGACTTCGACAACGATGGGGAAGCGGAACCGGGAAGTCTGCAGGCATTCCTCGAGCGAGTTTCTCTGGTGGCCGATGCGGATCAGATTCCGGATGATGACACCGGTGTAGTGACGTTGATGACGCTACATACGGCTAAGGGCCTGGAGTTTCCGGTGGTATTTCTCATTGGCTGGGAAGACGGACTGTTCCCGCACCTGCGCGCCCTGGGCGATCCGAAGGAGCTGGCTGAAGAGCGACGTCTGGCCTATGTGGGTATTACCCGAGCTCGCAAGCAGCTGTATCTCACGCGCGCTGTGACTCGGTCCTCGTGGGGTTCGCCGCAGAATAATCCGCCTTCACGTTTCCTGGGGGAAGTCCCAAGCGACCTGATCGATTGGCTGCGCGAGGCTCCGGCTCGCAGCTGGGGCGCCGGTTCTGGTGGTTTTGGTTCTGGTGGCTACGGCGCGGGCAGCGCGTTTGGTCGTGGCCATGGTGCCTCGTCGGGCTTCGGTTCCAGCTCGGGCTTCGGCTCTGGTGGATCCTCTAACTCTGGTGCGCCATCCCGAAAGAAGAATCAGGTCTTGCACCTAGAGCCCGGTGACAAGGTTGTTCACGACAAGTACGGCTTAGGCACTGTGCTTGAGGTCCAAGGGGCCGCGCCCCGGGCAACTGCGATGATTGACTTTGGATCCGCAGGTAAGGTCCGCATGATGCTTATCGGCGGCGTGCCCATGGAGAAGTTGTAAAAATCCACCACCGCCCGACTGGCCGTCCCTACCCGCGGCCGTGCACGTGCCACTATCGCGTGGAGGCTACTTAGGCTTCTTCGCCGTCACCCAGCAGTTGATGGTGGCATCTTGCACTTCGGTGCCGTTGGCATCGGTCAGCACAATGTGGACGGGAAAATCTACCTCACCAGTCTCCGGTGTGATGGTGGAGAAGTCCGGCAACTCAGCCTTGGCCACAGCCGTCAGGCCACCAACGGAGATGCGCTTGTAGTTCGTCGTCATGCCCTTTGGCACCCAGCGATGCGTTGTCGGTACGCTGGCCTCACAGAGCATGCCCATCGCGAATTCAGCGAGGTTACACGCAGCAATCGCATGCACGGACTTAATGTGATTACGCACGCCCCACCAAGCGGGCATGCGCGCTACCGCCAGTCCAGGCTGCATCGTCTCTAGCTTGGGGCAGATTGTGCGGAAATATGGCGCCGTCAATGCGGCGGTTAAGGAAAATAGACGCTTGCCGACGACCGGAGTCGGAGCCAACTTCTTCCACATGCGGAATGTTTGAGTCTCTGCCATGTGTCAAGGGTAAAGCCCCAGTACCGGCGGCGATGCCGGTTTCTGAAAAATTGATCAGACGAGGCTTTCAGTCACGGTCAAACAGGGGCCGGTGCACAGGTAGGGCCTTCGCAGAGCGGCCAGGCTTGCTCGTACCTGTGCCGATACCTGATTAGTTCAGGTTCAGACCACGCTGGATGAACCAGGTCACCGGGTCGACCGGAGTGGTGCCATCCGGGTGGATCTCGAAGTGGAGGTGCGTACCGGTGGAGAAGCCGCGGTTGCCCATACCGGCGATGACCTGACCAGCTCGGACAGCTTCTCCGACAGCAACGTAGATGGACTCGATGTGGCCGTAGACGGAAACAGAGCCGTCGTCATGGCGAACGCGAATCCACTGGCCGTAGCCCTGAGCCGGGCCGGCATCGATAACAGTGCCGTCCATGACGGACATGATTGGGGTGTTGGTGACGTTAGCCAGGTCGACACCGTAGTGGAAGGTTCCCCAGCGTGGACCGAACGGTGAGGTCAGCAGCCCCACGGTCGGGATGGAGAGTTTCGGAGCGCGGGCAGCCTGGTCGCGAGCAACGCGCTCCTGGTTGTACTGCAACGCCGTAGCGAGGTGGTCGCTGAGGTTAGTGCTCGGATTGAAGGAGCTGGAGGCCAGCACCATCGGAGCGTTGTTCTTCGGCTGAGCAGCGCGGGTCTGAGTCGAAGCTGAGTTCTCCGGAGCCTTATTCTCGGTCTCAGCTGCGTGGGCGACCGCGTTGGAGGAAGCGATCGTCGATGCGGACAGTGCGACCAGTGCTGCGCGAGAAGTTGCGGAAACCTCTACCTTGCGGTGCTTTCCGCCTCCGCGACGAGCATTGAAAAACGTCACTTCAATCTCCCTGCCAACGAAACTCTTTGTAACCCAACTGTTATCTAACTTCTGCGATAATAACGGTTCGATATAGGGCAAGCAACTTGTTTTTAGAGAACTTGTTCGCTGATTCGTCAGTTTCAGTTCAATAGGGCCGTGCTGTGGCCGTGGGGCTGTTGTCTTGTATCACGGATCCGGTGAAGCGCAACCGGTGTGTTGCCAGGGGATTTATGGCGGATGCCCCTTAATCGAGGGGCTGGGTAGGGGGATCGGCAAGTAGTTTCCGGGTGAACTAAGGGTGTGGTCGCGGGGGTGGCAAAAAGTAACCCATCGGCGTTGACAAATGGAAACCAAAGGTGAAGCCACTTTGGGGGGGGGGAGGGGGCAAAAGGAGATCGGACTCAACGGATACCGTCCGTCCTGGGATCCGTACCTTCAAATTAGACTCTGCAATGCCTAAACAAAGAGGCGTTGTATGTATGGCACTATATGGCCATGGCTGTGACGCACCCTTGCGTGGCACCCTATCTATATAGGTGGGCAATCAGCTGTCAATGATTAGACGCGGGAAGGACGATGTCACTGTGAAAGGCGCGGATTCGCGGAGAGGTTCCTCCGGTAGCGATCGAAATCGGCGAAGCCGCACCGGTGCCGGTGGCAGCGGCGGGGGTTCCCGTAGCGTCCGCAGCGAGCGCACTGCCCGCGCATGGCAGAATACGCAGGCCGGTCAGACTGGCGGTGCGCGCAGCGTCGGTGCCGACAGCAATCGAGCCGCCACGACGAAGATGAAAGCGGGGGGCTCCGGAACGTCGTCACGCAAGGGGCGTCCCTCGGGGTTCCGTCGTTTCATTAACTCGCCTCGTACACGCCGGTTTGGGCTGTCTGTTGCCGGTTCTTACGGCGTCGTATTGCTGTTCATCATCTCGGTAGCTCTGATTGGCGTCATCGTCAGTGGCGCTGGAATGTCTCCGCTTCCAGCGAGTATCGCGTCGATGTGGATGATCTTTAACCTCGCGCCGTTCCGTTTTAACGGCACGACGCTGGGGCTCACACCAGCACTGCCCGCGGTGCTGATGGTGTTGTTCATCGCCTGGCGTGTACGCCGCGAAGTCGCTGACCGCATCAGCATCAAGGATGTCCGCGCGTTGGTCGGCGCGTATCTGGGCACGCCCATTGTTCTCACCATCATCGCGTGGCTCATGCTTTACGACGCGTCGAAGGTGTTTCCCCGCGTTCAGACCCCTAGTTTCGGCCTTGCGATTGCAGCCGCGCTGCTTGTAAATCTCGTGGCCTTGGTGCTGGGAATGGGGCAGCGGTTGCTGCGTGCACTACTGCTGCGCCGGAAGCTGCCGGAGTGGTTGCTCGGGTCGGCCCGTCTGGCGGGCAGCTACGTGGCATGGCTGTGGCTGGCCGGTGTTGTGGTGACACTCGTTTCGCTGATTTGGCATCGAGAGTTGCTGGCAGAGACATTTGCAATCACGGATACCGTCGGTGAAAGTGTTGCGGTCAGCGGCCTCTCGCTGCTGTACCTGCCAAATGTGGCCTTCGGTGCTGTCGGTGTGCTGGTGGGCGGAAAATCGACGTTTGGGCCAGCGGAGGCTGGGCTGTTCGCAGTGCACCCGGCTCAGCTGCCACCGCTGCCGATTTTGGCTGCCATGCCTCAGTCGCTGGTGCACTGGGCTTTCGGAGTGCTGATTGTGCTACCGCCAGCCGTTGCGGCTTGGCGCGTCGTGGCATTCCTGAAGAAATCTGCACCGAAGCAGCCCTACCTGGTCGTCGTTCTCGCTGCCGTGTGGTCGATCATCTTCCTCATGGGGCTGGCTTGGCTGCTCGGCGGTGAGGTTGGCATCTTTGGGTGGGCCGGTGCCTCCTGGTGGCTGACTGGACTGCTCGGCTCGATGTGGCTGGTTGTTCCGGGGGCCATCGTGGTTGTTGCGATGACCGGTGTGCCGTCACTTGGTAGGGACAAGGGAGTCTCGGAAGTGGCCGCCGAGAAGTTCCCGCCGAAGCCTGCGGGAGATGGAAACGGTCATGCTGAGGCTGAGGATGCCGGCGACGCCGATAAGTCCGACAATGACGGGAGCGGTTCGGAGGAGTCGGAGGAGATTGTCGACGGGGAAGTCGTAGCGACCTCCGAAGATGAAGCGACCTCCGAAGACGAAGCCGAGTCCGACACAGAGGAGGAATCAGAGTCCGGTGCTGAGTCTGAAGACACTTCAGAAGACGCTGAGGAATCGGACGACTCTGAAGAGGATTCAGAAAGCGCCGCAGGCGGAGAAGCATCGGGCGAAGTAGATGCGACCGACGAGGACGAATCCGATGAGGACACCGAAGACTCGGAGGAAGGCGGCGACGGGGAACCGTCGTCAAGCCAAAAGAGCTAAGCCAACTTAGGGGGAGCGGAATTTGGGGTCTCTGCCGGGCTGGGTAAGCTAAACGCCGTGACTGAAGCACAGCCCGTCGCAGAAATTTCGCACAATAATTCCTCCAGCAAGCAGCTCCGCATCGTAGTCCTGGCCTCTGGCCTGGGCTCCCTTTTGCAGTCGATGCTGGAACTGCTGGACGCTGAAAAGGTTCAGATTGTCGCGGTTGGTTCGGACAAGGATTGTCCGGCGCTGGAGAGGGCTCAAAACCTCAATATCCCAACTTTTCGGGTGCCTTTCGATGCTGAGGCAAAGAAGGACCGAGAAGGTTGGGATATTCGTGTTTTAGAGGCCGTGAACAGTTTTTCGCCGGATATCGTTGTCTCGGCGGGTTTCATGCGCATTCTGGGGCCATCATTTGTGGAGGCCTACAGCAATCGCATCATTAATACGCACCCAGCGCTGCTGCCGTCCTTCCCAGGGGCGCGTGCGGTACCGGATGCACTTGACTACGGGGTGAAGGTCACCGGCACGACCGTGCATATCGTTGATAATGGAGTGGACACCGGGCCGATTCTGGCGCAACAGCCAGTGGCCGTCGAGGACGACGACACGGTGGAGACCCTGCACGAACGAATCAAGGTTGTCGAACGCCGACTCCTGGTTGATGTATTGCACTCGATTGCCGATCACGGAATTGAGCGTGACGGACGAAAGGCTTATCTGAAATGACCAACGACAACACGCAGCGTAAACCGATCAAGCGCGCTCTGATTAGCGTCTACGACAAGACTGGGCTCGAGGAGCTGGCTCGCGACCTGCACGAGGCTGGCGTGGAAATCGTTTCCACCGGTTCCACGGCTGGCAAGATTGCTGCAGCTGGCGTGCCTGTGACCCCGGTTGAGGATCTCACTGGTTTCCCGGAGTGCCTCGAGGGCCGCGTGAAGACGCTGCACCCGCGTGTTCACGCCGGCATTCTGGCTGATACCCGCAAGGAAGACCACCTGGCTCAGCTGAAGGAGCTCGGTGTGGAGGCTTTCCAGCTCGTTGTCGTTAACCTGTACCCGTTCCGGGAGACCGTTGCCTCGGGCGCTTCCTACGACGAATGCGTGGAGCAGATCGACATTGGAGGCCCGTCGATGGTTCGCGCTGCGGCGAAGAACCACCCGTCGGTTGCCATCGTCGTCGACCCGGCTCGTTACGGCGATGTCGCTACCGCCGTGAAGGAAGGCGGCTTCACCCTCGAGCAGCGCCGTGAGTTCGCTCGCGACGCATTCCTGCACACCGCTGATTACGACGCAGCTGTGTCCAACTGGTTTGTTGAGCAGCTCGGTGGCGCTGAGGGATCCACTCCGACTCCGCTGCGCTACGGCGAGAACTCTCACCAGTCGGCAACTCTGACCCGCATTGGTACCAAGGGGCTGGCAAACGCCAAGCAGCTGAACGGCAAGGAGATGTCGTACAACAACTACCAGGATGCCGACGCCGCATGGCGTGCCGCCTGGGATCACGAGCGCCCGTGTGTGGCAATCATCAAGCACGCTAACCCGTGCGGCATCGCAGTCTCGGATGAGTCCATCGCCGCAGCTCACCGCGCAGCTCACGCATGTGACCCGATGTCCGCATTCGGCGGTGTCATTGCCGTCAACCGCGAGGTCTCCGTTGAGATGGCCGAACAGGTCAAGGACATCTTCACCGAGGTCATCGTCGCTCCGTCCTACGAAGACGGTGCCGTTGAGGTGCTGAAGGCCAAGAAGAATCTGCGTATTCTCGTCGCCGAGTACGAAGCACCGACCACCGAGAACAAGTTTATCTCGGGTGGTCTGCTCACCCAGGATCCGGATACTTACCAGGCAGAGGGTGATAAGCCGGAGAACTGGGAGCTGGCCACCGGCGAGGCATTGAATGCTGAAGAGCTGGCTGAGCTCGAGTTTGCATGGCGCTCCGTCCGCGCTGTGAAGTCCAACGCCATCCTGCTGTCCAAGAACAACGCCACCGTCGGCGTCGGCATGGGCCAGGTCAACCGCGTGGACTCCGCAAAGCTCGCCGTTGAGCGCGCAAATACGCTTGCCGACGGAGAAAACCGTACTCAGGGGGCCTACGCTGCGTCCGATGCCTTCTTCCCGTTCGCTGACGGTCTGCAGGTCCTGATTGATGCCGGTGTGAAGGCAGTTGTCCAGCCAGGTGGTTCCATCCGTGACGAAGAGGTCATAGCTGCTGCCAAGGAAGCTGGCGTCACCATGTACATGACAGGTACTCGTCACTTCTTCCACTAATTCCTTACTGGATTAGGGGCTAACCGCCGCGGTGCTAACTGTCACCTCGGCGGTTTTTCTCTACCCGGACGTGTGGGGACCTGTGGGCGAGGATGTGTGTCTGTTGTCGAGCCGTGGTCTATGTGAACACACGCTGAGGGCAGGCGCTGGTGATAATTATGCAGACGAAATGGCTCCAATGCGTTTAACATAAGGGCTTATGTCACGTAGAACCGAAGCGCGACGGCGTCGAGAAGCAGAGATTCTCTCCGCTGCTGCTGCGATCCTGGCCGACCGAGGGTTTCATCAGACTCGGTTGGAGGATGTTGGCTCCGCTGTCGGCATTTCTGGCCCAGCTCTTTACCGTTACTTCAGCGGCAAGGAAGAGCTGTTGGCGCAGATCCTCATCGATATTTCTATCCGACTTGTCGATGGTGCGCGAGCAGTTCTCGATCGAGCAAAGAGCAATGATTGGGAGCCAGAGGAGACTCTTCGGGGCCTCCTTGCGCATCACGTGCATTTTGCAGTCACGGAGCCCGATCGCATTCGTGTCCAAGAGCGCGAAGGGGGAAATCTGGCGCCAGAGCAGAGCGCAAAAGTGCGTTCCTTGCAGCGTCTTTACATGGTCTTATGGGTGGACGCTCTGCGTGAACTACAGCCCGAACTCACCTCCGACGAGGCGCAGCTTAAAGTCCAGCTCACCGCTGGGTTGATTAACTCTTCCAGGCATGTGCTCAAATGGGCGGGCCCCGAGGCGACAAGGGAAAATGCCTTTGAGATGGCCCTCGCTGCGCTGGGCATTAACAACCAATAATCCGTATTCATTCTTCTGCCGTCTGGCCTCACTGTGCTCAGCAGTGTGAGGTCAGGCGGCTTTGTTGTGCGGTGCAGGGCGCTCACATTCAGTTGAATTCACCCCCGAAACAGATTTCTAGGGGAAACATAAATCTCTATTGGAAACATGTTGCGACCTCGGGGAGAGGTGTGTATTTCAAGCTGCATAAAAGACTTCCGGGGGTGAAAGTGTGGTCTAAGAAACAAAATTTGTTGTGAGGTGACTGGGGTCACATTAATCTTTTCGTCAAGAAAGTTAATAGTCATTAACGGAAAGTATTTCGCCCATGACTCACGCTCCAGCATTGACCAACCGACAGCGCCACGAAGAGCTCGTCGCAGAGCTCAAAGAGCTGCTTAGCACAACAGCACGCGGTGGTTCCGAACGTGCCCGTGCTCGCCATATTTCCCGCGGTAAGCTGCTGCCACGTCAGCGCATCAACCAACTGCTTGACCCCGGCAGCCCTTTCCTTGAGGTCGCACCGCTAGCGGCCCACGAAATGTATGGCGGCAAGGTTCCGGCTGCTGGCGTCATCGCCGGCATTGGCATCATCGAAGGTCGTCGCTGCCTGGTTGTAGCCAATGACGCAACCGTTTCCGGCGGAACGTACTACCCGTTGACTGCCAAGAAGCACCTGCGCGCACAGGAGATTGCCAGCCTTAACCACTTGCCGTGCATTTACCTGGTCGACTCCGGCGGGGCCATGCTTCTCAACCAGGATGAAGTTTTCCCTGATCGCGATCATTTCGGTCGCATTTTCTACAACCAGGCCAACCTTTCCGCTCGCGGGATTCCGCAGATTGCCGCCGTGATGGGATCCTGTACCGCCGGTGGCGCCTATGTGCCGGCGATGAGCGATGAAGCGGTCATTGTGAAAAACCAGGGCACCATCTTCCTGGCAGGCCCGCCACTGGTTAAGGCTGCAACTGGTGAAGATGTCACACCAGAGGAACTCGGTGGCGGCGAACTGCACTCCAAGACCTCCGGCGTTACTGACCACCTCGCGGTTAACGATGCCGACGCACTGCGTCGTGTCCGCGATATCGTCGCAACGCTCCCCAAGGACCCGGAAGTTCCGTGGGACACAGAATCCACCGTCTCGCCGACTCGCAACCAGACCGATCTTTACGATGTCGTCCCCGTCGATGCCAAAGTGCCTTACGACGTTCACGAGGTTATTGAAATTATTGTGGATGGAGGTCAATACCAGGAGTTTAAGGCCGAATTTGGTACGACCCTGGTCACTGCTTTCGCCCGCATCCACGGCCACCGCGTCGGCATTATCGCCAACAACGGCATTCTCTTCGCGGAATCTGCGCAGAAGGGCGCGCACTTCATCGAGCTGTGTGATCAGCGCGGCATCCCACTGGTATTCCTGCAGAACACCACGGGCTTCATGGTTGGTCGCGAATACGAGGCCGGCGGTATCGCAAAGCACGGCGCCAAGATGGTCAACGCCGTGGCTACCACCCGCGTGCCCAAGTTCACCGTAGTCATCGGTGGTGCCTTCGGCGCCGGCAACTACTCCATGTGCGGTCGCGCATATTCGCCGCGCTTCCTCTGGATGTGGCCGAATGCTCGCATTTCCGTCATGGGCGGTCCACAGGCGGCGATGACGCTGTCGACGGTTCGTCGCAACCAGATTGAACGCTCAGGTGAGAGCTGGTCGCAGGAAGAGCAGGAGGAGTTTGAAGCTCCGATCCGCGAGCAGTTTGAGCGCCAGTCGCACTGCTATTACTCATCGGCTCGCCTGTGGGATGACGGTGTCATCGATCCCGCAGATACCCGCCGAATTCTTGGCATGGCCCTCGATGTGGCAAGTGGCGCGCCCCTGGATGAACAGGGCTTCGGCGTCTTCCGCATGTAGTAACCAGCTAAAAACTCTCGACACCGCATTTTCTGGAAAGGAAACACAGGGCACATGACAGCGCACAACACGCAGCCCCACGCAGCTGGCGGCAGCCTGAGTACCGTATTGGTCGCAAACCGCGGGGAGATTGCCTGCCGCATTATTCGAACCCTTCGTGACAACGGAATTCGCTCCGTCGCGGTCTACTCGGATGCCGATGCCGACGCCCCTCACGTCCGCATGGCGGATATGGCCATCCACATTGGCCCATCTCCGGCACGTGAGTCCTACCTGGTTATCGACAAGATTATCGATGCCGCTCGCCGCTGCGACGCAGACGGAATCCACCCCGGTTACGGCTTTCTGTCTGAAAACGCAGACTTCGCGACCGCCTGTGAGGAAGCAGGTATTGAATTCATTGGCCCACCGGCCAGTGCCATCAACACCATGGGTGACAAAATCTCCGCCCGCGCTGCCGTCGAAGCCCGCGATGTTCCCACCGTGCCGGGTCTGTCTCGCCCCGGGCTTAGCGACGAGGACCTCATTGAGGCAGCCCCATCGATTGGCTTTCCGGTACTGATTAAGCCGTCGGCAGGCGGTGGCGGCAAGGGGATGCACCGCGTGGAAAACGCTGCTGACCTGCCGGCTGCGCTCGCGACGGCCCGTCGTGAAGCGGCGGGTGCCTTCGGCGATGACTCCCTGTTCATCGAGCACTTCGTCGACACCCCGCGGCATATCGAGGTGCAGATTCTCGCAGATAAACACGGCAATGTAATCCACTTGGGCGAGCGTGAGTGCTCGCTGCAGCGACGCCATCAGAAGGTCATCGAGGAAGCACCGAGCCCTCTGCTGGATGAGGAAACGCGCAGCGCAATTGGTGAAGCGGCCTGTGACGCGGCCCGCTCGGTCGGCTACGTCGGCGCGGGCACGGTGGAGTTCATTGTGCCGGCGAAGGACCCGTCGTCGTTCTTCTTCATGGAGATGAATACGCGCCTGCAGGTTGAGCACCCCGTGACTGAGCAGGTCACCGGCCTGGATCTGGTGGCGCTGCAGGTTGACATTGCCTCGGGACGCCCACTGCCGGTTGCTCAGGAAGATGTAACTCTCACCGGTCACTCGATTGAAGCTCGCGTGTATGCCGAAGACCCGGCGGCGGGATTCCTGCCCACCGGTGGCACGGTCACACGTGTCGTCGAGCCGAGCGGGGCGGGAATCCGGGTGGATTCCGGCATTGTCGACGGTTCCGAGGTCTCATCTCTCTATGACCCGATGTTGATGAAGATCATCTCCCATGGGGAAAACCGTGAGCAGGCGCTCGAGCGGTTGGACCGAGCGCTCGGAGACACCGTTGTCGCAGGTGTCGGAGTCAATATCGACTTTTGTCGCTACCTGCTGAACGTCCCCGAGGTTCGCGCCGGCGATCTTGATACCGGTCTGCTCGACCGCGTGGCGGAAGGCTTCGCCACCTCCGAAACACCGGACGATGTCTACCTCGCCGCTGCGATGGACTGGCTGACTTCCCGCTTTGAACAAGCCACCGACTCACCGTGGCTGACCCCGGATGGCTGGCGTGCCAGTGCGCCTGCCGCGCAGCGCATTCGCTTTGGGGCAGGGGAGGACTCGCGTCTGATCTCGATTGTGGGCACCCCGGCGAGTGCTGACGTCGTTGTCGGTGACGTAGTCGCAGGTCTGTCGGCCGAAGCGGAGAACGAAGATATCGACGTTCCAGAACCGCGAAATTACAAAGTTTCGGTCTTTCGCGACGGGGAACATCTGCGCATCGTCCGCGACGGAGTCGCACAGCACTTCCTGGTCGAGACCATCGACAATGCGGGGTCGGCGAACCACGAAGAGTACGTCGTCGCCGGTGCCCACGGCACCTGGGTATTGCCCCGCACCGAGGTAGTCACCACCGGTGCCGAAGCCGATGCAGGCGGCTCTGGCGTCATCCAAGCTCCGATGCCCGGCGCGATTATCGCGTTGGCGGTGGAGGAGGGAGCCCGCGTCGAAGCTGGTGAGGCTCTGTTGGTCATGGAGGCCATGAAGATGGAGCACACTCTCACTGCCGAAATTGCAGGTGAGGTTAGCTTCACCGTCGCGCCGGGCGATCAGGTCACCGGTGACCAGCAACTGGCGGTCATCACTGTGGCCGAAGCCGAGGAATAAAAACCCACACGAAACGCACCAACCAGGTCTAACGCCAATCAAGTCCCACACCTACAAAATCTTTTAAGGAGCACTCATCATGTCCGAAAGCACCAAGATTGCAACCGCCATCCTCGACGACGAATACGTGGAACTGCAGAAAGTAGTTCGCGAATTTGCCAACGAAGTTGTCGACCCGGTTTCCGCCGAGCACGACCGCAACCACACTTTCCCGTACGAGGTTGTCTCGCAGATGGGCGAAATGGGCCTGTTCGGTCTGCCATTCCCCGAGGAAGTCGGTGGCATGGGCGGTGACTACCTGTCCTTCGGTATCGCCCTGGAGGAGCTGGCTAAAGTCGATCAGTCGGTCGCTATCACCCTGGAAGCCGGCGTTGGTTTGGGCGCCATGCCAATCTTCCACTTCGGCAATGACAGGCAGAAGGAGATCTACCTGCCCGAGCTGACTGCTGGTAAGAAGCTCGCTGGCTTTGGTCTCACCGAGCCGGATGCAGGTTCCGACGCCGGCGCCACCCGCACCACAGCCCGTGAAGACGGCGATGATTTCGTCATCAACGGCGCCAAGCAGTTCATCACCAACTCCGGCACGGATATTACTTCGCTGGTTACTGTCACCGCAGTCACCGGCCAGAAGGAAGATGGCAAGAAGGAGATTTCTACCATCATCGTGCCGAGTGGCACGGAGGGCTTTGTCGCGGAACCGGCTTACGACAAGGTCGGTTGGAATGCCTCCGACACCCACCCACTGACCTTCACCGATGTTCGCGTCCCGCAGGAGAACCTGCTGGGCACCCGTGGTCGCGGCTTCGCTAACTTCCTGTCCATCTTGGCCGAGGGGCGTGTCGCAATCGCAGCGCTTGCCACCGGTGCTGCGCAGGGTTGTGTTGATGAGTCGGTCCGCCACGCCAAGGAGCGCCACTCCATGGGCCGTGCGATTGGTGAGTACCAGGCCGTTTCCTTCAAGATCGCACGAATGGAAGCGCGTGCGCATGCCGCACGTATGGCGTGGTACGACGCAGCCGCAAAGATGGCCGCGGGCGCAGAGTTCCGTCGTGAAGCGTACATCGCCAAGATGATTGCCTCGGAGGCTGCGATGGACAACGCGCGCGACGCGACGCAGATTTTCGGCGGCTACGGGTTCATGAACGAGTACCGCGTGGCACGCCACTACCGCGACTCCAAGATCCTGGAGATCGGCGAGGGCACCACAGAAGTGCAGCTCATGCTGATCGCGCGCGGATTGGGGCTGTAAAAATGGCTGACAACAACGCAACCGAAGTCACCCACGACGTCGTCCAGCGCGGACTGTGGTTCGAAGAGTACGAGGTTGGCGCGCGTTACCTGCACCGTCCGGGGCGAACCGTCACTGAAACCGATGACGTCCTCTTCACGACGCTGACCATGAACACCCAGCCACTGCATCTGGATGCGCACTGGTCGAGCCAGCAGCCGGGATTCGGAGGCGAGCGCCTGGTCAATTCGATGTGGACGCTGTCGACGGTTGTCGGGCTGTCTGTCGGGCAGCTGACGCTCGGCACCATCGTCGCCAACCTCGGCTTCACCGAAGTGGCGTTTCCCGCACCGATGTTCCACGGCGACACCCTGTACGCAGAGACCGTCTGCCGTAACAAGCGCCTGTCCAAGTCCCGCCCCAACCAGGGCATCGTCGAGCTCGAGCACATCGGACGCAACCAGGACGGCACCGTCGTCTGCCGCGCAGTCCGTTCCACGCTCGTCCAATGCGCACCGACTTCGCTTGACGACGGCTCCGAGAACGCAGCTTCAGCGGGGAAGTGAGTGGCTCATGTCTACGCATAACTCCTGGCAGCCGCTGGGCCCTGCAATTCTGTTTGCGCCGGCCGATCGGCCAGAGCGATTCGGCAAAGCTGCTGACCGCGCCGACATGGTGATTCTGGATCTGGAGGACGGCTGTCGCGCAGAAAACCGTGAGGCTGCCCGCGAGGCTATCGTCTCCTGTGACCTCGATCCGGCCCGCACCATTGTGCGTGTCAATCCACCGGAGGTTGAGGACTACGCAGCGGATATTGACATGCTGCGTGGCACCGCTTTCCGCCAGGTGATGCTGCCCAAGGCTTCCTCGGCGCAGCAAGTGGATGAGTTGGTAGCGGCACTGGGGGAGAAGACCCAGGTCATTGCCCTTATCGAAACTCCGCTTGGGGTCATGCGCGCCGAAGAGCTGGCGCAGGCCGATGGCGTCGTTGCGCTGTTCTGGGGCGCAGAGGACCTGGTGGCGGGCTTGGCGGGAACGTCATCACGCTTTAGCGAAGCAGAGGCTGCACTCGCGCCGGGCCGTATCTATGCGGGCAGCTACCGCAGTGTGGCGGTACATACCCGCAGCCACGTTCACCTGGCGGCAGCGGCGCACGGTAAGGCCAGTCTGGATTCCATCTACGTCAATATCTCCGACGCGGATGGGCTAGCTGCGGAGGCAGCCGATGCCGCTGCGTTGGGATTCGCTGCCACCGTCTGTATTCACCCAGGTCAGGTCCCGACAATCCGCCAGGCTTATCGCCCTAGCGACGAGGAGATTGACTGGGCGCGTCGGCTCTTGGCGGAAGCGGAAAAGAACACCGGTGCCTTCAGTTTAGACGGCCAGATGGTGGATGCGCCGCTCTTCCGTCAAGCAGAAGCCATTGCTCGGCGAGCCGCTGTAACCGGTTAGTCCCACAGCCGGTAACTACCACTGATTTATCCCCCCTAAAGAACACAATTCCCTCTCACACTCCGCACTATGCGGAGTCACTTAAACCAAGGAGATCTCCCCATGACCGCGACATTGAAGAACCACGCAGAACAGCGCACTGCTGATCCTTCGAAGCTGCCGGAGGGCTTCACCACTGTGCCGGCACCATACGGCAAGGATGTTGTCGATGCCGATGGCAACAAGATGAGCCACGTGTTCGGCGCCGGTGTCGAGCAAGGTGCCGCTCCACTTCGCGATGAGACTCTCGGTGAGAACCTGCGTGCGATTGTGGAGAAATTCCCGTCTCGCGACGCCGTCGTTGACGTCTACGCGGATGTCTCCTTTACCTTTGAGCGTTTCTACAACCGAGTTCTGCGTCTGGCCAGCGCTTTCATCCGTGAGGGCTACCGTCCAGGAGATCGTATCGGCATTTGGTCCACCAACCGCTGGGAGTGGACCGTGGTGCAGTACGCCTGCCACCACATCGGCCTGGTGCTGGTCAACATCAACCCGGCTTACCGCCAGCACGAGCTGAACTACGTGTTGGAAAAGGCAGGTGTGCGTATGGTGTTTGCCGCCCGCCGCTACAAGGACTCCGATTACCGAACCATGCTGATCGAGGCCTCCAAGCAGCGCGGTGTGCGCCTGGACAAGGTCATCTACTTCGGCTCCTCCGAGTGGTACGAGCACATGCACAGCGAAATCGATGACCTGAGCGAGTACACCTCCCAGCTGAAGCCGGATGATCCGATCAACATCCAGTTCACCTCGGGCACGACAGGCTTTCCCAAGGGCGCTACGCTGACGCACCGCAACCTGCTGAACAATGGTTACTTCATCGGTGAGCTGTTGGGCTACACCGAGGCCGACCGCATCTGTGTGCCGGTGCCGTTCTTCCACACCTTCGGCATGGTGATTGGCACCTTCGCTGCCTTCACCCACGGTGCCGCTATTGTCATTCCGGCTCCGTCGTTTAAGGCGCGTGAAACGCTCAAGGCTGTGCACTCGGCTAAGGCCACCAGCCTCTACGGCGTGCCGACGATGTTCATCAATGAGCTTGAAGAAGCCCACGACCAGGAGGAATACGGCTCCCCTTACGACCTGTCGCTGCTGCGCACAGGTGTGATGGCAGGTACCTCGTGCCCGTCGAAGACCATGCGTGATGTGATGGACAAGCTCAATATGCGTGAGATTGCCATCTGTTACGGCATGACCGAGACTTCGCCGGTGTCCTTCCAGACCCGCGCGGATTCCCCGCTGGAAAAGCGCGTCAACACCGTCGGGCAGATCATGCCGCACCTGGAAGCCCGCATCATCTGTGAAGAAACCGGCGAGACCCTACCACGAGGTGAACAGGGCGAGGTCGTCGTCCGTGGATACTCCGTGATGAAGGAGTACTGGGAGCACCCGGAAAAGACTGCCGAGGCCATCGACGCCGACGGCTGGATGCACACCGGCGACTTGGGTGTGCTTGACGACGAGGGCTACCTGTCCATCACCGGACGTATCAAGGACATGCTCATCCGCGGTGGTGAGAACATCTACCCGCGCGAGATTGAAGAGTTCCTGTTCGCTCACCCGGCTGTTGTCGATGCACAGGTCATCGGCGTGCCGGATGACAAGTATGGCGAAGAAATCATGGCATGGGTAATTCTGCACGACGATGTGGAAGACCTCACCGCTGAGGACGTGGCGGCCTTTGCCCACGGAAAGCTGTCGCGTCACAAGATTCCGCGCTACGTCCACGTCGTCGAGGAGTTTCCGATGACCGCGTCGGGCAAGGTTCGCAAGGTTGAGATGCGTGAGATGGCTCCGCGAATCCTGGGCTGGGTGTAGAACAATGTCAAAAACAACTGATCAGACCGGTCGCGAGCTTGTCGCAGGCCTCGTCACTGATGGAATGACCCTGGCAGTCGGCGGTTTCGGCCTTTGCGGTGTGCCATATACCCTCATCGAGGGCGTGCGCGACTCCGGGGCAAAAGACCTCACCATCGTGTCCAACAACATGGGCATTGACGGTACTGGGCTCGGCATTCTGCTGGAGAACAAGCAGGTGGCAAAGGTAGTGGCCTCCTACGTCGGCGAGAACAAGGAGTTTGCTCGCCAGTACCTCGAAGGAGAAATCGAGGTGGAGTTCACCCCACAGGGCACTCTGGCAGAGCGTCTTCGCGCAGGTGGCGCAGGTATTCCCGCGTTCTACACCGCAACCGGCGTCGGCACGCTCGTTGCAGAGGGCAAGCCCCACGCCGACTTCGACGGACAGACCTACGTGCAGGAGCGTGGCATCGTTGCCGACATCGGCCTGGTGCACGCCTACCACGGCGATATTGACGGCAACCTTGTCTATCGCCGGACCGCGCAGAACTTCAACCCGCTGTGCGCAGCATCCGGCAAGGTGACCGTTGCAGAGGTGGAGTACTTGCTTGGCCGCGGCGAGATCGACCCGGATCTGGTGATGACTCCGGGTGTGTATATCCAGCACATCGTTCGCGGTGACGGACGCGAGAAGCTCATTGAAAAGCGCACAACTCGGCCACGCAATACCGATTCCAGCCACGATGCCGGTGACGCGGCAGCAGGGGAGGAGATTTAAATGGCACCTGCGAAGACAATTATGGACAAGGGCTGGAGCCGTGACGAGATGGCACAGCAGGCCGCTGAAGAGCTGCGCGATGGCGACTATGTGAATCTGGGTATCGGCATTCCGACACTGGTGGCAAACCATATTCCCGAAGGCGTGCGCGTTCTGCTGCAGAGTGAAAACGGAATTCTGGGAATGGGTGCCTTCCCATATGAAGGCGAAGAGGATGCTGACCTCATCAATGCGGGGAAGCAGACCGTGACATTGGTGCCGGGCGCGGCAATCTTCGACTCCGCCACCAGTTTCGGCATGATTCGCGGCGGTGCCGTGAAAATGGCCGTGTTGGGTGCGATGGAGGTGAGCCAGTGCGGTGACCTGGCCAATTGGATGATTCCGGGAAAGATGGTCAAGGGCATGGGCGGTGCGATGGACTTGGTCGCCGGTACCCCTCGAGTGGTGGTTTTGACCGATCATGTTTCCAAAGATGGCAAACCAAAATTGGTAAAAGCCTGCGAACTGCCCCTCACAGGTGCAAAAGTAGTGAAAAGGATTATTAGCAACCTGGGAAGCTTCGATGTCGCTGATGATCACCTGGTGCTACGCAGGCTGGCACCTGGGGTGACGCTGGCAGATATCGAGGCCAACACCGAAGCCGCATACGTGGTTGACCTCGAGAATTAAATACGCAGCAATCATGGTCAGTCCACACTCATCAGTTTTGACTTAGGAGAATCCATCCATGAGTAACCTTCCAGCTCCCAGCCCGAATGATGTCGTTATCCTCGCTGGTGCCCGCACCCCGCAGGGCAAGCTGCTCGGTCAGCTGGCACCGCTTACTTCCGTCGAACTTGGCGCTCATGCTGTCAAGCACGCTGTCCAGCGTTCCGGTGTTGCCCCGGAAGAGGTTCAGCACGTCGTTCTGGGCCAGGTGATTCTCGCAGGTGCTGGCCAGAACCCGGCTCGACAGGTCGCCATTAAGGCGGGTCTGCCATGGAATACGACTGCTGAGATCGTTAACAAGGTCTGCCTCTCGGGCCTAAACGCTGTCATTCACGCCGCTCGCTTGATTCGTCTCGGTGATGCAGACGTCGTTGTTGCAGGTGGTCAGGAGTCCATGACGCACGCTCCGCACGTTGCACGCGGTGTTCGTCAGGGCAAGTCCTTCGGTGCGCTGAAGCTGGAGGACACCTTGGAGCGCGACGGTCTGGTCGACTCCTTCGATGGTGTGTCCATGGGTACGCTTACCGACGGTCCGAACAGCGACCTCGGCATTAGCCGCGAGCAGCAGGACGAGGTTGCGGCCGCTTCTCACCAGCGTGCGGCTAAGGCGCAGGAAGACGGTGTTTTCGCGCAGGAAATCGCTCCAATCGAGATTCCGCAGCGCAAGGGTGACCCGGTAGTTGTCGACACCGACCAGGGCATTCGCCCGGAGACCACGGTGGAGACCCTGGCTAAGCTGCGCCCGGTCTTCCTGAAGGAAAACGGCACCATCACTGCCGGTAACTCCTCGCCGATTTCCGACGGTGCCGCAGCAGTTGTGCTGGCATCGCGTGCTTACGCAGAAAAGCACGGACTGGACTACCTCGCAGTTGTGGGCAAGGCTGGCCAGACCGCAGGTCCGGATAACTCCCTGCACGCTCAGCCTGCGGACTCTTTGAAGGAGGCCCTGCGTCGCGCTGAGTGGGACGCGCAGGAGCTCGACTTCATCGAGATCAACGAGGCATTTGGTGCGGTGGCCGTCAAGTCCCTGCGTGAGCTGGACTACCCGCTGGAGAAGACCAACATCCACGGTGGCGCGATTGCCCTCGGCCATCCGATTGGCTGCTCTGGTGCCCGCCTGACTCTGACCGCTGCGATGGAGCTGAACCGTCGCGGTTCGGGTCGCGCTGGTGTGTCCCTGTGCGGTGGCGGCGGTCAGGGCGATGCGCTGCTGCTGTACCGCGACTAATCGCGAAAGGCTGAAAAACTCAGCAAGCCCGCGTTGTGGTTTCCACTCTATGGATGCCACAACGCGGGTTTTGTTGTCTCCTGGGGGAGCCCCTGCGCGAAGGTGATTCGAGTTTTCAATTAGGTTAGGAGCTATGACAGGCTTTAGCTCCCTCGATGGTGAACAGACCTTCCCTTGGCTTCCCTCTGGCCCGGCGCTACTCTTCGCCCCGGCTGACCGTCCGGAACGTTTCCAGAAAGCTGCTGAACGATCGGACATGGTCATCATTGACCTGGAAGACGGCGCTGCCGTTGACAATCACGAGCAGGCACGTGCGAACATCATCAACAATCCGCTCGACCCGGAGACGACTATTCTTCGGATCACCGGTCCCGGGACTCCGACCTTCGCGGAGGATGTCGCCTTTGCCCGTGCATGTGATTACGACATCGTCATGGTGCCCAAGATTCGAGACTCCATCCCCGCAGAGCTCGAGGGGTTGAAGATCATCGCGATGATTGAAACCCCGCAGGCCATGATTAATATCCAGCAGATTGCCACGCACCCGGACGTTGTGGGTCTGTTCTGGGGTGCCGAAGACCTGACCGCCGAACTCGGCGGGGTGTCCTCGCGGCAGAGTGTGGATGAAAACCCACGTCGCCACTACCGAGACCCGCAGCGTCTGGCGCGAGCACTTGTTCAGGTCCATGCAGCTGCAGCGGGCATTGCCGCCATTGATGCCATTCACGCTGATTTCCGGGATGAGCGTGGCCAGTATCTCGAGGCACTCGACGCAGTGGGGTGCGGATTCCTGGCTACTGCCTGTATTCACCCGGCGATGGTGCCACCGGTGCGTAAGGCATACAAGCCGTCGGACGCAACGCTGGCCCGCGCCCGGGAGATTGTCAAGCACGCTGGAACGCATACCGGCGCCTTCCAGCTCGATGGTGAAATGATTGACGCGCCCGTCGTAAAGCAAGCCGTGGCAGCGCTCGCGCGAGCGGGAATTACGGAGTAACTAGCGGCGAGATTTCGCCAGGTTCTCGGTGACCTTCCGATCGATGCGGCCGAAGTTGTAGTACGCCGCACAAGCGCCTTCGGGGGAGACCATGCAGGTGCCGATGGGGGTCGCCGGGGTGCAGGCAGTGCCGAAGACCGCGCACTGCCAGGGCTTGATGTGGCCGGTGAGCACAGAACCGCATTCGCAGGTCACGGGATCTGGGATACGGCGCCCCGGCACCTGGAAACGACGCTCGGCGTCGAATGCCGCGTATTCCTCAGAGATGCCGAGGCCGGAGTTTTCAATCCAGCCGAGGCCACGCCACTCGAAGGTGTCGCGGAGAGAAAAGACGCGGTCCATAAGTTTCTGCGCGGTGGTGTTGCCGGAGGAGCGAACGACGCGCGCGTACTGGTTGTCCACCCGCGACTTACCGGCAGCAACGTCGCCGCTGACGAATTGATCCAGCAGCATGACGACGGCCTGGAGCACATCCAATGGCTCAAAACCGGTGACCGCCACTGGCAGATTAAACTCGCGCGGCAGGAACTCAAAGGCGTCCGTGCCGGTGGTTGTAGCCACGTGACCTGGGCCGATGAAACCATCGACCTTGGTTTCGCCGCCGTTGACGATGGCGCGCAGTGGCGGCTCGATGAGTACGTGGTTGGAAAATACGGAGAAGTTTTCCACCCCCTGCCGGCGCGCGGCCTCAACGGTCACGGCAGTCGACGGGGCGGTTGTCTCAAACCCGACGGCGAAGAAAACGACCTGCTTATCGGGGTTATCGGTGGCAATCTTCAGCGCGTCGAGAGGCGAGTAGACAAAGCGCACATTGGCGCCGCGCGCACGTGCCTGCATCAGCGACGTTTCGGACCCCGGAACACGCATCATGTCGCCGAAGGTCGTGAAAATGACGTCTTCTTGCTGTGCCAGCCAAATGGCATCGTCGACGCGGCCCATGGGGATGACGCAGACGGGGCAGCCGGGCCCGTGGATCAGCTCGATGTTCTCGGGTAGGAGGTTTTCCAAGCCGTAACGGTAAATGGTGTGCGTGTGCCCGCCACAGACTTCCATCAGCGCGATGGGCTTTTCCAGCTTGGTGGCCTCGCGTTCAATGCGTGCGAGCAGCTTCTTCGCAGCGGCGGGGTCGCGGAATTCGTCAACGTATTTCATGGTGCCGTCCAGCCCCTCAGTTGATCTGTGACGATGAGAAGGATTCCAGCTCATCCTCGTAAGTGTCGCCGCCTAGCTGTTTGATTTGCTGGAGCGAAAGTCTGGCTTCTTCCTCGTCGATCTTGCTCATGGCGAAACCGACATGTACGAGAACCCAGTCACCGGCGGTGAGGTTCTCGTCAACAAGTAAATCGGTGGAAATCATGCGTGCGACGCCACCAATTTCCACTGTTGCACGGGCAGCATCGTGGACTTCTGTGATGACGGCAGGGACACCAAGACACATACGCTTCTCCTCGTTTGCAATACTTATCGAGACTACCATCAGAGGCAGCGAACCTCGTTTTCGAAGGACGAGTGACGCAAGCAGTTTTGTCCGCCACCAGCTGTGAAGTTAGGGATAGTGAGCATGCAGCCGAAGAATCGTCTGAACACCAACGAAGCCAAGGTAAACACCAATATTGGTCGCGTTCGGGCACGTCCGTTCAGGCTTCTCGACGATTACGTCACCTTGCAACACGGCTCCGGTGGAAAGGCCTCCGCAGCTCTGGTTGAACAGGTCTTTTTCGACGCCTATGGCAATGAAATTTTAGGGCAGGGTGGCGACTCCGGGCTGTTCGCTGCCGAAGCCGTCGTCGAGGCTGCGGCAGCTTCTGCACATGGTGGGGCGCGGTTGGCAATGTCCACCGACTCCTATGTGGTCAATCCCATCGAGTTCCCGGGCGGCGACATCGGGGATTTGGCCGTCAACGGCACGATTAACGATCTGGCGGTAGCTGGAGCCAGGCCCCTGGCGCTGACCGCATCGTTCATTCTGGAAGAGGGGCTGGAGATTGCGACTCTGCGCCGCATTGTGGCGAGTATGCGCGTCGCTGCCGATGCCGCAGGGGTGAGCATCGTCGCCGGCGACACCAAGGTTGTGCCGAAGGGCGCAGGTGACCAGGTCTACATCACCACGGCCGGGATGGGCGTGGTCCGCGGCGACTACGCCGGTGCCGCTACGAAAGGATCTGTCTACGCAAACATCGAGGCCGGAGACCGCATCCTCGTCTCCGGTCCAATCGCCGATCACGGCATGGCCGTCATGCTCGCCCGCGGCGACTTGGCTCTGGCCGCGCCTATCGAGTCCGATACCCGTGCCGTCAACGGCCTGGTCGAGGCACTACTTGAAGCTGCCCCCGGCACTCGCTGGATGCGCGATGCCACTCGTGGCGGCCTCGGCACGGTCGCCAACGAGCTCGCCCGTGGCACCGGTCTTGGTGTCGTACTTGACGACGATTCCATTGCGGTCCGTGAAATGACCCGTGGCGCCTGTGACATGCTCGGCATAGATCCGCTCTACGTCGCCAATGAAGGCACCTTCGTCGCCGTTGTCCCCGCCGGGCAATCCGAGGCAGCGCTCAGTGCGCTCCACGCAGCCGGGGCTTCCGAGGCTTGTGATATCGGCTCCATCGAGGACGAGCCCGCCGCTTCCGTGGTACTGGTCACCGGATTCGGTGGCACCCGCATGGTGGACATGTTGGTCGGCGACCCGCTGCCGCGCATCTGCTAGACATCCATGCCCGTTGCCGCCAGCAGGCGGCCGGCCACCGCCTGACCAAGACTCAATCCGCCATCGCCCGGCGGCACAATTTGATGCTGCAACAGAGTAATGCCCTCAGCTGCAACTTCGCGCCGCAGCAGCTCCATCAACAGCGCATTATTCGCGCAACCCCCGCTGACGCCGACAACATCGGTGCCGGCTTCCTCCGCAGCCTGCACCAATCGCTTGCCGACGACACCCGCGACCCCACCGTGAAACACAAATGCGGCCTGCTCAGCGTCAGGCGAAGCTACCGCTTCCCGAATGACGTCCTGGAAGGGCACTGGCTTGGTCTCTGAACTGACCGCTCCAAGCGCTTCCGCATGTGACCTCACGTAGCGAGTCGCCGCTGCCTCCAACACCATGGCCGCTTGCGCCTCGTAGCTGATGGCTCCGCCACCGCGCCAGCGAGGAAGCAGCAGTGCTGCGGCGGCATCGAATATGCGGCCGAGAGATGAAGTTTGCACTGTGCCAACTCCCGTCGCCAACTGGCTTTTAACCAGGGCTACTTCGCGCTCGTTGGAGAGGTTGCGCACAAGGTGGTCGTCGTTAAGCTCCCATGCGTGAGTGAGACCGAGGGCGAGCCGCCACGGGTGTGTGACGGCGCGATCTCCGCCGACCAACGGGAAAGTGGGGCAGTGCCAGGTGCGTTCCCAGTTTGCGGAACTGCGACTGAGCGTGAGGATCTCGCCGCCCCAGATGGTGCCATCAGTGCCGTAGCCGGTGCCGTCGAGGGTGGCGACGACGGCGCGACCCGCATTGGGGGAGAGGAGACGGTGCTCCGCGAGTAGGGAGAGCGCGTGTGCGAAGTGGTGCTGAACTGCGAGGAGTTCGATGTCGTGCTCGGCGGCGAAGCGTTCGGCGAAGGCGGTAGTGGCGTAGCCCGGATGAAGATCGCAGACGACAAGATCCGGGGTCGCATCGCGCATGGAAAGGAGCTGGTCAACTGCTCTCTGGTAGGCCTTCTGGCTGGCCCACGAACCCATGTCGCCAATGTGCGCGGAGACGTGAGCGAGGTCCCCATGCGCGATAGCGAAAGTGTTCTTCAGCTCTCCGCCGGTCGCGAAAATGGTGGGTTGGGACGTGTTCCGGGCGCTGGTGCCAGGGCCAGTGTCAGTGCCAGGGCCAGGGCCAGTGTGGCTACGAGAATCGGTGGGCGTGATTGAAACGGGGACGGGAGCGAAGCCGCGGGACCGGCGTGATGGGGCGGTGCCGATGAAAACCGAATCTTCAACGGGTACGTGGATTTCGCGGTCGTGGAGGATGAAAGCGTCGGCGATGTGACCGAGTTTCTTCAGCGCATCGACATTGTCGGTACACACGGGCTCGCCACTGAGGTTGCCGCTGGTGACCACGAGCGGGCGATCGCAAAGCAGCAGGTGAATGCCTGAGTACGGAAGCATAATCCCGAAGCTGTCGAGGCCCGGTGCGATGAGATTGGAAAGCGGCCCCGACCGCTGCTTCGGTGCAATCACAATCGGTGCCTCAGGGGAGTCGAGGAAACGCTTCTCCTGCTCAGTTAACTCAACCAGTTGGGCAGCAGTGTCAACAGTGGGGGCCATTACCGCCAACGGTTTGTCGGGTCGACGTTTGCGCATCCGTAGTTTCTCGCAGGCAGCGTCATTGGTGGCATCGCAGACCAGGTGAAAACCACCAATACCTTTGACGGCGAGCAGGGCGCCGTCGTCAAGCAGTGCGTGTGCGCGACGAAAGAGCGCGAGAACCTCCTCGCGGGAGGTGGCGGTGGTGGTGCCGCCTGCATCGTGCCAGCTCAGACGCGGGCCACAGTCGAAGCAGCTGATTGGCTGAGCGTGATAGCGGCGGTCGGTGGGGTCGGTGTACTCGCGCTCGCACGGGGTGCACATCGGAAAGGCCGCCATAGTGGTGCGCGGGCGGTCGTAGGGCAGTTCAGTGATGATGGACAGGCGCGGTCCGCAGTTGGTGCAGGAGATGAAAGGGTAGAGGTAGCGCGGGTTGGTAGGGTCGAAAAACTCACGGCGGCAGTCCGGGCACAGTGCAGTGTCGGGCGGAAGCAGTGCGCGGCCGGAGTAGCTGTGGCGAGAGGGCACGATGGTGAACTCGCGCTCATGGCCCAGTGTCGCGATGTGCTCGGCGGAGTGATTGATGATGCGGGCAAGCGCCGGCAGTTCGGTGAAAAGCTGGCTGCGGAAGGCAGCGAGGGCGTCCGACGTGCCTTCTACCTCGATGAATACGCCCTGCTCATCGTTGCCACAGAAGCCGACGAGACCCGCGCGCCGGGCGATGGTGGCGACAAAAGGGCGGAATCCGACCCCCTGGACGATACCTTCGATACGCCAGCGAATGCGTTGAATGCTCGTACCCATCCCCGCCCCGGTCGCGCCTGCCTTTTCCATGCATTCAACTTTACGTAAGCGGCTCGGGTCCGTTCGCACTGCTAGTTTGGAGATTGTGCACGAAGTAGCGTTGAGCATGCAGTTAGCGAAGGTTGTCACGAGAGCAGCCGAAGGTCGAACTGTACGCACTGTGCACCTGCGGATAGGCGCTCTACGGCAGGTTGTGCCAGAAACCCTTTCATACGCGTGGGATTTCGTCAGTCGCGATACCGGTTTGGGGGACGCGAAATTGGATATTGACTGGGTACCTGCGGTTGTCGAATGCGCGCACGGGCATCGCGAACAGGTGGGGCCACTCGACGGCCTGCTGTGCCCCACGTGTGGAAAGCCGGGACGCGTAATCTCGGGGGAAGAGTTCACAATCGTCGACATCGACGTCGACACGCACAAGTAGGAAAGACGGTTTTATCATGGGACGTTTCCACCGGCATGACGGCGATGACGCACACCACCATCACCACCATCATCATGACCACGACCATGACCACCATCACGGCCATGACCACGTTCATCTCGCCGATCCCGATGACACTAGCCACGGCGACCACTCGGGTTATGAAACCGGCGTGGAACGCGTGACCATCCTCGAGGACATCTTCAGCGAGAACGACCACCGCGCGGAGCATAATCGCGAGCTGCTTGCTGAGCATGGCGTGGAAGCCATCAACCTGATGAGCTCCCCGGGTTCAGGCAAGACTGCGCTGTTGGAGAAGACACTGGCGGCTGCGCAGGGAAAGCTGCGCGTCGGCATTATCGAGGGCGATATTGAGACGGCTCTCGATGCCGACCGCCTGGAGGGTTATGGGGCACAGATTTCGCTGCTGAACACGGGCAACGGATTCGGTGGTGAATGCCACTTGGACGCCCCGATGGTCTCCCGCGCGCTCGAGGGGCTGGATCTGTCCACGCTTGACCTGGTCATGATTGAAAATGTGGGAAACCTTGTCTGTCCGGCTGAGTTTGAGGTCGGTGAGACTCGCAAGGCAATGGTCTACTCCATCACCGAGGGGGAGGATAAGCCGGTCAAGTACCCGGTGATGTTCCGCTCTGTACAGGTGGTGGTTATCAACAAGATGGACCTTGCCCCGTACCTTGACTTCGACATGGAGCTCTTCCGCGCCAACCTGGAAAAGGTCAATCCAGGCGTGAAGGTGATTGAGGTCTCCGCTAAGACCGGGGAGGGCATCGACGAATGGCTCCGTTGGGTCAACCCTGCGCTGGTTGATTAAGCGCGCGCCGGGGCCGTCGTGAAGCAATGGGGGCGTCACGGCATGCTTGACGACGGCCCCGTTACCCCCCCCTCGCTTCGCTCCACCTTAGTGGGGGATAGGTGATATCCCGCTGTAATCTGCGGCGGTTTTTCACGTTCACTACCTGTACCTGGAGCTATATTTACGCAACATTTATCTTGCATATTATTTTGTTATAACCGCAGCGCAGCACCATTATTCAGGTTGTTCTTAGGTCGCTATACTTGGCCATGTATAGGCAATGGGCCTTGGTAGTTGTAAAACCTCGAAACCAATATTCCTAATAACTAAGCAGAAGGCGCAGCGAAAAAATGATTAGTGGCGCGAATTGGCAGGAAGGGACCCTCGGCGAAAACCTCGCTAGAGCTGGTGTCTCACGGCGCAGTTTCATGAAGTTTTGTGGCACTATGGCGGCAATTTTTGCCGCCGGAACTCCGAATGTCGGTGAGGCTGCGGCGCAGTCACTGACTCCCTCGGCGGAGGAAATCGCAGATAAGCTCTCGGCTGTAAAGAAGCCGAAGGTGGCTTGGCTGCAGTTGCAGGAATGTACCGGATGTATGGAATCCGTATTGCGTTCCGGAGGCACCACTGCTGAAGATGTGGTGCTGAACCTGGTTTCGATGGACTACAACGAGCTGCTCATGGCACCGTCCGGGCATGCGGCTGAAAAGGCTTTGGACGACATGAATGCCGAGGATCACATTCTGGTGGTCAATGGCTCGATTCCGACCGGCGAGAACGGTGCGTACTGCACCATTGGCGGTAAGTCGGCAGAACAGGTGCTGCTCGAGGCCGCTGAGAAGGCCACGGCAATCCTGGCCGTTGGTGCCTGCGCAGTCTGGGGTTCTGTCCAGGCTGCTAAGCCGAATCCGACCGGTGCCAAGGGTGTCGATGAGATTATCAAGGACAAGCCGGTGATTAACGTCTCTGGTTGTCCGCCGATTGGTGAGGTGATTACGGCCACCCTGACGTACGTACTCACTTATGGCAAGACACCGGAGGTCGACGCTGAGGGGCGGCCAAAGTTTGCCTATGACCAGCGTATTCACGACTCCTGCCCGCGTCGTGCGCATTACGATGCCGGTCAGTTCGTGAAAACCTTCGACGACGAAGGCGCACGAAACGGCTGGTGCCTTTACGAGGTCGGCTGTAAGGGGCCATCCACGTTTAGCCCATGCCCAATCGTGCAGTGGAACCTTAAGTCCGGTTGGCCAATTGGTGCTGGTCACCCATGTATTGGCTGTACTGAGAAGGACTTCTTCGACCAGTTCACTCCGTTCTACGACAAGCTGCCGGGAATCCCGGGTATTGGAGTGGAGTCCAGCGTGAACACGGTCGGCGTTGGACTGCTGGCTGCCACTGCCGCAGGTGCCGCGGTCCATGGCGGACTCACACTGGTGAAGGAACTGAAGATAAGGCGCTCCAACGGCGAAGAAAAGGTGTTGGCTGCGTTTGGTGGTGTGGAAGGCCGGAAGCCACCGATGGTCGACCTTCCTTCAAACGCACCAGGCACGCAGAGCGAGACAGCATCCGATTCGAAGGACAACTAAGGGGGCATAGGACATGGCTACGGAAAAAGTTGTAATCGACCCGATTACCCGAATCGAGGGACACCTTCGCATTGAGCTGGAACGCGAGGGAGACCAGATCAAAACCGCGTGGAGTGAGACTACTCAGTTCCGCGGTATCGAAACCATTGTGAAAAACCGCGATCCTCGCGATGTCTGGGCATTCGTTGGTCGTATCTGTGGTGTGTGCACGGGTACTCACTCGGTGGCGTCCATTGCCGCTGTCGAAGATGCCATTGGCTCGACACCGCCCCCGCAGGCACGTCGTATTCGCGACCTGGTGATTGGCTCGCAGGAGATTCACGACCACGTCGTGCACTTCTACCATCTTCACGGTCTGGACTGGATTGATGTCACGAAGGCTCTCGAGGCAGATCCGAAGAAGACCGTTGAGTTCGCGCAGTCGATCGGCTCGACGTGGAAGGGCAACAACGAAGAAACCTTCGCCCGGGTCAAGGAGACCGTGCAGGGCATTGTGGACTCCGGCCAGCTGTCCATCTTCACCGGCGGCTACTGGGGACATGAGGACTACCGCTTGCCGCCTGAGGCCAACCTGATGGCAGTGTCGCACTACCTCGACGCCTTGGCTTTCCAGCGCTCTATCATCCGCATTAACACCGTCTTCGGCGGTAAGAATCCACACCCGAACTTCCTGGTCGGAGGCATGGCGTGCTCCATCGACCCGGAACGCTCTGAGACGGTCAACCAAGTCGGCATTGATCAGATCAAGTCCTGGATCGACGAGATTGTGGAGTTCGTCAATGACTGCTTCTACCCAGATGCAGTCGCCATCATGAGCGTTTACAAGGACTACTTCGACATCGGTCGCTCCTCCGACAGCTTCCTGGCGGTAGGCATGGCCGGCGCCACTTACTCCGGCGACCCGGCTAAGTCCCGTGTCCAGACCGTGCATCCAGACATCAAGCCCGGTGTCATTCTCGACGGTGACTACACCAAGCTCCACCCATTCCAGCCGGAAAAGATCGAGGAATTCATCAACTCCGCCTGGTATACGCAGGAAGCCGGCGATGATGTCGGCCTCAAGCCGTATGACGGCGAAACAACTGTGAACTACACCGGCCCGAAGCCGCCGTACGAGTGGTTGTCGGACAATGAAAAGTACACCTGGTCGAAGGCGCCGCGTTACGACGGTCGCGCTGTTCAAGTTGGCCCGGTTGCTCGTGTGCTGTTGGCATACCTGCAGAAGGAGCCGGAGACAATGCGCCTGGTCGACGAGGTCATGGATAAGCTCGACCTGCGCATTGAGCAGATGAACTCCACTGCGGGACGCACCTACGCACGTGCTGTGGAGTCTGTGACCACCGCCAATTACTTGGCAGATCACATTTTCCCGGAGTTCGTTGAGGCCCTGAAGAACGGCGACATCGATGTCTTCGACAACAGCCGTTGGGAGCCGACCACGTGGCCGGAAAAGTGCCAGGGCGTGGGCTTCCTCGAGGTCGCTCGTGGCATGCTCAGCCACTGGGTCAAAATTGAAAATGGCAAGGTGACCAACTACCAAGCCGTGGTTCCCACCACGTGGCTGGCCGGTGGCCGTGACTCGAAGGGGCAGCTTGGCCCATACGAGCACGCGCTGGCTGGCGATGGCACACATCCGCTGGTTGATCCCGAGCAGCCGCTTGAACCACTTCGCACGATTCATTCCTTCGATCCATGTATGGCCTGCGCAGTCCACATTTTGGATCCGGCTGGTCAGGAAATGTTTAAGGTGACGACGGCATGACACCCCCAGTGAGTGAAAATCCGGAACTGCGACTAAAAGATTCCAAGGGCAACCCCCTGGTTATTGCGGTTATTGACGCACACACCAGCCACTGGTTGTCGCCATCCGAGGTCATTCAGGCCGCAGCAATTGTCCCGGACGACTCCCGCGATCCTGTCGACCTTGCGCTAAAGGTCAGCTTGCGTCGTCGTCGTGACGATCTTTTCCACCTCGACGGCACGCCACTGATGAAACTGACCCCGGATTCCTACGACCCGGCGACGCCTGACCGCCGTTACTCCATTGCCAAGGTGCACGGCCTCAACATTGCGGATCAAACGGTCGATGTCGCCATCATGCGCGGTGAATTGAATGCGGTCGTTGAGGCATCCACGATGTCCCGTGAGGAAGGCGTTCTACTTCGTCGTAACGCGAACATGCATCATGGTCGCGGGCACCGCAGCATGGGCGTCGCGCTTGCGCCCATTGACAAAGACGGAAATATCATCGGAGAGTTCATCTTCGAAGGATTCGTGGCAATGGGGCTGCGGAAACTCGACGAGGCCATTGCGGAGAACAAGAAGGGCTCCGGTTCGTGGGTCGAGGTTCACCTGTGGGGATGGGCGCTGCGCGTTCAACATTGGTTGAACCTGGCGCTGATGTTGGTGATGACCTTTACTGGCTGGTACATCATGCAGCCCTATTTGACTGAGCGCACCTATGACGGCTCGGCCGCGGGATTCGCGATGGGATATGTCCGTTTCGCGCACTTCTTAGCCGGATTCCTATGGATCGCGGTGGGGCTATGGCGTGTCATTCTGCTGTTTGTTACCCACGACCGACAAACACGATGGCGTGCGCTATGGCCGATTTATAACAAGCAGGATGTTAAAGACCTCTGGCACACGATGCAGTACTACCTCTTCCTGCGCAAGGAAGGGCCGTTCTACTTCGCACACAATCCGCTGCAGCAGCTGGCGTACACCGGCATTTACGCGATGTGTTTCATCCAGATGCTCACAGGTTTGTCGCTATACGCGATGATGGACCAGTCCAACTGGTTCTTCCAGCTGTTGGCTATGCCCACGCACTGGATTGGCATCGGCTACTTCCGCCTGATTCACACAATCATCATGTACCTGATTTGGCTCTTCGCCATCATTCACGTCTACCTGGTTATCCGCTCTGATGCGGTACACAACCACGGTGGTCTGTCCTCGATGATTGGTGGCTCTGTCTGGCTACCGCGCGGCACGCAACCGGTTGACTCTCCACGCATTGGATAGGAGATCATTGGGTAACGATAAGGTGTCCGACGCAGTCACCGGTGCTGATGCTGGCACTCCGTTGGTGACGGTTCTTGGCATCGGCAACCCCGTCATGGGCGACGACGGCATTGGTCTCGAGCTGCTGAGGCGCCTTGCCCCAGAACTGGAATCTGCAGGCATGGGGCAGACAACGCAGGCCGGGGATTCTGCGCATCTGGTCTGGTCGCCCTCCAACCTCGATGATCCTGCGAACCTCGCCGGGCGAGGGGACGAATGGACGGGTGCGGTTGCCTACATCGATGGTGGCACCTGCGGTATGGAGTTGCTGCCCATCGTGCAGGAGGCCAAGAACCTATTGTTGCTCGACGCTCTCGCTGGTCCGGGGGATCCCGGTACCGTCGTCAAGCTCGTCGGTGACCAGATCCCTAGACTATTGGCGGCAAAGCTGTCCGCGCATCAGGTCGGCTTGCTGGATTTGCTCACCGCGGCGCGACTGCTGGGGCAGGAGCCTGAGCGCGTCGGTGTGGTGGGAGTGGTCTACGAGTCTGCCGACATGGTGGTGGGGCTCAGCAACACGGCACTTGGCGGCATTGAGGAGGCGACTGAGGTTGCGCGCGAGCTCATCGACAGCTGGCTTGCCGACGAGCGCGCCAGTGACGTCTAACCCTCGCCCTCAGCGCTGACCTCAATACTGGAGATTTCAAACTCGCGGCCGTGCCGCAAATCCGCAGTTGGGGTGCCGCAGACAGGGCAGGTTAGAGCATAGAATTCATCAATTTCATGCTCAGCCTCGCAGGTGGGGCAGTAGACCGTCGAGACAATGAGCTCGGCATCTAACTCGGCGCCCTCACACTGCGTCGCGGCACTGGCCACAGGCCATGCGGCGATGAGGGAATCGTAGACGACCCCGGAGCGGTCGCCCACACGCATTGACACCTTTGTCACGGTACGTCCCGGGCAGACCTCGGCAATCTTTTCCACCACGCTGGTCAACAATCCAAGCTCATGCACAGATACCATTATGGCGAAGTACTCAGCGCGAAGGAGGCGCAGGCGGACCATGTCATCCAAATCCGTTCCGGTTACCCAGCACATCCAGCTCGATGAGCTTGTTGACCCATTCGAGGCACGACTGGATGTCTATCGCGATGACAACGGCGCCATCACACAGGTGTCCTTCGACCTTTCAGGGCTGCCGCGTATCGACGGGATGCTCGTGGGCAAGCAGGCATTAGATGTGCCAGATATCACCAAGCGGCTGTGTGGCCTGTGCCCGGTTGTGCATCATCTTGCAGGTGTACGGGCGGTGGAGGACCTCTACGGGATTTCCGATATTCCCCGCACCGCACAGTTGATTCGAGAGCTGCTGGCGGCCGGGTCGACCTTGGATAATCTAGCGACCAAGTTTGTGGCCGCCGACCGCGAGGGGGCGCGGGCAATGAAGCGTGCGGGAAAAGCTCTGATGCGTGCAGCGGGGGCACCGTCGCATTTCCCAGATGTCGCCGTCCCTGGCGGTGTGCGCGCGGCAGTGGATACGACGTTAGTTACTGAGGCAGAAAGTGCTCTGGAGGCGCTGGCTGAGATGGCGGTAATCAAGGAAGTGGCGCCTCTTGTCGCCCCTGATGCTCCTGATGCTTGGACGGATACTTTTGACGGTCTCGACGTCGCAGTCGTCGATGCTGACGGTGAGCTGGCTCCGCTGGGAAATTACCTGGCAGTCGCGCGGCACGACACCGATACCGCAGCGCAGATTTTCCCGGCTGCTGATTGGCCTACACGTGTTCGGGAATCCCGTCCGGGCGATGCCGCTCCCAGACCGGTGTTTGATGCCTCGAAGGAGCTGGGCAAGGATGGCTGTGAAGGTCAGCGGGCAGATTTCTACCGGGTGGGGCCGGTCTCCAGGCAGGTTGTCGTCGATAAGCGTGGAATCAGCCCACGCGACGCCCAACGCCAGCTTCTCGCCGACACCGTGGCTTGGGCGAAGCGGGTGTTTGCCGACGGGGAACTGCTCGGCGACCATGTGTGCGAACCGAATGCCGCGGCGGCGATTGAGAATGCTGACTTTGAAGGGCATCGCAGTGGTGTCGGGATGATCGACGGGCCGCGCGGGCTGTTAGTGCATCGTTATACGGCAGGAGCTGACGGCATCATCACGGATTGTCAGATTATGACGCCAACTGCGCAGAATGAACCCTGGCTGACGCGTATGCTCACCGAGCAGCTGTGCGGTGGCGGGGAGACTGCGGGGGTCGAGAAGTCCATCTGGGCCGCTGATCCGTGCCTACCGTGTAGCTCGGCACCTGCGGGAGTGATGACATTCACGATGCAGGAACATGCCGGTGCACCTGCGGACAATATAACAACGGATAGCCCTGGTTCGGCAGACGCCCCCACTGTAGTGGAGAGGACGAAGTAACACGATGTGTCTTGGAATTCCTGCCCGGGTTTTGGCAATCGCCGATGGTCCATTGCCGATGGCGACGGTGGATATGGCGGGGCAGAAGCGGCAATGCTCGGCGATGTACGTGCCTGAGCTGGTGGCAGGTGATTGGGTGTTCGTCCAGAACGGGTTCATCATGAACGTGCTGGACGAACAGGAGGCCAAGGAGTCCTTGGCCGCAATTGAGGAATATAACCTCATCGAACATGTCGCTGAGGTCTCCCCGAAGGGACGGGCCTAGTTCACGCAGGTCACGCCGGCGGCGTCGATAGCGGGGCGATCTTCCTGCGGAATTGCCCCGCCTTCCTGGCCGATGACATCGCCATTGGAACCATCTTCGACTTCAGGCGCGGGTTCGGCACCGTCGCCCGAATCAGCGGCCATTCCCTCTGATGTCAATCCCGGGCCTTCGTAGTCACCGGCAATTGTCACTGAGATGTGGTGTGGATCGAGGTATGGATCGTGGACAATCGGTACGCCACCGAGTGCTTCAGAGATGGCCTGCGCTGCCGGATCCTCTGGGTCAGCCGCATTGATCTGGCTGGAGGCAACGCCGGCGAACTCAGCGTTGCCGACCTCTCCCTGGGTGTAGCCCTTTTCCGTTAAGAAACCTGAGACGCCGCTGGCCAAACCTTCAATGCCTGTGGCGTTGTAAACGCTGACCGTAGTTTCAGCCGCGTTGGGGTCAGCCTTCTTTTCGTCTTCTTCCTTCGCCGGAGCTTTTTCTTCCTTGGTGCCCAGCAGGGTCTCGAAGTACTTGTGAACCTGGCCCTTATCGATTGTGACCACCGACTCGCCATAGTCACCGACACCGTCAATCGAGGTCACCGGGATAGTTTCAAACTTCACGTTGCCACCACTGAGGCCCTGCATCTGGGTGGCAAATCCGGTGACATCCCAGTTGTCGTCGAGCACCACCGAACGCTGGACGGCGTTGCCCAGTTCAGACAGCTTCGCGGGATTAGACAGCGTGCCAGCGCCGAGCAGCTTATTGGTGAACGAGGCCATGAAGACCTGCTGGCGAGTAATTCGGTCGAGGTCACCGCGGGGCAGACCATGGCGCTGGCGGACGAATGAGAGCGCGTCGGCGCCCTTCAATGTCTGTGAGCCCGCTGGGAAATCTGCACCCGAGAACTCGTCGTAGACAGCCTCATTCAGACATACATCGACACCACCAATGGCATCGGTGAGCAGGACGAAGCCGAGCAGGCCAACTTCTGCGTAGTGGTCAACAGTGATACCGCTGAGATCGCTAATGGTTTCAATTAGAGCTCTACGTCCGGCCTCGGTCGAGCGACGCTCAATGTCTTCCGGCGAGGCGCCGCTTCCTGCGAGTTCCTCTTCGACCATCTGCTTTGTGTTGCCGTAGACACCATTAATCTTTGTGTTGCCTAGGCGATTGGTGTGGACATAGGTATCGCGCGGAATGGAAATTGCCGTCGCTGAGGAACCATCGGCAGGAACACGAATCACAATAATCGTGTCTGTATTCGTGGCTTCTTCGTCGCCGGCACGCAGAAGCTCAACTTCTTCCGGAGTCAGCGGGTTGCCCTGGGCATCGGTGCGAGAGTCGGAGCCGACGAGCAGAATATCGGTTGCACCGTCCTTCTCACTGCCCAGACCGAAGTCGCCACCTGAACCCAAGTTGTCGGTGGTCCTACCAAGTGTCCACCAGCCAACTGCGGAAATAACCAGGATAATGGCTGAGAGCAGCACAAGCGCATTGCGCAGCATCGGCGGCCAAGCTTGGGCTGTACTCTCTGCAGAGGACGGTGGCGCTTGAATATCGCGTGCGTGACGCGCGCGTGGCGTGTGGCTGCTCAAACCGGGGCTCCTCTTAAACCGTTTTTCGAAAATATAATTTGTGCTGCATGTCTGCGTGGGCATTCCACACATCGTGGAGGGCAGTAAGCAGCTGCGGAAACTACATAAACCTTAACCGTCCAACCGTGTGCGGTTGCACCTCAACACAGTGTCAATCGTATCTACGATAGTGATAAAGAAGAATATGTCTGAAATTTCAGTCTCGCATTTCGCCACTCCTGGACCAACCCACAGCAACTCGCGGTGTCCCATTGTCGCCATAACTGGCGCGGCGGGACAGCTGGGTACTGCGCTTCAGTGTGATTCTTTCGCCGCCGATGTTGAGGTGCGCGCTCTTACGCGGGCGCAGTTGGATATCACTGATTCGGCTGCTGTGGAGGCAACGCCTCTGCTTGACGACGTCGACATCATCATTAACGCGGCAGCGGCGACCGATGTCGATGGCGCAGAATCCGATCCCGGTTCGGCGCACCTTATCAATGCACTTGGACCGAAGTACTTGGCGGCTCGGGCGAAAAAAGAAGGCGCGTATCTCATTCACATCTCCACCGACTATGTCTTCGGTGATGTAGCAGTCGATGAGATGACGGGGCAGCGCCGAGCGCTGCGAGTTGATGATTTCACCGCGCCTCGGACTATGTATGGACGTACCAAGTTAGTGGGGGAGAATAATGTGCGTGATTCGGGTGCGCGTTTCGCTATTTTGCGCACGGCGTGGGTCTGGTCGGGGCCCACACAGCCGGAGGCCAAGGACTTCGTTTCCACGATGATGCGTCTGGCAGAGACGGCGACTGACGACAAAGGCAATCCGGCAATTATTAAGGTCGTTGACGATCAGCACGGAAACCCCACATTTGTCGGTGATCTCGCCGGAGCTATCTGGGAGTTGTCCGAACGTGTGTTGTCCGAACCGAGCAGCGCACCGACCGGCACCTTCCATGTCACGGGCAGCGGTGAGGCGACATGGTTCGAAGTGGCTCGCGAAGTGTTTCGGCTCACCGGTCACGATCCGCAGCGTGTGGCGGCTTGTACCAGCAGTGAGTTCCCACGTCCGGCCCCGCGTCCGGCCTGGTCCGTGTTGGATGGTTCGGCATGGAGTGAGGTAGGTCTACATGCGCTTCCGGAGTGGCAGGACACTTTGCGGGCAGTCCTGACCTAGGGTCTAGGTTTGTGAATGTAACCTCGAATTCCCCGCAACCCTCGCAGCTTCCGCTCGGTGTGGTCACCGTGACCTTTTCGCCCGGTGAGCACTTGAGCAAGCTGGTGGATTCGCTGGGCCCCGCCGCCAGTGCCTCCACGCGCCTGATTATGGCCGACAACGGCTCGACGGATGGTTCCGTGGAGAAGGAAGAAGCTCGGGCCAAGGAGACCGGAGCGGATGTTCAGCTTCTGCGCACCGGCGGCAACATTGGCTATGGCGCGGCCGCCAACCGTGGCATTGCGGAGCTGGGGCGGGCTCGCCGTGCCGGTGAAATCAATCCTGATTACGTCATGCTGGTCAATCCTGACGTGGTGTTTGCCCCTGGCGCAATCGATATTCTGTTGGAATGCGCGCAGCGCAATCCCAAAGCCGGAGCGATTGGTCCGCTGATTCGCGAGGCGGATGGCAGCGTGTACCCGTCGGCACGCGCGGTTCCTAAACTTGTCAGCGGTATCGGGCACGCGCTGCTTGCCGATATCTGGCCTACTAACCCTTTCTCACGGCGCTACCGGGATGACACGGATATGGATCGTGAGCGATCGGCGGGATGGTTGTCGGGCGCGTGCCTGCTGCTGCGGTGGGATGCGTTCGACCAGATTGATGGCTTTGATACCCGCTACTTCATGTACATGGAGGACGTGGATTTGGGTGACCGACTGGGCAAGGCCGGTTGGATCAATATTTTCTGTCCCCGTGCAGAGATTCGTCACGCGCAGGGACATTCTGCCAGTAAGCACCCGGAAATTACCGTAAAGGCCCATCACGAGTCGGCATACCGTTTTATGTCAGATCGCCTGCCGGGGCCGGCGCTGGCACCTGTGCGACTGGCATTGCGTTTGGGGCTGTTCCTGCGTGGCAAAGTCATAATCGCGGTCAAAAAGCGTAGGAATTAATTAACTGTTGGAATGATCCATCGAAGAAAGTTACCGATTTCATGACTACCGAAGTTCGTCCGAGTGCTGGGCATGGCTCCGCCTTCCAGCCGGGAGCGGATGCTGCACAGCAGGCGGGAGCCACGTTGGCTGAACAGACTGACGCTGTCATTCTGGTTGGCGGGCAAGGTACGCGTTTGCGTCCCCTTACCGTGAATACGCCGAAGCCGATGCTGCCCACGGCAGGGCATCCATTCCTGGAGCATCTGCTTGGCCGCATTCGTGCAGCAGGTATGAAGCACGTGGTATTGGGCACCTCCTACCGAGCTGAAGTATTTGAAGAACACTTCGGCGACGGTTCGGATTTGGGTCTCGAAATTGAATACGTCTTTGAGGCTGAGCCGCTGGGAACCGGTGGCGGTATCCGAAACGTCCTAGACAAGCTGCGCTATGACACCGCGATGATTTTCAACGGCGATGTCCTCGGCGGTACCGACTTGCGCGCGGTATTGGGTACTCATGCGGAGAAGGATGCGGACGTTACGATGCACCTCGTCCGTGTGCCGGATCCACGCGCGTTTGGCTGTGTTCCGACCGATGAGGATGGGCGCGTCCTGGAGTTCCTGGAGAAGACCCAGGATCCGCCGACCGATCAGATTAATGCCGGTATCTACGTGTTCCGCCGCGAGATTATCGAGTCGATTCCGGCTGGTCGCCCCATTAGCGTTGAGCGTGAAATCTTCCCAGCGCTGCTTGACCGCGGTATGAACGTCTACGGTCACGTTGATTACGCCTACTGGCGTGACATGGGGACTCCGGGTGACTTCGTCCGCGGCTCCTCCGATTTGGTCCGCGGTATCGCGCCGTCACCACTTCTAGAGGGTAAGCACGGCGAAGCGCTTGTCGACGAATCTGCGTCGGTCGGTGGCGGCGCTCTTCTCTACGGTGGCTCTGTTGTCGGCCGTGGGGCGGAGATTGGTGCGGGAGCTCGGATTGATCAATCGGTGATCTTCGACGGCGCACGCATCGGTGCCGGTGCTGTGATCGAGCGCTCTGTGATTGCCGATGGTGCCGATATTGGCCCGCGAACGGTCATCAGTGATGCCATTATCGGCGAGGGTGCCGTCGTTGGTGCGCGCTGTGAATTGATCAACGGTATCCGTGTGTGGCCGGGCGTCCAGATTCCAGATCACGGAGTACGTTTTTCGACGGATGTCTAGTCTGCAGCCTTCGGCGTGTCAGACTTTTGTCGGCAATATCTGATTAGAGTTGCCGAAGTGTCGCCAAAGGTGCTGGTGAGAGGCATGTGGCGAATGTGATTGAGTTCAGGTGGCAGGTTTAGAGTTCGGGGGCCATCCTTCAACCTGAACTTAATCCCCAACGCGGGGGGAGGGGCTTCAGGGGCAATGAAAAGTATTGGGGCAAATTCTCTATTCGGCTTGACCGATGGTGGGTTACACGTGTGTAATCACAAATGTGTGTTTCGCACACTAAGCCCAATTTAAAGACCCGCAGCAACAATCATCAGGAGGCCCTCGGCATGGAAAAGTCCAGCATGTTTGATGGCGGCTCTGCTGTGGATAGTGAGACGAATGCGGGTGACATCGCTGTGAATGATAGCTCCTCTGAAAACCAGCCTCGGCCGTTGACAGAGTGGGCAGATGACCTTTCGGGGTTGTTTGAAGCCGTCGATCAGGACTGGCAGGAGCAAGCTCTGTGTGCCCAGACCGATCCAGAAGCTTTCTTCCCTGAGAAGGGTGGATCCACTCGCGAAGCAAAGCGTATTTGTCGTGCTTGTGGTGTGCGAGATGAGTGCCTGGAGTTTGCTCTCGAGCATGATGAGCGCTTCGGTATTTGGGGTGGCCTCTCTGAGCGTGAGCGCCGCCGTTTGAAGCGGCAGATTGGCTAGGGCAGCCGGGTCTGCATTTTATCCTTCGCTCGACCTCGCAGTTTCCCCTTGGGTAATACCCTGGGGGATTTTTCGGTGAACGAGTTTTTCTCCGCTCTCTAGGGTTAATAGACGAAAATATGTCCGCTCAGCGTGTCGCTGGGTGGGCCCTTTTGTTGCTTAGTTCTTAATGCGAGTTACTGACTGCGTTTATGACAAAAATCGCCCGAAAAATGGCCTGAAAGTATCATAAACTCACACAGTTTCACATTTGCAGCCCGTATTCACGCGTGCAGCCGGTAATTTATGGGGCCTGACCAGTTACTATCTTGAGAATCACACACTGTTTGTCTATTAACCCGGTCTCTAGGGAGCTCCTTAGGAGAAAGCTTTCTACAGGAAGTTCTCGTTGAAACTAGGGTCCACCTCAACCGGGTCAATGCCCAGATATACCGCTACCAGGCGGGTCAGTACATATTGCAGCATCTGGTCGAGTTCCACTCGGCCCGAGACACGGCGCTCAATGGGGCGGCGGAACACTACTACGCAGGGGCGGGTGGGGTTGCCTACGCGGTCAATGCCAGCGGGGATAAGCCGTCCCAGTGGTACAGGTCCGTCAGCGACAATCTCTTCCGGGAAGTACATGTCCGGGCGTAACTGCATGCGAGGAATCGTGTCGATGGCGATGTCCAGGTGTGACAGTTGTCGGGACCAGCGCTGATCCAATGGGGCGTAGGCGTCAATAACCGCCTGGTCAAAAGCTTCTGAACGGCTCTTCCAGCGGGGTACCTCCGGCGGCAACAGAGGTCCCCGAGGTCCGCGACCGCGTCGCAGTGAGCGTCGCAAAGAGCGCGGAGTATAAGCCGATGAATTCATATTTGTTGAGCTTAATCGGTCGGATCGTCAACGTGGGTGAGGCCAGCTTCCGGCCATGTCGCAGGTTTACTGGGTAAGGCTGGGGTGCCCCGGGGGAGCGTCGGAAAGCGAAAAACGCCCGAGTGGGAGAAAAACTATCGAAACTTAAAGTTAGGGTCTAGACTTTGATGCCGTGAGTGTTTTTAGACGTTGTTGCCGGCCCGGCTGTGGCAAACCTGCCGTAGCTACGTTGACGTATGCCTACGCGGAGTCGACGGCTGTGGTGGGTCCGCTCGCCGCCGCGTCCGAACCGCATAGCTGGGATCTCTGTGAGAAGCACGCGCGTTCTATCACCGCACCGCTGGGGTGGGAGCTCGTTCGTTACGACGTGCCGACGCCCGCCCAGGACGATGATGATTTGACCGCACTGGCGGAAGCCGTCCGTGAAGCTGGCCGCAACGCGACTGGCCTGGTGCTGCGGGATGAGGTCGACAACCGTCCGCAGACCTACAAGATTGATTCCAGCCGCCACCCGTCGACGCGGAAATCCGCGCGCGGTCACCTGCATGTAGTTCGCGATCCGGAGGATTCGGACGACTAACGGGTCGGGCGCCGTGCCCCAGCTCATGCCATCTTGCCGCGGCATTTCTTTGTGAGAGCCTCTCTGTGGCTAGTATCATTTTTCACAAAACTGATACTTACCCAGAGAGGTTTTTCGTGGGCACTTACAATCGTTCCGATTTGGATGCCGTCATCAAGGCCTATGACGTGCGCGGTGTTGTCGGTGAGGGCATCGACGCGGATCTTGTCGGAGCCATCGGCGCCGCCTTCGGACACATCATGCGTTCAGAGGGCGCAACACGTGCCGTAGTTGGCCACGATATGCGTGAGTCCTCACCGGAGTTGGCGGCTAGTTTCGCCGACGGCGCGGCTGCACAGGGGCTCAACGTCACCCTGCTCGGCCTGACCTCTACGGACGAGCTGTATTTCGCCTCCGGAGTAAAGGAATGCCCGGGCGCGATGTTCACTGCCAGCCACAACCCAGCTGAATACAACGGCATCAAGATGTGCCGTTCGCTCGCCCGCCCGATCGGGCAGGAGACAGGGCTTGCTCAGATTAAGGATCTGCTTGTCGACGGAATCCCGGAGTACACCGGCACTCCGGGCGAAATTGATCACGAGGATGTTCTGCAGGATTACGCGGCGTTCCTCCATGGGCTGGTCGACATCCGCTCTGGCCGTCGCCTGAAGATCGCAGTCGATGCCGGTAACGGTATGGGAGGACTGACAGTCCCGGCAGTGCTCGGAGAAGACATGGATGTTGCTGACCTCTACTTTGAGCTCGACGGCAACTTCCCGAATCACGAGGCCAACCCATTGGAGCCCGCCAACCTCGTTGACCTGCAGAAGTTCACGGTGGAGCAGGGCGCAGACATCGGTATTGCCTTCGATGGCGACGCTGACCGCTGCTTCGTCGTCGACGAGAAGGGCAACCCGGTCAGCCCATCGGCCATCTGTGCGTTGGTGGCCACCCGCTACCTGGAGCAGAACCCGGGCGCGGCTATCATCCATAACCTGATCACCTCACACGTCGTGCCGGAGATGATTGTGGAAAACGGCGGAACCCCGGTTCGTACCCGTGTTGGGCACTCCTTTATTAAGGCGCAAATGGCCGAGCACAGTGCTGTTTTTGGTGGCGAGCATTCGGCACACTACTACTTCAAGGAATTCTTCAACGCTGACTCCGGCATGCTCGCCGCCATGCACGTCCTGGCCGCACTGGCAGAGCAGGACAAGCCACTGAGCGAATTCATGGCCGAGTACAACCGCTACGAGGCCTCCGGTGAGATTAATTCCCGCCTGGGCAGCGCAGAGGAGCAGCAGGCAAAGCAGAAGGAAATCGAGACTGCGTTTGCCGATCGCACCGAGTCCTCGGACTGGATGGATGGCCTGACCATTGAGCTGGCGGACTCCAAGGCGTGGTTCAACGTCCGGGCCTCCAATACGGAGCCGCTGTTGCGTCTGAACGTCGAGGCGCCGACGCGTGCTGAGGTCGACGCTCTTGTCGACGAAGTTCTCGGCATCATCCGCGGTTAATCAACCCCACACGCCCGTTTTCAGGCATGCTTGGGAGTATGACCTCGTCATTCGACTCCTCCCATAACCCGCGCCAAGAGGCCCTGTTCTACCGTATGGCCACTGCCGGCGCAGGTCTCAGAGCTGCTGCCTCCGCGACTCGCGGGGGAGCGTTTGCTCAACTTCCACTGCCGCGCAGCGCGGTCATCCTCGTGGGAAATCGTCGGGCGCAGCTCGCCGCCGAATCCGTGCGCGCGCTTGCCGACGACATCCGCTGCCCGGTCGTAATTGCGCATCAGTTGCCCAGTTATGTCGGCGCCCTCGATTTGGTCATCGTCTGTGACGACAACCCCGGCAGCCCACTGGGTGCAGCTCTGGCTGAAGCTGATAGGCGAGGAGCAGCCACGGTCGTGGTGGATCCCGGGGAAGGGCCATTGCGTGCCGCAGGTAGCCCCGATACGGTTGTGGTTCCGCGCCCGGCGATGGCGGAGTCGGCGTCCTTTACCGCCTATGTCGGTGCCATCGCCAGCGCGCTCACCGAATGTGGCGCCACCGCTCTGGCTCCGGCTGGGATAGTCGAGGAAGTCGCCGATGCGGTGGACGCCGATATTGCCGCTTGTGCTCCGCAGCGAGATGAAACAGTTAACCCCGCGCGGCAGGTAGCGCAGTGGTTGGCAGGCCGCAGAATGCTTGCAGTGTCGACGACCTCGGCGCTGGCGCCGGTAGCGGAGCTGGCATCGTTACAGATGCTCGAGGCAGGCGTGGTCTCGGCAGCGTCGTCGATAAGCGAATTGTCTCTTAGCGTGGGCGCATTGCTCGCTGCAGAACCCCAGGCAAGCCGGGATATTTTCTATGACCCGTTCATTGATGGTGGGGATGAAGGGGCGACAGTGCTACCGTTGGGGGCGATTGTTTTAGCTGCGCCGAACAATGTGAGCCACTACCGGGACCACTACGGCGAAGCTGGATGGGCTCGTGTGGAGTGCCCTGCGCTCGATGCGGAGACTCATCATCCACTGGTTGAAGTATGTGTTACTGCAGCCAGAGTTGGTGCGATTGCGGCGTTTTCTGCGTAATCGCCGGGTGTCACCGAAGGCTTTTGGGGGCTTCGGTGAGATTGGCGTGCTTGCGCCAGTAGTGACTATTAGAGGAGTGATACGGGCATGGAGCTGTTGGACCCCGTGCTGCAGTCGTACCCCTGGGGGTCTCGTACACATTTGGCGAGAATCACCGGTGCGGACGCTCCCACATCGAAGCCCTGGGCGGAACTGTGGTTTGGTGCGCATGCACTGGCATCGGCCACCGTAGCCGGCACGCCGCTGGATGAGCTCATTGCGCAGGATCCGGCGGCTGCGCTCGGATGCGCAATTGACACCGACAACGGCAGGCTGCCGTTCCTGTTGAAACTGCTCGCAGCCGATGAGCCGCTGTCGCTGCAGGCACACCCCACCTTGGCAGAAGCTCAGGAGGGATTTGCACGCGAAAATGCGGAGGGCATTCCGGCCACTGCACATTTCCGCAATTACCGGGACAATAACCACAAGCCAGAACTCATTGTCGCCCTGACTACCTTCGACGCGTTGGCCGGATTCCGCCCGGTGGAGCGCACGAAGGAGTTGCTCGCGGCGCTGGCGGTACCGGAGTTCGACCACTACATGGGACTGCTCGATGCCGCCGATGACGAGAGCGCTCTGCGGGCATTGTTTACAACGTGGTTGACGTTGCCCCAGGATGTCCTCGATGAGCTGGTCGAAGCCGTGGCTGCCAAGTGCGCGGATTACAGTGGCGAGGACGAGGAGTTCTCGCGAGTAGCCGAGACCACCTGCGAACTGGCTCGAAAGTATCCGGGGGACCCGGGAGTCCTGGGCTCGATGCTGCTTAATCGCCTTCGCTTACAGCCGGGCGAAGCCATCTACCTTGGTGCGGGACAGCTGCATGCTTACCTCAATGGCATGGGCGTGGAAATCATGGCCAACTCCGATAACGTGCTGCGCGGAGGCCTGACCTCTAAGCATGTCGATGTCGTGGAGCTACTGCGCGTGCTCTCTTTCCGCCCGCTGCCAGATCCGGTGCTGCAGTCGCGGCTGACCGATGATGGCTGGAATGACTATGACGCGCCGGTGCGCGAGTTCCGCCTCCGTTCGCGGGACCTGGAGCCGGGCGAACATGTTCTGCTCGACGAAGATTCCGCCACGGTTGTGTTGTCTACAGCGGGCACGGTTACGTTGCGTCACGACGACTCCGTGGTTGAGGTCCCCAGCGGCCATGCGGCCTGGGTTCCGGCTGTCGACGCAGCCGATATTGAGCTGACTGCGCGCCAAGACGGGGCAACCGTCTTTGTCGCGACCGTCCCGCGGGTGGGTTAGTCCTCGTCGTTATCGAAGAGATTTCCCAGGAATCCGGAGTCCTTTGGCTTTTCCGGGATTGGGGAAATCTTGCTATTGCTAGCCCCGTTGCCGCCAGCGGTGTCCTTCTCCTTCGAAGGGGCCTGGTTGTTCGGCGGTGTCGGCACCTTCGGAGGTGTCGGCTCCTTCGGGGACGTCGGCTCCTTCGAAGGAGTTTTCTGAGGAGTCTCGGACGGAGTTGTGGTTTGCGTACCCGACTGGGACTGCGCCTGCGATGAAGGCGGCTTCGGCTCAGCTGCTGCGCCACCGTCGCCTTCCGGAAGACTGTCGTTCGGCTTTTCCGAGTTATCTTCCGGTAGCAGTGGCACCGGCTTGCTGGGCGTCGGCGAAGAAACGTCGTCAGAAGTGGGCTCTGTGGTCTCCGTGGTCGTCGGAGCTGTTGATGTCGTCGACGTCGGAGTTGTCGTACTTGAGCTTGTGGAAGTCGGCGGGATGTACGCCTGCGGTGGCAGGTACGGATCCTCAACGATCTCGGTGCTCGATGGCGTGGTCGGACGAGGTACCAGACTGCCAGTCGTCTCAGTCAGCGAGGAATCTGAATTCGATTCAGTGCTCTGCTGCAGCTCGGCATCACTAGGAACTGGAGGTAGTGGAGCAGAGGTCTCCATTTTCGACTGAGAGCCGGCGTTTTCCGGATTCGCCCCCTCGGCAGCATTGCTATCGGAGCAGCCAACGAGCGAAACGCTCAGGGGAAGGGCTGCGAGCAGAAGAGCTCCAAAAGCCTTCTTCACCATGGTAGGTACTCCTTTCGTGTCGTGCGTGAGGTCGCCCTGTAACGAAAAAGATAACAGTTGCATTACGAGGTCTGGGAACTAACTTAACATGCCCGTTATCTTCTCTCTAGGGTGAAAATTGTGTTGAGGGGATTAAATAAGTCTCTCGCACTGTAAAAGTGGCGAAAAGTCGGGTAGAACTTCGGTAAGGCCACATGCGGTTTTCCGGCTAGCGGCGCGTGCAGACGACAGCTATTAGGTCGGCGGCCAGATTACCGTGGGCTCGTCGAAAAGCGCTCTTTGGAAAGCGCTCGTCGAAGACGAAAACTGGCAATTGGTTCGAAGCGCGAAAGGAGCGTGGCCAACTATCATGTCCATCTGGGAGACTGAGGTTTTTGGTAGCGATTCGGTCATTGAACTGTTCGATGAGGTTCAGGATCTCGACTCGCAGGATCGCGTTGGTGCATTGATTGATGCTGGCCGCATTGGGGTGGATTCCGAAAGTAGCGATGAGAAAGCATGCGCACTCGCGGCGGCTGTGATTATTGCAATTTGGAATGGTGCGCCATTTAGCGGCGGTGACATTGTGGAGGACTACAGCTTCATTCGGGAGGGAATCTCGGAGGCACACGGCAGCGAGGAGGATGCGTTGGCTATCGCCTCCGAGGTGTTCGATAGTCTTCTGGGGGAACTCAGTGAGTCTGACCAGGCGGCGCTGGAAAACTGCGTCGAAGCGGTAGAGTAATTCTCGCGTCCCCAGTACTGATTCTTTAAGAAGAATCTCACGTCAAAGAATCTAGAGAAAGCGTTACATGTCCTCGAAGAACATTGATTTCAAGGTTGCAGACCTCTCCCTGGCTGAGGCCGGTCGTCACCAGATTCGTCTGGCTGAACACGAGATGCCAGGCCTAATGGCGCTGCGCGAAGAGTACGCAGAGCAGCAGCCACTGGCCGGTGCCCGTATTTCCGGCTCCATTCACATGACGGTTCAAACCGCAGTGCTCATCGAGACCTTGACGGCGCTGGGCGCAGAGGTCCGCTGGGCCTCGTGCAACATCTTCTCCACTCAGGATGAGGCCGCTGCGGCTGTCGTCGTTGGGCGAAACGGCACTCCGGAGGATCCGCAGGGTGTTCCGGTTTTCGCTTGGAAGGGCGAGACGCTGGAGGAGTACTGGTGGTGCCTCGACCGCATCTTTGACTGGGGCGATGAAGATGCCAACATGATTCTGGACGACGGCGGCGACGCCACCATGGCTGTCATTAAGGGTATGGAATTCGAGGATGCTGGCCTGGTGCCGCCTGCAGAAGAGTCGGATTCGGACGAGTTTATTGCCTTCAAGGACATGCTTCGCGCCAGCTTGGAGAAGGATGCCGGCCGTTGGCACCGAATTGCAAAGTCGGTCAAGGGTGTCACAGAGGAGACCACCACTGGTGTCCACCGCCTCTACCACTTCGCAGAGCAGGGCGTGCTGCCATTCCCGGCCATGAACGTCAACGATGCCGTCACCAAGTCCAAGTTCGATAACAAGTACGGCACCCGCCACAGCCTTCTGGACGGCATTAACCGCGGTACCGACATGCTGGTTGGCGGCAAGAATGTGCTGGTTTGCGGTTACGGCGATGTGGGTAAGGGCTGCGCGGAGGCGCTGGCGGGGCAGGGCGCTCGCGTTCAGGTCACCGAGGCCGACCCGATTAACGCATTGCAGGCATTGATGGACGGTTTCGACGTCGTCGCTACTGAGAGCGTCATCGCAGATGTCGACATTGTCATCACCGCCACAGGCAACAAGGACGTCATCACTTTCGAGCACATGCAGCAGATGAAGAACCACGCGCTGCTGGGCAACATCGGCCACTTTGACAACGAGATTGACATGCACAGCCTGCACCACCGCGATGATGTCCGTCGTGTGGAAATCAAGCCGCAGGTCACCGAGTACATCTTCCCGCATGCAGACGGCGAGGAGCGCTCTCTGATTGTGCTTTCCGAGGGGCGTCTGCTCAACCTGGGCAATGCCACCGGACACCCGTCCTTCGTAATGTCGACCTCCTTCGCCGACCAGACAATCGCGCAGATTGAGCTCTACTGCAACGGTGATAAGTACGACAACACTGTCCACCGTCTGCCGAAGATTCTGGATGAGAAGGTCGCTCGCATTCACGTCGAGGCACTCGGCGGTGAGCTCACCCGACTGTCCAAGGAACAGGCCGAATACATCGGCGTTGACGTCGAGGGCCCGTATAAGCCAGAGCACTACCGCTACTAGTTCTAGCCAAGGCTAGGCCGTAGCCATGTGTGCGAGGAGAAGAATTTGATTATCGCAGTCGAAGGAATCGACGGTGCTGGCAAGAACACGCTTGTCACAGCTGTTACCAATCAACTCCGAAGTCAAGGACACTCCGTTTCTTCGATGACCTTTCCGGCGTACCGGCAGACAATCTTCGCTGATTTCGCCGATCAAGCCTTGCACGGTCAGCTCGGCGACACCGCGGACTCCGCTTGGGCAATGGCACTCCTGTTCGCTCTGGACCGCAAAGAACGTCGTGAAGCGATTGTTGATGCAGCGCGCGAGAACGATGTTCTGATTATCGATCGCTACGTCGCATCCAATGCGGCATACTCCCTGGCGCGCACACAGGATCCGGCGATCGTCGGGTGGATTGAGAAGACCGAATTCGGAGATTTCCAACTTCCGCTTCCCGACGTTCAGGTCTGTCTGGCCACGTCGGTGGGAGTGGCAGCCGACCGCGCACGCAAGCGGGAAGCCTCTGATGTGCAGCGAACGAGGGATGCCTACGAAAAGGACTCGGGTTTGCAGGAGCGCACGCTGGCGGCGTACCAAAAGTTCGCGGAGGGCTCGTGGCAGTCACCATGGCTGATGCTTACGGGAGACGATGGGGCGGACCGCCTTGTGGAATGGATTAGTGCACGCCTGCGCTAGCCACCTCAACTGGAAACTACAGAACTAGATAGCTTTACGTTTAGAATATGACGCATGAGCTCAAAAATCCTGGTTGTTGATGATGATCCGGCCATCGCCGAAATGCTCACGATGGTGATGGAGCGCGAGGGCTTCGACACAGTAGTAGTCGACGATGGCCTCGAAGCTGTCAAGGCAGCAGAGCGGGAGAACCCAGATTTGATTCTGCTGGATCTCATGTTGCCGGGCATGAGTGGTGTCGATGTCTGTCGCACTGTGCGAGAGACATCGGCGGTGCCGATCATCATGTTGACTGCGAAGACCGACACGGTCGATGTGGTCCTCGGCCTGGAATCCGGTGCGGATGACTATGTCACGAAGCCCTTTAAGCCGAAGGAGCTCGTGGCGCGCGTGCGCGCTCGGCTGCGTCGTCAAGAAGACAGCCCGAGTGAGACTCTCGAGGTCGGCGACTTGACCATCGACGTGCCCGGTCACGCCGTGTTCCGTGATGGCAAGGAGATTTCTCTGACCCCGTTGGAGTTTGACCTATTGCACACTCTTGCATCCCGTCCGAAGCAGGTCTTTTCCCGTGATGAGTTGTTGGAAAAGGTCTGGGGATATCAGCACACCTCGGATACTCGTCTGGTCAACGTTCACGTTCAGCGTCTGCGCTCGAAGATTGAACTGGATCCGGAAAACCCCCAGATTGTGCTGACCGTCCGCGGTGTCGGGTACAAGACGGGTGACTAAAAAAGGCCAGTCAGCTTTAGTGGGAGCCGATTCTTGCGTCGATTAATAACGAAGCTTCGAGACTTCACCAATAGGGGAGTGACCTGGGCGGTTACGCTCTGGCGCACGTCTATCCAAGCGCGCATTCTGACCTCTGTGGTGGTACTGAGCGCGATGGTGATTGCGGTACTCGGTTTCGCGCTGGCGACTATTGTTACCCAGCGGCTTATCGACGCAAAGGTTACCGCTGCCGACGAGGAAATTGACCGTGCTCGCGCAGTGGTGGAGCGGGCGATTGAGAACTCTTCGTCCAACGAGCTGCAAGCTCTGCTCAACGTGGGACGCGATGCTCTTGTGAACCGTGCAGCCGGTTCCGGTGCTGCACCACTGACAAGTTATGAACCACTGCTCGTGGCGCCGGTGCCGCGAGGCACGGTGTTGGCTTCATCGCCGATTAAGGCTGATGTCCCAGAACGATTGCATGAAGTAGTCCGACAAGGGCAAATTGCGTATCAGGTACGCCAAGTCACTGATAACCGCGGCGATACGTACTCGGCGTTAATTATCGGTAGCCCCACTTCTACTTCGGTTGATGGGCTCGAGCTCTATCTGGTCACCTCTATGGCCGCAGAGGAATCGACTATTAAGTTGGTTCGTGGTCTGCTCGCCGGTGCGACAGTAATCATCATGGCGCTTCTCGGCGGTATTACTTGGTTCTTCTCCAATCAGGTGACGACACCAGTGCGTTCCGCCGCCCAGATTGCTCAGCGCTTTGCCGACGGTCACTTGCGCGAACGTATGGTCGTGCAGGGTGAAGATGACATGGCGCGACTGGCCATGAGCTTTAACAAGATGGCCGAATCGCTGTCGACGCAGATTAGACAGCTGGAGGAATACGGCAGTCTGCAGCGACAGTTCACCTCCGATGTTTCGCATGAGTTGAGGACACCTCTGACCACGGTGCGTATGGCGGCCGATCTTATTGCGGACGGCGCTGAGGACCTTGATCCGGCGACTCGCCGCGCAGCTGAGCTGATGAATGAGGAGCTTGAGCGTTTTGAGATGCTTCTCAATGACCTGCTTGAGATCTCACGCCACGATGCCGGCGTTGCCGACCTGTCCGCAGAAAAGGTCGATGTTCGTCGCTGCGTGGATGCGGCCTATCAGCAGGTAACGGTCGTGGCTAAGGAGACCGGTACGCCCATCCGCTTCCATCTGCCCGATGAACCGGTAATGGCAACAGTCGACTCGCGTCGTATCGAGCGCGTGCTACGCAATCTTATGGCCAATGCTGTTGACCACAGTGAGGGCAATCCGGTGGATGTCACAGTGCGGGCGAGCGATTCCGCGGTTTCGTTTACGGTCGTTGACCACGGTGTGGGGCTAAAGCCGGAGCAGCAGGAACTGGTGTTTAACCGTTTCTGGCGTGCTGACCCCTCGCGCGTCCGACGCACCGGCGGCACCGGACTTGGCCTGGCAATCGCGCGCGAGGACGCACAATTGCATGGTGGGGAACTGGAGGCATTTGGCGTGCCGACGGTCGGTAGCTGTTTCCGTCTGACTGTGCCGCTGGAGCCCGATGCGAGCTTCGGTGAGCATCCGCTCGGACTGGAAGTTCCCCCGCTGCCTGATCAGATTCCGCACCAGCAGGAAATTGGTGCACGGGAGTTGGAATCGGAATCGAATGCATCGCAAGTCAAGAGCCAGGATCAGGGTAAGGGGCAGAGGACTAGCGATAGCGAATCCCAACAGGCACGAGAGGAGGATAGTTAAATGACGGCGCAGCAACAGTCGAAGGCTCGTCGCGTCCTGCGTAAGACAGTGGCGCTTAGCTCGGTGATCATTTTGGGCACGGCCGCAGGATGTACCACCATTCCGCGGAACACCAGCCCCCAGGTGCTGCGTCCGTTTGAGCCGCCCCAAGTTCGTATTGAAGTTCCGCAGCCTCGTCCGAATGTCAATGCAGACATTGTCCTGCGCGACTTTTTCGCCGCGGCCGCGCATCCGGTTGATGATTTTCAAGCTATGCGTGCCTTCATGACCCCGGAACTAGCGGCCAGTTGGAAGCCGCAGGATAGCGCCCGCATTCTCGACGGTGTCAACCTCATCGCCCAGCGGGATGAAGGAGGATCGCGACAGTCCTTCGTTGCCCGAGGTCGCAGCGTTGGTCAATTCGGTACTGATGGTGCTTATGAGCCCCAGTCCGGTGACTATGAGGAAACCGTGGAGATGAAGCTCGGTTCGGATGGGCAGTGGCGCATTTCCTCGCTGCCCGACGGTGTTGTCATGGAGCGTCAGGCATTCCTGGAAAACAATGTGCCTCGCAATGTCTATTTCCTCGACCCGGCGGGTAATCATTTGGTCACAGATCGTCGTTGGCTCTATCGTGGCGTCACCGATGGCGCGACCAATCTGTTGACGAAGCTGAAGAACGGCCCATCAGCACCACTGCGACCGGGCGTCACCACCGTGCTCAAGCCCAATGCCTCAATTGCGGTGGAGGCAGGACCTGTGTCCAACGCGGACGGTCGCAGGGTCGAAATCACCGGGTTGGGTGATATTTCCGAGGAACTGCGTGTCATGCTCGCGGCGCAGATTATCTGGACTCTCGATTCGGCAGGTTTCCGTGGTCCGTGGATCCTCATGGCCGACGGCGAACCACTAGTTGCCAGCCACGACGAGCCGTGGACGAAGGACACCGACACAATCCAGCTCTACGACCCGAATCATCTACCGGCTGATAACGCACCGTTACGGACGGTCGACCGCAGCGGTATCTACGAGATCGCTGACGGCCACGCCACACCTGTGGGACGCGGCTGGACCGCCAGCGGCAGCACCGCGGTGTTCTCCGCGGCAGTGGGCACCAACCCCAATGGCAGCGAGCTCATTGCCGCCGTGTTCCGCTCGGCCGTGGATGGTCGTGCTGGGTCGTATGACCTCGGGGAGTCCACATTGATGCTCGGCGGAATACAAGATCAGCCGGTTCCTGTGCTGACTGGCGAGAGTCTCACCCGTCCGACATGGTCTCCAGACGCCGAGGCGGTCTGGACAGTGAAGGACGGTACAACCGTCGTACGCCTGGTTCGGCAGTCGACGTCATCTCGGATTCAGCAGGAGGAGGTTGATACCTCTGAGCTCAATCACCTTCTTGACGGCGGCGCAGGCACGGGGCGCCCGAGCGCCGGTATTTCTGAATTCCGCGTCGATTCTTCAGGCACGCAGGTAGCGATGATTATCGCTGGTGAAGTCTATATCGCCACCATCGAAAGGCATGACGATAAACCGTGGAAGTTGACGCACCCGCGTGCTCTGCCGCTCCCTGAAAACGTTTCCCCGGTGTCGCTGACGTGGTCGCCGAATCAAACGGTCACGGTGGGCGGTTACAGCGGGGACACCCCGATGTGGAGCGCCTTCCCGGACGGTGCGACCAGCTCTGTTCTGCCGAAGCTCAACCTGACACCGCCAATTCCTGTGGTTACCGCGACCTCGTCGAAGCGTTACGCATTAGATGCCACCGGTGTTATGGAGCTGATCTCCAGCGAGGGGCAGCAGCAGTTCTGGCGCCAGGTTCCGGGTGCGCGTGGTCGAATGGCTCCGGTGTCTGTGGAATAAGCGCAAATCGGGGAGGGGATTAATGGCGCAGGGGAGGTCATCGCAGGAATTTCTGCGCGTGCTTTACGACGTTACCCGCGATGCAATCGGCCTCGTGATACCGGAAACCTGTCCTGTGTGTGGCCGCTCCGGAACGCTGTGTCGCGATTGCAAGGACGACCTTCAGCAACCTCCAGTGCGGTTTTCACCGCGGGCTGCGTTACGCGCAGCAGCGTGGGCCTGCGGTCCGTACTCCGGTGCGAGGAGACATCTCATTTTGTCGGCCAAAGAACGTGGCAGTGGTGAAGCTAGACGAATCATGGGGGCCGTGTTCGCCGCTGCGGTGCGAAGGCTGGCTTCTGACGGCCATATAATGCCCCCAGAAATTACCCCCGTCATTTTGATTCCGGCGCCGACAAGATCGTCATCCCGTCGACAACGGGGTGGGGACCCGGTAACAATTGCCTGCGACTTTGCTTGCAGTCAGCTCCCCTCCAGTTCGGTATTGCCCCTGGTGCGCATTGGTGGGCGCACGCGGGATTCCGCGGAGCTGGGGGCTTCTCAACGCAGACGAAATCTTTCTGGCCACATTGTGCCGCTGACGCAATTCAAGCGCGGAATTAGCGACAAGCTGCGACAACGCTGTGCGCAGGCGACAGTAATTCTGGTTGATGATGTGGCCACCACTGGTGCCACTGCAGCGGAAACCGAGTTGGTGGCAGCGTCATTGGGGATTCGCATCGACATGGTGTTGGTGCTCGCCCGGGCGTAGACGCAGGGGGTGTCGTCGGCAAGCGAAAAATAAACGAGGGGAACGTGGCATTGGTTACCCCCGGAACTGTATCCTGGGGGTGCAGAAAGACTCGTCACCGTAGACGCCGTGAGTAATCCCGCTCACGGAAGGGCGGTGGCCATACCGGGAGGTAGGTAGCAAGTGTCCACACCTGCTGACAACAACGAGGTACTCAGCCCGAACGCTCAGGTGACCATCACCGGGCGCAATGTTGAGGTTCCAGAGCACTTCGCAGATCGTGTTAAGGCGAAGCTGGCGAAGATTGAGCGCCTCGACCCGACTTTGACCTTCTTCCACGTGGAGCTCCAGCACGAGCCGAATCCGCGCCGTGCAGACCGCTCTGACCGTATTCAGATCACCGCTACTGGCAAGGGACACCTGGCTCGTGCGGAAGCGAAGGAAGATAGCTTCTACGCTGCGCTGGAGTCTGCTCTGGGCAAGATGGAGCGCTCCCTGCGTAAGGTGAAGGCTCGCCGCAAGATTAGCCGTTCTGGCCACCGTGCACCGATGTCCGTCGGCGAGGCAACTGCTTCGCTGGTTGCAGAGGCTGAGGCAGCGGCTCCGGAAAAGGCTGATCCGTACGAGGATCTGGTTGAGGACGTGACCCCGGGTCAGGTTGTGCGTACCAAGCAGCACTCCGCAACTCCGATGACGGTGGAAGATGCTTTGTCTGAGATGGAGCTCGTCGGTCACGACTTCTACCTCTTCGTTAACGAGGCAACCTCTCGTCCGTCCGTGGTCTACCGTCGTCACGCATACGACTACGGTCTGATTGAGCTGGCAGACGAAGACGAGAAGTAAGTCTTCACCAAAAAGAGCACGCAATACCGCGCAGAGCTGTGTATTGGTAAGTAATTGCTCACATGAGCCCGTCTTCTCTTAGAAGGGAAGGCGGGTTCGTCGTATAATCAACCGTTGCACATTAAAGTTCGACGTGAATCGGCCGGAAAGGTCCCAATTTAGTGTTTTCGCTCAGCAAGTTGCTCCGCATTGGTGAAGGCCGCGCTGTCAAGAGGCTTGGCAATATTGCAGATCAGGTCATCGCCAAGGAAGACGAGTACGCAGCTCTTTCAGACGATGAACTCCGTGCCAAGACCGAGGAGTTTAAGAAGCAGCTGGCTGACGGTGCCGATGTAGACGATTTGCTGCTGGATGCTTTCGCCACGGCGCGCGAGGCATCCTGGCGCGTGCTGGGGCAGAAGCACTACCGCGTCCAGGTTATGGGCGGTGCGGCACTGCACTTCGGCAACGTTGCCGAGATGGGTACTGGTGAAGGTAAGACCCTGACCTGTGTGCTGCCCGCATACCTCAATGCGTTGGCAGGCAAGGGTGTTCATGTCGTTACGGTTAATGACTACCTGGCTAAGCGTGACGCGGAGTGGATGGGTCGAGTCCACCGCTTCCTGGGGCTTGAGACTTCCGTGATTCTCTCTGAGCTCAGTCCGGACCAGCGCCGCAAGGCCTATGCTGCCGACATCACCTACGGTACGAACAACGAGTTCGGCTTTGACTACCTGCGCGATAACATGGCGCATTCGCTCGACGATTTGGTGCAGCGTGGGCACCACTTCGCCATCGTCGATGAGGTTGACTCGATTCTGATTGACGAGGCCCGTACCCCGTTAATTATTTCCGGTCCGGCAGATGGCGATCCGCACTGGTACCTGGCGTTTTCCAAGATCGTGCCGCGTATGAAGCGCGATATTCACTACGAAGTCGATGAGCGTAAGCGCACCATCGGTATTCGTGAAGAGGGTGTTGAATTCGTTGAGGATCAGCTGGGTATTGCCAACCTGTATGCTCCGGAAAACTCTTCGCTGGTCAGTTACCTGAACAATGCCCTGAAGGCCAAGGAGCTGTTCACCCGCGACAAGGATTACATTATCCGTAATGGTGAGATTCTCATCGTTGATGAGTTCACCGGTCGCGTGCTGGCAGGCCGTCGCTATAACGAGGGCATGCACCAGGCAATTGAGGCCAAGGAAGGGGTGGAGATTAAAAACGAGAACCAGACGCTGGCAACCGTTACGCTCCAGAACTACTTCCGCCTCTACGACAAGCTGTCCGGTATGACCGGTACGGCTGAGACCGAAGCGGCTGAGCTACACCAGATTTACAAGCTGAATGTCATGGCGATTCCGCCGAATCGCCCGAAGCAGCGTGAGGATCTGCCCGACCTGATTTACAAGACGCAGGAGGCAAAGTTCGCCGCTGTTGTCGAAGACATCCGCGAATGCCATGAAAAGGGGCAGCCAGTTCTCGTTGGTACGACGTCAGTCGAGAAATCCGAGTACCTTTCCAAGCTCCTGCAGCGCGAAGGTATTCCTCACTCTGTGCTGAACGCTAAGCACCACGAGAAGGAAGCTGAGATTGTCGCAGTGGCGGGTCGTCTCGGAGGCGTTACCGTGGCAACTAACATGGCCGGTCGTGGTACTGACATCGTGCTGGGCGGTAACCCGGACATTATCGCTGACCTGAATCTGCGCTCTCGTGGTCTGGACCCGGTGGAAACTCCGGAAGAGTACGAAGAGGCGTGGGACGCTGAGATTGAGCGTGTTCGTCAGCAGTCGAAGGAAGAAGCTGACAAGGTACGTGAGGCCGGTGGCCTCTACGTCCTGGGTACTGAGCGTCATGAGTCACGCCGCATTGACAACCAGTTGCGTGGTCGTACCGGTCGTCAGGGTGACCCGGGCGTTACCCGCTTTTACCTGTCCATGCGCGATGATCTCATGGTTCGCTTCAACGGTCAGCGCATGGAAGCGCTGATGAACACTCTGAATGTCCCGGATGACGTTCCTATTGACTCCAAGGTTGTTTCCAACTCCATTAAGAGCGTTCAGGCTCAGGTGGAAAGCCAGAACTTCGAAATCCGTAAGAATGTTCTGAAGTATGACGAGGTTATGAACCAGCAGCGTAAGGTCATCTACGCTGAGCGCCGTCGCATCCTCGAAGGTGAGGATTTGAAGACTCAGGTCCGTGACATGCAGGACGACGTCGTCGATGCGTATGTCAACGGTGCCACCGCTGACGGTTACGTGGAGGATTGGGACCTCGACGAGCTGTGGAATGCCCTTGAGCAGCTCTACAGCCCGACGTTTACGGCGCAAGAGCTTATTGATGGCTCTGACTTCGGTACCCCAGGTGACCTCTCGGCCGATGAGCTGTCCAAGGCTCTGCACACGGACATCTCGGCCAGCTACGACCAGCTTGAGGATGCGGTCTCCGCAATTGGCGGCGACGACCAGATGCGCAACATCGAGCGCTTCACCATCCTGAACGTCATGGACCAGAAGTGGCGCGAGCACCTCTACGAGATGGACTACCTCAAGGAGGGCATTGGCTTGCGCGCCATGGCCCAGGCTGACCCGCTGGTGGAGTACCAGCGTGAGGGCTACGACATGTTCACCGCGATGATGGACGGCATCAAGGAAGAATCGGTTCGTCAGTTGTTCCTGATCCGTAAGCAGGTTATGCCCGCAGTGGAAAACGCCGAGGGGCAGGAGAACCAGGCTCCAGCTCTGCCAACGGAAGCTGCTGAGCAAAATCAGCAGATGACTTACTCCGGCCCCAGCGAGGACGGCAGTGCAGAGCAGCAGCGCGTGGATCAAGAGTCTGAGGGCAACCGAGCGCAGCGTCGGAAGGCGGCTCGCAAGCGCCGTCGCTAAGCACTAAAGCACCCGAAACGCGGTCATGGTCCATGGCCGCGTTTTTGCTGTTCCGCGGCGGAAAGTGCCCGTGAACGCGCGAACGCGCGGACCGACACGGCAACTACCCAGGAACTCGACCTTCTTGCCGTCCGCGGAAGCGCTGGCGTGAAAGGATTGCAACGCGACACCCTTGAGGCTGGTGTTTTTCGACAGCGTGAGTATCGCAGCGTGAATAATCGGGTCGATATTGATGCGACGTAGATCGTTGACTCGCCTGCGACCCGCGATGATGTCGAAGACGCGGCGAGTAATCGTGCCAAGCTCCTGTCTCAGATTCTGTTCACAGTGCTGGACGACGTGCGGTGTTTGCGGCGTCTTTTTTGCAGCAGGAGCGGCCGCGACGGGCGGTAATGCCGTCATGACAGCGGCTCCGGTGGCAGCCGAGCATCCGCTGTAGGTCGGTGCCACTTTTGCGGTTTGAGAGGCGGCGGCATTAGCTGACTGGCCGAGTTGAATTGTGTGGAGAAGCGAAAAGCCCGTTGCCGGTTCAATGGATTCCCTGCCACTGGAGCGGTGCTCAGCGGCGTGCGACAGCGCGTAAGGCATCGGTGTCTGAGATTTTGGTACGTGAGACGTTGGTGCCATGGATTAATCCCCCTAAAAACTCTCCATTGGCAAGTTCCCCCTTGCTGAAGACCATTGTCCTACAAGTGCTTTAAGTGTGCAGCTTGTGAAGGGGAATTCACGGCCGGCGTGGGGGGATTGTGGAGAAGGCGCAGTCGCGAAATGGGCTGAGTGTTTCGCTGTTAATGGTCCTATCGGTTTCCGTCAAGGCCGTTCTGGTCGTCTACAAATGGGCGTAACGAACAGCCAATTAACACGCTGAACTGGAAAAAAGGCAAACGTGCAGGTCATGCGATAAACTACAGGCCATGCGCGGAATGATTATCGATTACTGTGGTGTCCTTGACGGCACGGATGAAGACCAGGCACGTTGGCGTAATTTGCTGGTAGAGGCGCGTGCAAATGGTGTTGGCCTGGCAGTCCTGTCGAATGACCCAGGTGGCCCATCGGCGGATCCGATTCGCAAGCTCGAAGATGAGGGCCTGGTAGACGCAGTTGTGCTCTCTGGTGAAATTGGCCATGAGAAGCCTTCGGCAGAGGCTTTTAATGCAGCCGCTGCGGCTATTGAACTGCCGGCACGGGACTGCGTGTTGGTAGATGATTCGATTGAGAACATCCATGCGGCCGTCTCTAACGGCATGGTGGGAGTCTTCTATCAGCAGTTCGACCGCGCAGTGGTCGAGATTGCCGGTCTGCTGGGTCTCGAGGGCGAGTTCTAATGCGCGTCTATATCCCAGCGACTTTCTCCATGCTTGAGGCGCTTAAGGAGGATGAGCTCTTCCACGCCCGCGGTGGTTGGGGCTTTGCTGTCACTGAAGCGCTGCGCGATTTCTTTGCTGAGGGCGATGATGAGGAACTGGCAGACGTAGCCTTTGATGAGGCTGCGCGTGCGTCGCTCCGTCTGCTCGATGCCGCAGAAGAGAAGTTCCCGCACCGTCGAGTGGTCATTTCCGTTGATGTGGAGGCGGAGCCGCAGTCGGATATGGGAGATGCTGTGGTTAAGGTCGGCGGCCCAATTTCGCTTGCCGACGTTGCAGCTCTCCACATTGATGTGGAAGAGGCGGAAAGCAAGGTTGAGGCTGCGATTGATGCCGTCGATAAGGCAGATCTCGGTGACGAGGATGCGGAGCTCACTGTCGGCGATGCGCTGGAGATCCCGCTGGCGTGGTACGACGTAGCTGAGCTCGGCATGGTGGTCGACTTCCTGTAGTAGCGCGTGCTCGGCGTTAAAGAAGGGGACTGGGTTTAGGAACCCAGCCCCTTTTTTGTATGGCACAAGTGTTTTCAGTGGGGGTATAAAAGACGGGATTGTTTTGTGTGGATAAGCTCCATGTCAAAGGGGGTGTTTCGCACGGGAGTGGGGGTAATGACAATTTCGCTATTTGTGTCAAAATCATTTGTTTCTCTTGACCAATAACTTACCGCTCCGTAGTCTACGTCTAAGTAACCTACGGACACGTAATAATGAATCGGGTGGGGCATGCCTACTGATGAACAGCGTTATTACTTGTTCGCCCGTGACAGTCAGGAGGGCCAAAAATGGGGCTTAAGACCAAAGTTTCCCGGGTATTCAAGCATTTATCCACGCCACTTTTGCCCGATGATTACACGCATTTGCTAAATCCGCTGTGGTCAAGTCGCGAGCTGCGCGGTCAGATTGAGGCCATCAATCCCACATCTCCTACTTCAGCAGAGTTGATAATCCGTCCGGGTTGGGGGATGCCAACAGACTTCAAGCCAGGCCAGTTCATCGGACTTGGCGTAGAGGTCAAGGGGAAATACCTGTGGCGTTCCTACTCGCTGACAAATGCGCCGCGGCCTCATGACGGGCTGCTGACTATCAACATCCGTGCGCTCAACGACGGCTACGTGTCCCAACACCTCGTCGCCAATGTCAAGCCGGGTACTGTCGTCCGCCTGGCTGCCCCGGCTGGGGATTTCCATCTTCCGGAGCCGCTCCCAGCCCGCATTGCGTTTGTTACCGCAGGCTCCGGCGTAACTCCGGTGATTTCCATGCTGCGTGATCTTTCAGCTCGCAATGCCTCAGTGGAAGTCGAGCACATTCACTCCTACCGCGGCGAGGCAGAAGCTGTGTTTGTCAATGAGCTTCGCGAGCTGGAACAGCGCAGTGCTACTAGCGCGTTGAAGTATCGCCTGCATGCCCGGAATACGGAGACGCAGCCGCGGATTGACGCTGCGGCGGTTACCGACATCATTGCTGACTTTGGAGCGCTGGCATCGTCGGCAAGCGCCTATGCCTGTGGTCCGGTTGAACTGCTGAAAAACCTTGAGCCGGAGTTTCCCGGGCTGCGGACGGAACGTTTCACCGTTGACCGCTCGGCGGCGGGGGAGATCGGCGGCACGGTGAGTTTCGGCAGCCGAGGCGATATCGGCGTAGACGGTGCAACCACCATCCTGGAGGCGGCAGAGAGCGTCGGGGTTGACCTGCCGTACGGCTGTCGGATGGGAATTTGTGCGACGTGTGTGCAGCAGCTCTCCGACGGCGCAGCACGGGACATCCGCACCGGTGCGACGTTTGTGGCGGGGGAGCGGGTCCGAACGTGCGTCTGTGCGCCGGCGGGGCACGCGCGTATCGAACTGTAAGTTCGCCCCACATCTATCTCAACCTGCATTAACCAGGAGAAACTACCTAAAGGAGTTGGGACCCTTCCCATGGCAATTTCCGATATCGCATCGTATGCGCACTTGAGCGAAGAAGACGTCGCAGAGATTGGGCGTCGGTTTGAGGAAATCGAAAAGCAACACCGCGATTCGCTGGGACAGAAGGATGCTCGCTACATCCGCACGCTCATCCGCATTCAGCGCACCCTTGAGGTGACTGGTCGAGGTCTGCTGATGGTGCCGACGGCAGGCATGGCCTTAAACAAATTAGGGATGCTGCCGAAGTCGTGGAAGAACACCGCGCACTGGGGTTTCAAATGGGCGGGTGCCTCAGCGCTGGGGCTGGCAAAGATTTTGGAAAACCTCGAAATCGGACACAACACCATGCACGGTCAGTGGGACTGGATGAATGACCCCGAGATTCACTCGGCCACCTGGGAGTGGGACAATTCCTGCCCATCCAGCGGGTGGAAGCACTCCCACAACTTTGTCCACCACAAGTACACCAACGTGCTCGGTATGGACAACGATGTGGGATACGGCATTCTCCGGGTGACTCGTGACCGCCGTTGGAAGCCATCGACGCTGCTGCAGCCGGTGACAAACGTGGTGTTGGCCAGCCTTTTCCAATGGGCAGTGGCCTTCTACGACGTCGAGCTCGGGCGCGTGTTCGCAGGTAAGAAATCCTGGGATGAGGCCCGACCGCAGCTCATGGAGGTGCTCAACAAGTCGGGGCGCCAGGTGCTCAAAGACTACGTTCTCTTCCCCGCGATGGCGGGTTCGCGTTACCGCGAAGTGGCGTTTGCGAACATGATGGCCAACCTAGCCCGTAATCTGTGGGCCTACGCCGTCATCTTCTGCGGACACTTCCCGGATGATGCCGAGACTTTCACCAAGGAGCAGTACAACACCGAGGACAAGAGCGAGTGGTATTTGCGCCAAATGCTGGGCTCGGCGAACTTCCACGGTGGGCTGGCGCTGTCGGTGCTCTCGGGAAATCTGAATTACCAGATTGAGCACCACCTGTTCCCGGACATGCCATCCAACAGGCTCGCGCAGATTTCGAAGCAGGTTCAGCAGATCTGCCGGGAATACGACCTGCCATACAACACGGGGTCGTTCCCGAAGCAGTTCTTCCAGGTCCAGCGCACGCTGCTGAAGTTGTCGCTGCCGGATCGCTTCTTAGTCGCTGACCCGGACAACGCCCCAGAGGTACGTTCGGAGGCGGCGTTCAAGAAATATCCGCAGGTTGAAGCGGAGCTCCAGTCCAGTTCCCCGCAACGCAAGGGCTTAGCGACGGGCCTGCGAATGCTCCGCCGTCTTCGCCCAGGTGTCCGGGAAATTGTCCGGGCCTACACAGGTCGCTCGACGCACACTGCTGCGCGCGGTTAGTCCTCGACCCGCTTGCGGACCGCAGCCGCGACTGCCGGTTCGCGGTTCCATGGCATTGATTGCTTGTGGGGCAGCCGCAGCCAGGCGCGAATCATGGTCACGGTCAGCGTCGCAGTTGCACCAGCGAGGAAGAGCGCTAAGTAAGCCGAGGAATTCTGGCCGGTAAACTCCACTGTCACGATCAGTGCGAAAAGTGGAGCTGCCATGGACGCCGACAGGAAGGCCGCCGCGCCGAGAATCGCAAAGTCGCTCAGCGGAACTGAGGGCATCAATGGCTGTACGAAGCAGCCGACGATGAAACCGCTGAGCGCGCCAAGGGCAAAGCCGGGAGTCAAGAGCCCACCGACGGCCCCCGAACGGAAAGTAACGAGAACCGCGACAGCTTTCGCAATCAGCAGGATGACTGCAAAACCCAGCAGCGGGCGATCCATGAGAACTGTGGTCGCAGCGATACGGCCATTGCCCAACACTTCTGGAACCCACAGTGAAATCACACCAACCAGTGTGAATGCGAGGGGGATGGCCCAGGCAGAATGCCAGCCAGTCGGTGCTGTGTCCGACATCCGCGAGCTGAGAATGCGAAATGCGTAGCCGATGGCACCGCAGATAACACCGATGAGCAGTGCTGCCCCGAGGTTGCCCCAGCCGTCCGAGAGATTTATTGGGCTGTAGAGCGGGCTACTGCCGACCACGATGCCCGACGTCACCGTGGCGATGGCTGAACACGCCAGCACCACCATCACCGCGGTAATGCTCAGTGAGCCCAGCAGAATCTCCAACGAGAAAACCGCTCCAGCCAACGGGATGTGATAAATCGCCCCCAGGCCGGCACCGGCTGCTGCTGCGACCAGAATACGGCGGTGTAGCGGATCGATGCGCAGTCGATGCGACATCTGTGAAGCCACCATCGCACCGAGCTCACGCGGGGCATTCTCGCGTCCCATGGATGCACCTGCAGCGACGGTCGCCATCTGCAAAAACACATTGACAAGAGTTGACCACACCGGCATGAGTCGACCGTTCATGCCTGCCTCAACGCTCTCAATGGGCGTGGCCTTTGTGCGCAGCGCTGCCCAGATTGGTCCTGCAATCAGCCCCGCCAACACAATTCCGACAAAGCGCTGTAAACCAGTGGTGCCATCGGTTACGACCGCTACGTCACCCTCGTGCTGCCCGTAGACCGCGTACTCGATGCCGTGCATGATCAGCGCGAGCCCGGCAGCTCCGAGCCCCGTCGCAAGACCCACGATAAGCGTGTAGATGCACAGCCGAATCCAACTGCCGGGAGCGGGGTAGAGTCCGGAGCCCGCTTTGTCCGACTCAGCACCAGCCGCGGCTTCAGAGGGCGTCTCCACAGAATCGGTGTGGCTAGTCTCTTTCAATGTCCAGCTCCCAGTCCTCGTTGTCGCTGATGGCGCTCAACAGGCGACGCACGGCCATCGCTCGACGGTGCTGAACTCCCTCCAGCTTGTCGAGGGCGCACTCTGGATCCGCGGGCGGCCCCAAATGGGTGCAACCACGTGGGCATTCATCTGTCGCTGCCTGGATATCTGGAAACGCCGCCAGCAGCGTCTCCGGTGTCACATGGGCTAGACCAAAGGAACGAATGCCCGGGGTGTCAATGATCCACGACGTCGCGCTGTCTTCGCTTTCCGACGGCAGCATCAGCGCCACCGACTGTGTGGAGGTATGGCGGCCCTTACCCACACCGCTGACTTCGCCAGTCTCACGGTTGGCTTCAGGAACAATCCGGTTGACAAGGGTTGATTTCCCCACACCGGAATGCCCAACCAAAGCTGTCACTCGTCCGGGGACATCGATGAGCTCTGACAAGGGAGCCAAGTCATCATTAATACCGCAGACAACGACATCCACTCCGAGTGCCGAGAACTCCCCGGCAAATTCCTCTGGGTCGGCCAGATCGGATTTAGTCAGACAGAGCACGGGGCGGACACCGCCGGCGTAGGCCGCGACCAGCGCGCGTTCGACAAAACCGGTGCGAGGTTCAGGATCGGCGACTGCGCACACAATGAGCAGCAGGCTGGCATTGGCCACGACGATGCGCTCATACGGGTCATTGTCATCGGCGGTGCGACGCAAAACCGTGCTGCGCTCTGCCAGCTTGACGATGCGGGCCAGTGTGCCCGCACGGCCGCTGACATCGCCTACGACACCGACACGGTCACCGACAACGATATTGGTGCGGCCGAGCTCGCGGGCACGCATGCATGTCACTGCAACATCAGGGTTGTTATCGAGGACTACACCCCAACGACCACGATCCTTGGTCACCACCATGCCCCAGTGGGCATCGGCGTGGCGGGGGCGATCCTTCGTCCGTGGTCGCGACCCTTTACCGGGGCGGATGCGTACATCGGACTCGTCCCATTGCCGTCCACGCCTGCGTGCCGCCACTGTTATTTCCCTGCCTCGGTTCCGTTGTCCACACCATCAAGTCGAGCTTCGACTGACTTTTCCAACGAACTAGGGCTGGGGGAGGCCAGTCCGAGCATCTCCAGCCAGCGCAGGTCGAATCCAGGCATGGTCTTAGCAGTGGTACCGATATTTTCGACTTCCACGCCCTCCGTGCGCAGGCCAACAATGGCACCAGCGGTGGCCATTCGATGGTCGGCGTAGCTGTGCCAGAGGCCACCGTGGAGCGGAACGGGGTCGATCGCAATGCCGTCGTCAAGCTCGGTGGCGCGACCGCCGAGACGGTTGATTTCCGTGGTGAGCGCGGCGAGACGGTTGGTCTCGTGACCGCGCAGGTGTGCGATACCCGTCAGCTCGGTGCGGGTAGTGGCCAAGGCGGCGATGGCCGCGACGGTGGGGGTCAGCTCGCCAATCTCGGACATGTCCAGCGTGATTCCGCGCAGCTCGGACGGCTTTGGGCCCACGACGGTGAGGCTGGTGCGGCCACTCTCGTGACGGTTGAACGTCACGGTAGCGCCCATAGCGGTGAGGATCTCGCGGATGCGGTCGCCCGGCTGCGTGGTGTGCTCTGGCCAGTCGGGCACGGTGACGCTGCCACCAGTGACAGCCGCAGCGGCCAGGAAGGCGGCGGCGTTGGACAGATCAGGCTCGACCTGCCAAGTACGACCCATCATTTCGGTCGGGTGAATGGTGAACGTTGTGCGTGGTCCCTCAGGTGTGTCGGCCGTGGTCTCCTCGACCTGCACACCGGCCTCGCGAAGCATGTCCAGGGTCATGTCAATGTGCGGGCGGGAAGGAATCTCACCGGTCGGGCGAAGTACCAGGCCACGGCCGTAGCGCGGTGCTGACAGCAACAGGCCAGAGACGAACTGGCTCGAAGCCGAAGCGTCAATTTCCACTTCGCCGCCGATGTCCGGCAGATCCTGCTCCTGGACCGAGTCACCGAGGCGGTTGCCCTGATTCGGACCCTGCGGATTGACCGTGAAGGGAAGCCCATTGCCCGCGATGTTCACACCGAGGCTGCGCAGGGCATCCAGCACGGCCGACATCGGGCGAGCCTTGGCTTCTACGTCGCCTTCGAAGAACACCGACCCCTGCGCAAGAGCTGCGATAGGTGGCACGAAGCGCATAACCGTACCTGCGAGACCACATTCCACGACACCACCGCGAAGCATGCGTGGAGTGACGCGGAGCGTGTGGTTCGGGGCACCCGAATATGTCGAGTCGGCACTGATGTCAGTTCCCAGAGCCTGCAGTGCGCGAATCATAAGATCGGTATCGCGAGAGCGCAGAGCACCATGGATAACCGATGGTGTCGAAGATATCGCCGCGATGACAAGGGCACGGTTCGTAATCGACTTCGAGCCGGCAATCTGCACCGTGGCACTAAAAGGCTGTCGACCGGCCTCGGCACCGTCGACACTTACAGTAGGGGCGGACCAATTCTGATTTTGGGAACACACACAACCAATTATGGAACACTTTCACTCCATACCTCGACTAGAGGGGGAGTCAACGGCACAATCAGTTGGTATGTGTGGTCGTTTCGTCAATTTCACAGTCGCCGAAGAACTGCTCAGCACCACGGCTGAGATTCCCGGTTTGGCGCCCGTGCGTGCCGACGGCCCGTTGCCCACCTCCCGCTACAACATCGGACCGACCATGCCAATAGTTGCTCTTGCCCGCGAGCACCCCGGCCGCACAGGAACCATTGCTGCCACCGTGCGCTGGGGTTTAATTCCGCAGTGGGCCCGCGAAGTGCCAACAACACCTTTCTTCAATGCTCGTGCGGAAACCTGGCAGTCCAAACCGACTTTCCGGGACAGCCTGCCCTGCGCAATCCCCATGAACGGTTGGTATGAGTGGAAGAATCGCCAGCCCTACTTCGTCAGCTTCGGCGATGACGCACCGCTTTTCACCGTCGCGGGGCTGTGGGCGCGCTGGGGCGATATCGTTTCCGCCACAATTCTCACCACCGACGCCGTGGGACAGCTCGCGGATCTTCATCATCGTATGCCGCGCGTGCTTGCCGACGACGAAGTCAGTGACTGGTTGGATCTCTCGGCCTGGGCAGCAGACGGAGATGTTGGCATGACCAGCGCAGAAGTGGTGGACAAGCTGACCATCCGACCGGTCAACCGCGCCGTCGGCAATGTTGCGAATGAAGGGCCGCACCTGCTGAATGGGCCCGATGGAGCAGCACCCGGCCACAACGAGGAGCTGTTTTAAGGTCGTATCAGTGGGGAGGTTGCAGGAGTAGCCGCCGGATTAGCGGGCGATGTCGGCGACCGTGGCGTCGCAAAGCGAAACCAGATCAGCGGGTGACAGTTCGATGTCCCACCCGCGGCGACCACCGGAGACGAACACCGTGTCGGCGAGAGTAGCTGTCTCATCAATGACAGTCGGGAGCTTGCGGCGACCGCCAAGCGGGGAGATGCCGCCGGGAACGTAGCCGGTGGCAAGTGACGCGTCATGGGGGTCGGCCATCATGGCCTTGGAAGCCCCGACAGCAGCGGCGGCGGCCTTGGGGTTGAGCATTCCGGTGGCGGGGACGACGGCGATGGCCAGCCCAGTGCGTTTGCCGGATAGCTCGATAATGAGAGTTTTGAAGATGCGTTCGGGCTCGACTCCGAGATGCTCTAGTAGCCAAGAGGCGGCCTCTTCGCCGAAGTTGGCGCTGCCGTGGGGGAATTGGTGAACGTGGAAGTCGATTCCGGCGTTCTGACAGACGGCGATTGCCGGGGTGGCGGCAGCGGATTTCTTGGCGGACTTCTTCGACATAATTTCCCATCGTTGCACACCAGTGCAGCTACGCGACGAAATGCCTGGTGACGGGGGTCTGGCCGACTCGTGGGTGCGGATGTTTTAGGATAGGTAGCATGTCAGGTGATCAGACAGGAACATCGGCCATCCGGACTGATGAGTCGGATGAGGAGCTTGCGCAGCGCTTTGAGCGTGATGCCATGCCGCTTTTGGATCAGCTCTATGGAGCGGCGCTGCGGATGACACGCAACCCCGCCGATGCCGAAGACCTGGTGCAGGAGACCTATATCAAGGCCTTTCAGGGCTTCCGCTCCTACAAGCCGGGCACGAACCTGAAAGCGTGGCTCTACCGCATTCTGACGAATGCGTACATCAACAACTACCGCAAGGCGCAGCGACGTCCTGCCGAGTACGCCACCGATGACATCACGGATTCACAGATCGCGGAAACCGCGTCGCACACTTCGATAGGGCTGCGCTCTGCTGAGGTTGAAGCGCTGGAAAAGCTTCCTGACGAGGAAATTCGTGACGCTTTGATGAGCCTCAAAGAGGACTACCGGATGGTGGTCTACTACGCCGATGTCGAGGGATTGCCCTACAAGGAAATCGCCGAAATCATGGGCACGCCCATCGGAACTGTGATGAGTCGGCTCCACCGTGGAAGAAAACAGCTCCGAGACGCGTTGCACAACGTAGCCGTGGAACGTGGATTCTTGAAAGAAGAGAAGGGAGATTCTCCGCGATGAGCCGAGAGTCGAGCCAAGATATGGAGCAGACGCCAGAGCGCGGGCACGCCTGTGAAGATGCTTTCTGTCAGGATGTCCACTCGCGCCTACACGCATTTTTGGATGGAGAGTGTGATTCGGAGGAACGCCGCTTTCTCGAGGAACACATTCACAAATGCCCTCAGTGCTTGGAAGAGTTCGGTTCCGAGCAAGCTATACGACGGCTGCTGCGCCGGTGCTGCCAGCAACCTGCCCCTGAGGACCTCCGTCAGCGCATTACCACTCGGATTCGTGTGTCCTATACGCGGGTGGAGTACCGCAGGTAGCTGCTGGCGGCTAGGTTTTGGTGCGTCATCTTTTGGCGCGTATTCCTTTGATGCTTAATGCGATGTTGCGTAATACGGTAATGCGGTAATGCGTAATGGGAAAATCCCAGGTCACGGTGATGTGGCCTGGGATATTTTTGTGGAGCTATTTGTGGAGCTAAGGGGAATCGAACCCCTGACCTTCGCATTGCGAACGCGACGCTCTACCAACTGAGCTATAGCCCCATTGCTTTCGAGCAACCTAGCTGGAGCTGCTGTAAAAGCTCTATTTTCAGACGTTACTCCGGTGGGGTTTGGGCTCCAAACTCGCTGGTAAGGTTCCGGCGGATGGTTAATCCGGAAAGCGAGGATGCGGTATCGACGAGGCATCGAAAAGGTGTTGAAAGTGACTAGGTTTATGACAAAAAACCGCGGGTGAATTCAATTCATGTGTCATAAACCTAGTCACTTTCAAATCTGCTACCCGCTGAGGTATCCGCTGGAGGCATAAAAAACTCCACCCCGTCCTTCGGTGCAATACCGAGTTGTGCCGGGGTGGAGTGAGATGTCTTAGCCGGTGATGGCTAAGACTGCTGCAACTAAGGGCAACTTAGCTGTTCGGACGCTTGCCGTGGTTAGCCTTGTTCTTACGACGGTCCTTGCGCTTACGGCCACGCTTGCTCATAGCTGGGCTCTCTTTCTATCGGGTTAAACAGGTATCAACCGGTATAGATTACACGGTAAGAGGGTAAGTCTTTTAATTAGACTGCGGTGCTGGTGCGAGTGCGGCGAGTGCGACCGCGGTTGCGACGGCGCTTCAGTGCGCGACGCTCATCCTCGCTCATGCCGCCCCAGACACCTGCATCCTGGCCGGTCTCAAGTGCCCAGGCCAGGCACTGAGCAGTAACGGGGCAACGGTTGCAAACGACCTTGGCCTTAGCAATCTGGGCGAGAGCCGGGCCGGAGTTACCGACCGGGAAGAACAGCTCCGGATCCTCTTCACGACAAACGGCCTTGTGACGCCAATCCATGACAAACTCCTAAAACATTACGAGCCCCGGGTGAGGGCAGGGTTAAATTTCCTTGCGGGAAGGCAGCTCCGGAAATGGATTTCGTCAGACACGACAAATCGCCGTATCTCAACGAAGGTTTGGGGTTCATTCCCGGTTGCCCAGGGGTATTAGGCATCTTGGGAGGGGCCACCTGTTCCATCGCCTATACGGCGTGAAAGGTAGTGGGGACTCACCAAAGAGTTTGCGCCTAAAAAGGCGAGACTTGCATGGTTACACAACCAGTGAACTGCGTGCCTGTCTCGCTGACGATTTACATGTTTTCACGACTGGGACGGTTCGTAAAGAGCAAAATGAATAAAAGTGCCAAACCTCACAGAAAAGTGAAGTTTTGGTTAAAACGCCAGGTCAAAACTAGCCCTTTGTGGGGGTAAAATTAGTTTTGGTAATTGCAGTAGTGAGGGTGTATGGCGCATTTTTGTTGGCTTGTCAGTAAACAGTTGCAGTTTAAGCCGGGTTTGCCTCGGTCTTTTGGCTAGTACTGAACAGTCGGCGTGTGCGATCCATGACCTTTTTGGTCACCACAACGAGCAAGCGCTCGTCCACGGGGCGGGTAGCGACTTTCTTGGTGAACTGGTCCTCGGTGTAATCGTCGGCACGCGCCACAAAATTGATAGCGCCTTGCTTAACACGGATGTTGAGGGACTCACACTGATTGATGTACTCGCCGTCCAACTGGAGACGAAGTGGGGCAGTAGCGGTGAGCTCGATGTGCTGGACGTTGTCGACGCGTCGTTCGCGGGCTTCGACGTGGAAGGGGGAACGCAGTCGGGTGAAGAAACCGGCTAAATTGGCTGCGGCGACAAGTCCCGTCACTCCCCTCAGGGAAGTGAAGCCATAAAAGCCCAGGCCCCTGCGTAGGGACACAGTGGGGTTGGTGACGATGGGGAGGTCGCCGAGGAATGTCCAGGGATTGGAGTTGGACACCACGGCCATTGCGAGATCACGGCCAAACTCCGTGCCGTCGATAGTTGCGGTGATTTGTGGCGGGCTTTTGCGCAACTGATTCCATGCGGTGAAAATTGCCGGCAAATAGCGCACGGCTTTGGCGCGGGTACCGTTTTGTCGGAGCTGTTCCATGGTGGAAATGACTTCCGCATCAATGCCGATACCGGCATTGACCACGAAGCATCGCTCCGCTGCATGTCCAACGCTGATAGTGCTGCGGGTTCGGGAGCGCAGCAGACTTGCGATGTACCACGCGGCATCTACGGGGTCGCGGGGAATACCCAACGCACCTGCCAAAACGTTGGCGCTGCCGGTGGGAATTGTCGCGATGGCAGGCAGGTCAGTGGCAGGCAGTGCGGAGAATGGGTTGGAGTTCATGAGCCCATTGACAATCTCGTTAATGGTTCCGTCGCCGCCGAGAGAAATAATGACGTCGTAATCGCGAACCGTTTTACCCGCCACCATTTCCGCAGCATGGCCAGGGTAGGCGGTAAACATGGATGTCAAGCGAATCCCCTCGACCGAGCGAAGCGCCCGCACAACGCCGGGCATACGTCGAGCAGTGTTACTGGTCGAATTCGGATTGGAGATTAGCAACGCACGCACAGGCACCAAGAATAGTGCATGAGCAGACTTGTGATGGGCGCATTAGCCGGTATGCCTCCAGGGTGTATTCATCGGTTCGCACCGGGCTAACATGTAGGGCGTGAGTAACCAGAAAAACAGCAGCAATGCGCCCAAATCGCGTACTACCGACCAGCTTGCGGCAGCCGACGGGCCGATCGCCGCACCTCAGGTTGTTATGGTCGGTGCGTGGATTGGTGTCGCCGAATGTGCCCTCGGTCTGGGCTACGGGATCTTCCTTCTCATTCGTGATTTGATGGGGTACCGCGACGAGGCCGCGGTCATTTCCGGTTGGGGTACCGCGCTGTGGTTCCTTCTCATTTTCGGCGCTGTTCTCGCTGGTGCGATTATGTTGCTGCGTGGCGCCCGATGGGGGCGCGGGCCGATTATTATGCTCAACCTCTGCTTGCTGGGCGTGGCCTATTACATGTTCCGCTCGAGCGCTTTTCTGCTTGCTCTACCGACGGCGGCAGCTTCAATTGCTGCGCTGGCCTGTATGTTTAGTCCGAAGGCGATTGATTGGGCTGCCCGCTCTTTCTAAGCTTCGATGGCGAACGCGTCGACTGACTCACCGCGCTGAACTAGTAGCGTGTCACCGACAACTGCAAGGCGCACGGGCACTTCCGGCTTGTCCGCATTATTTGCATGAGTGGACTTCGCAGCTGCAGGCAACGGGAGTGTGCCGATAATCTCGAGAGTCTTGGCATTCAATACCGCGACTCCGTCAGCGACTGGCATGAAAACATGCTCACCCCATGGAGCTGGGGTTCCTGTGGCCTCAGGAAACTCGAAATCCGGCGCCAGGGTGCTCGGGCGGAAGCCCAGTAAACCACGCGGCGACCACCACGTCATGTGATGGGGAAGATCCGTTGTAAAAGGCGCACGCGGGGCATCGCCGTTGGAGTTAGCTTCCACCGGTGCTGGGCGCAGGGTAGTCTCATCCAGCGCCAATTCAGTCAGCATCGTGCCGTCCATACGAAAAACTCGGATGCGATTGTCTGACAGTACCGCCGCCGTGTCCTGGCCAATCGATACCAGTGACATATCTGCAGTTACCGGACCAAGGTCAATATCGCTCTTGACCTCCGGTTTCCGAGACTCCTCCGGATTTGCCGCCTGCATGACCAGGCGCCCGTGACCATCGCAGTTGTTTACGACGGCCAGCAGCTCCACGCGCGTGAGCGCACTGATAATCGAACACTCCGGATGCGGCTGCATCTTCGGTTCCGGAGACGCTGGAATCTTGCCGTACTCGACTACTCGGACCAGGTCAGAGCGCCACAGCTCCAGGAATCCAGAGTCGTAGACACCCGCGTATGAGTTCGAGCGCACGGCGGCAGGGCTGTCAGCCGCAATCGATTTACGGGTCGCGACATACTGCCCCGAGTCGGGCTTGAGTGCAACGGTCTCACCGCAGCCAGCTGCCCCACGAAAAGTCGCGAAAACTTGGCCATCACTGCCCGAGAGCGCACAAAGCGGAATATCTCGTCGATAGTGCCAGCGCTCCGTGCCGTCGTTAAGCGAGATAGCACGCACGCCCTTGTTCTCAGCAACGATGAGGGAGTTGTCCATCACCAGTGGCGCCGGGGAGATGGTGTGCGTGCTTGTGCTTGCCGACGATTCAGTGGACCACACCGGCCGGAGAGTATGTGGCATTGCCTCCGGATCGTTCGCGGCCGGGGCTTGCGCTGTGCTGCTCGTCGGTGCCGTGGATTCAGTGCGATCGACCTTACGAGCCGGAGAAGCGACCCATGTCCAACCGACGACTAGCACTACGGCGATGATGAGAACTACTGATGCGATTCGATTGCGGCGCAGTCGGGTCTCTGCAGTGGTGGGCTCAGCGTTGGCTTGTGGTGACTGCAGCACGGTTGGAATGTCCTGTCGACGAGTGGTCGTGGCGAGAGGTGAGGCGGGGAGTTGGCACGCGCAGCGGCCTAGCTGCGACGATGAGAATTGGAGTGGCCGGCCCGCTTTGAGCTTCGTCCTTGGCCGCGATTGCGATGATGAGCCTGTGAGCGGTTGTTTCGCGGGCCTCTTCCGCCACGCCCGCGAGGTGGTCTGGAACCCAACACCGGGCGGGCTGGCCCGACCTTTTCATCGATCCCCTCGGGGATGTCTAGAGCTTCAGCGAGCTCGGGGGAGGTGGAAAACCACGTCGGAATCTCGGCCATGTCCAGGTCGAGAGCATCTGAAATAGCCTTCCACTTTGTGGTTTCATCCCAGCCGACGAGCGTAACGGCGACACCGCTGTGTCCCGCGCGGCCGGTGCGGCCGATGCGGTGGACATAGGTCATTTCGTCATCGGGCACCTGGTGGTTGATGACGTGGGTGACATCGTCGATATCGATACCGCGAGCCGCGACATCGGTTGCGACCAGGACGTCGACGTCGCCATTGCGGAACGCCGTCAGCGAGCGCTCACGTGCAGGCTGGCCCATATCGCCGTGGACGGCAGTGACCAGGAAGCCGCGCTCGCCGAGCTGCTCAGCAACCGAGGCGGCGCCGCGCTTCGTGCGAGCAAAAATGATGGTGCGACCACGACCGTTGGCTTGCAGGATGCGGGCAATGACCGAGACCTTATCCATCTGGTGCGATTGGAAAACAATCTGTTTAGTGGTCTCGTGGACTGTGGCCTCTTCCTCGCCTGATTCAGCGCGGATGTGCACCGGGCGATTCATAAAGGTACGTGCGAGAGTCAGAATTGGGCCCGGCATTGTTGCCGAGAAGAGCATGGTCTGACGTTCATCTGGCACCGCAGCCAGAATCTTCTCGATGTCCGGCAGGAAGCCCAAGTCGAGCATCTCATCGGCCTCGTCGAGAACCAAAATCTTTACGCCTGACAGCTCTAGATTATTGCGCTGGTAAAGATCGATGAGACGGCCGGGAGTACCGACGATGATGTCCACACCGCGGTCTAGCTGTTCAATCTGTTCCTCATAGGGGCGGCCACCGTAAATAGTGCACACACGCAGATTGGTTGAGTGCGCAGCGCGGGCCAAATCCTCGCCGACCTGCACACATAGCTCACGGGTGGGGACGATGATGATTGCGCGGGCAGTGCCATCCGGTTCTGGAATGCGGGCGTCATCAAAGACGCGGTCAACAAGGGGGACACCAAAACCAAGAGTTTTTCCCATGCCAGTACGGGCTTGGCCGATAATGTCCGTGCCGTCGAGCGCCAAGGGCAGCGTCAGTTCCTGGATTGCAAATGTGCGGGTGATTCCTTCGTCGGCGAGTGCGTCGCAGATTTCCGCGGCGACCCCCAATTCGACGAATGTCGGGGACTGGGACTCTGCCACGGCGACTCCTTTGCTGTTTGTAACCTCACGTGACACGACGGCTTAATCGGTCTCTCTAATCCTAGCCGCTTTGGGAATGGTTATGATGTCACCTATGGACATCACTATTGGATTTGCAGACAATACGCGTGAGCTGAACATTGAAAACGTCGCTGGTGGCGAGGAGGTCAAGGCTGCGATCTCCCAGAAGCTGGCTGCTGGCGAAGGTGTGATTGAGCTCAGCGACGGCGCTGGTCAGGAGTACCTGATTAATGCTGACAAGGTCGCCTACGTCCGTACCGGTAATAACGCAGACCGTAAGGTTGGCTTCTTCGCCTAATGACGCAAGAACCCTTTCTCGTACGCATTGCAAGGAGTTGGGGGTGGCGAGCCTATGCCATCCCTGTACTTGTGGTGCTCACAGTCATCATTCTCTTCGACATCTTCACTGCTGAAGATGATTCTTCAGGTTCCGGCACTGGCACTGTCGCCTCGCAGAGTGGCAATGGTCGCCCTGGTCCGGTGCCCGGTGAGGGATACGGTGATGGTTACGAGGGAGGGCAGTTGCCACCCGGTCCGGCCTTTGCCACGGAACCCTCGGGACATTTTAAAGATGTTACCGTGGCGCATCCCCGTGTTGGGGAGGGGCGCGACAATGCGGTCAGGTATTCCGTGGAAATTGAAGACAACATTGATGTTCCTTCGATTGGTGGCGAGCGCGCCTTTGCAGAGACGGTGAACTCGATTCTGGCCGATCCACGTGGCTGGACAGCTAATCCAGATTTTTCTTTCGAGGCAGTGCCTCGCGACCAGGATCCGACGATTGTCGTGCAGCTTTCCGCGACTGGAACCGCACATCAGCTGTGCGGCAACACCTTGGGAATGGAGACCTCCTGTTACCTGTCTGGGCAGCGGGAAGGTGAGCCTGGGCGCGTGGTCGTCAGTATCGCCCGGTGGGTTCGAGGTGCCCTGCCTTTTGAGGGGGACCTGGGATTGTATCGCCAATACCTTATTAATCACGAGGTTGGTCACGGACTTGGGTACGCGGTTCACGAGCCCTGTCCGAGGGACGGCGGTATCGCGCCAATCATGATGCAGCAGACCCTGAGCGTGTCGAACGATGAACTGCACAAAATCGACAGCAGCGAGGTCTATCAGGTCGATGGTAAGACGTGTTCTGTCAACGGCTGGCCGTACCCATTTGGGGCGGACGACGATACGGCCGCACCGACTCAGAAAGCAAGGTAGTAGCAGATTATGATCGCCACTCCTCCCGACCGTGTTTTAGAGGCCTTTGGTGCCGAGGGCGAGCCGCATCGTGCCGGGCGAGCTTGGGACAATGGCTGGGTCTACGACGATTCCATTGTCCTTTCGCCGGTACATAATTCGGCGCAGGCGCTGTGGTCTGCAAAGGTTCGCAGTGCGCTAGATGTCGATGGCGTCCGAGTGGCGAAATCCGTGCGTACCAGTGACGGCCGCTTAGTCATTGCTGGGTGGCAGGCTCGTCATTTCATCCCGGGGGGATTCGCGCCACGTGCCGATGAAACCATTGTGGCCGCTGGTCGCGTGGAAGAGTCGCTTGCCAGTATTGAACGGCCACAGTTCCTCCTTGATAAAGAGCCCGATTACTTCGTCATGTGTAATCGCGCAGCTTGGGACTCTGACCCAATCGGCATCCTCGAGCAGCTTCTCGACGCGGATAGCGTCCCCCGCGCCGATTGTGCCGAGGCTCTCACGATCTCCGGTGATCTTCTCCAGCTGCGGGCAGAGATGGTTGTGCCAACGGAGCTTCTGCAGGTCTGTCACGCAGACCTCGTCGGCACGCTGCTTTACGACGGCACGGCCGCCCCGGTTCTCACCGATATCGTGCCAGCGTGGCATGTCCGTGGTTGGACAGCTGCCTTGGCGGCAGTGGATTGTCTGTCCATGATGGGGGCTGATGAGGAGCTACTGCGGCGCTTCGATCACCTGCCGGATTTCGGTCAGTTGCTCGTTCGTGCGATGTGTTATCGACTTTTTGTCCACGCTGTTAGTCCAGAATCGCAGCCGAGTGCGTATCGCGGTCTGTTCCGCGCGGCTTCGCTAGTTCGCGCGTTTGTGTCTAAGTAACGCCGGGCAGTATTTACGGGAGTTTTTGGGACGGGGGTACTTTTCTCCTTATTTCGAATGGGTGTTCGAGTATCGGTCCGGAGGTTGTGCCACAATGGTGCACATGAACGTAGATGGAATGCCGAAGGTTCGGTTCGTCCAGGAGGAACCTCCTCGTCGTCGGCAGTGGTTGGGTACTGCGGTAGAGGCGCTTTTCCCTTCCCATAATCAGGCGCTCGTGGTAGAGAACAAGCTTGTAAACCAGCCTGTTGTGCGCGTTTTAGGCGGCCCAGGGACTGGAAAGAGTTCGCTGCTGGCAGATCTCGCGGTGGACTACATGCAGGCGGGCATTCCGGCGGACAGTATTTTGGTGGTGTCACAGTCAAAAGAGGCCGCTGCGGAATTGAGGCGGGATATTGACAGGCGTTTTTCCTCTGAACTGGGGGAAGGCGGTTCGGTCGGGGCAGGCCAAGGTGGCATGGTGCGTGCCGTGCATTCACTTGCCTATGCAGTAGTACGTGATGCCGCCGTGAGTCGGGGAGAGCCTGAACCATCGTTGACCACTGGTGCACGCCAAGATGCTGTCGTGCGGCAACTTTTGGCCGGACATGCGGAAGATGGTGGTGCGTATTGGCCAGAGCGGTTGCGCCCGGCTCTCCCATTAGTCGGTTTTTCCCGTGCAGTTCGTGACTTTCTGCTGCGTGCAGCTGAGCGGGGGATTGATGCCCCGAGGCTTCAGCAGCTCGGCGTGGACTATGGCATTGAGTCGTGGTGTGCGGCTGGCAAGTTTATGGCGGAGTATCAGCAGACTATGCGGTTGGCGTGGGAGCCCAGCCTGAACGCTGCAGAGATTGTCTCTGCGGCATTGATGGAGCTGGATGCAGACGCGCAAGCACTGGCTCGGTGGGGAAAGTCGGTGGTGCTGGTCGATGATGCTGAACACCTATCCCCGGAAGCTGCGCGTCTTGTGGATCGGTTTGTGTCGCAGGCGGCGGTAGCCGTCATTACTGGTGATGAAGATCAATCGGTATTCCACTTCCGCGGTGCTAATAATGACTATCTCCGGAGGACTGGTGAGGCCGAGTGCAAGGCAATCCACTTGCAGCAGTCTTACCGCTGTAACGCTGATATCGCGGATTTAGTCAACGCAGTTTCTCAGCGCTTGCCTAAGGCTCCTGCATACCGTGGCATTGTCGGTTCAGTTGGAGCACAGGAAGCTCGTGAATCCGAAGTTGGAAACAACAGCGATACCGTCGCAGCGGAAAACTCGTACGCAGCTAAAAGTGCAGTAAAAATAGCTATTCATCCTTCTGAACGTGCACAGCGAGCCACAGTCGCGGACTACTTCCGGCGCCTTCATATTGACGAGGGAGTGGCATGGAAGGATATGGCGGTCATCGTCCGGTCCGGTGCAGGGGAGTCCTCTCTGTTCCGTGCGTTGTCGCGTGCGGGTGTGCCTGTGCAGATTGACCCAACGGACATCGTGCTAAGTCATCAGCGATTGGTGCGAGCGCTGATGGTGGCGTTGCGGGCAACTATGAACCAGCTCGATGACGTGGAGTGGGACGAGTTCCTCTCCGGCCCATTGGTCAACATGGATCCGATTGTCAAAGAGCGTCTGCTGCGCGGAATCCGAAAGGCCGACCTGTTCGGCGGGGCCGCGATGACTCAGCTCATCGGAATCTTGAAGGCAGAGGGACTCACAGCTGAACATCTGGAGCTTATTGAGTCTCTGTCGCAGCGTGAACGTCAGGCGCTGCAGGTGCCGCTGGATCTGTTGAGCGCAGCTCGTGAAGCGTTGCGCGATGGTGTGGAAGCAACTTTGTGGGCAATTTGGCAGTCCACTGGTTTGGCAGACCATCTGGTGGCGGCATCGTTGCGCGGCGGTACAGCTGGCGCATCGGCTGACCGCGATTTGGATGCTGTGATGGCACTGTTCGACTTTGCTGGTGACCGTGTGGAGCTGAATCCAAAACTGACGGTTGACGGTTTTATCGCTTCTGTGGAAGAGCAGGAGCTGCCCATCGGCGCACGTGACCGTAGCGGGGTAGAGCGCGATGCCGTGCGCATTCTCTCAGCCCATGCGGCTCTGGGCAGGCAGTGGAAAGCAGTAGCAGTTGTCGGAGTCCAGGAAGGCCAGTGGCCCAGCCTCGGTGTGACTGGCTCGGTGATGAAGCAGAACGAGTTCATCGGTCTCGTTGATCACGGAATTGAGCCGCGGGAGTACATCAATTCCATGGCGGATGCGCTGGCGGAGGAACGTCGTTTGCTGCACGTCGCGGTATCACGGGCGAGCGACAGGGTACTGCTGACCGCAGTCGATTCTCCTGACGATGTTGGAGTTCCCAGTCCGTTTATTATCGAGCTCGTTGAAAAGCTCGGTAATTCGGTGACGGAGCTGGTGAAACAGTCGGAAGCATCGTCGTCTGCGAACGGAGTCGGGGCTACGGCTAATGAAGCAAACGCCGGCAATCCGGATGTTGCAGAGGCAGAAGATGTCGCATGGGCCGGTGAAGGCCTGCCACGGGTGCTCTCTGTGGAGTCACTGCTGGCAGAACTGCGTGCAGCCGTTGTGGACGATGCGGAGACTGAGACGCGGCGTCGACAAGCTGCACGTCAACTCGCGCGATTGGCGCAGGTTGAGGTTGCTGGCGCACATCCAGACACCTGGTGGGGGCTCCGTGCACCGTCGACTTCGAAGCCGGTAAATGACAAGAAGCCGATGAGGATCAATCCCTCCAAGGTGGAAGCAACCCTGAGTTGTCCGTTGAAGGCCATGTTGGATAAATCAGCACCGACATCGGCCATGTATCTGGGCTCTCTACTGCATCAGGCGGTAGAAGCAGTCGCCAAGGGAGTGACTGTGCCTGAGGCTCAGTCTGAGATCCGGCGTGTTTTTGGGGACCTGTCCGATGATCCGGAGTGGCGTAAGCGTACTGAGGAAGAGACCTGGTTGACCGGGCTGGAGGATTGGCAGCGGTGGATTGAGACTAAGAAAGATATCGGAACCGAGGTCCCAGTAAATGTCAACATCAACGATGACATCGTGATTGTCGGACGAATCGACCGGTTGATTGAAGACGCTGATGGTGCAGTTCAAATCGTCGATATTAAAACCGGTAAGACAGCGCCCTCCGGTAAAGAAGTAGAAGGACACGCACAGCTAGCTACATATCAACTAGCGCTGTCGAAGGGGAAGCTCGTTGAAAGCGGAGATGGGCTCGCTGTGGACAACGGCGAAGGCATTGAACAATCTGGGGCATACCTGGTATTTCCGCGAAAGTCACACAATAAGACCATTATCACTAGCCGCGAACAGTCAAAGCTCACGGAAGACAAGTTGGCTGACTGGGAGCGTCGCGTAGAGCAGGTAGCACGTGCGACGTCTGGCCCGCGTGCCTTGGCGCTCGCTGGTGATCATTGCAAGTTCTGCACGCTTTCGAAGGCGTGCCCGGCAGCAGAAGGGAATCGGTAGTCATGTCGGAGGAACGAACCATCATTGATCCCGTCACCCTGTCGGAGATGATGGGGCAGGACTTTCCGCCCACCCCGCAACAAGCGGCGGTAATCGGTGCACCGATGGAACCAATGCTTGTTGTCGCCGGTGCCGGTGCTGGTAAAACAGCGACAATGGCTGCCCGTGTTGTGTGGTTGGTCGCCAACGGCTTTATCCGCCCAGAAGAAGTTCTAGGTTTGACCTTCACCAGGAAGGCAGCGCGCGAGCTCGGCGTCCGTATCCGCCAACAGCTGAATGCGCTTGCTTCCTCCGCTGCATTTCGTGCACAAGCTTCACCAGAGGTATTAGCAAGCCTCGAGGTCATTGCCCCAACCACGCTTACTTACGATGCTTATGCCTCTGAAGTCGTGAGCAATTATGGTCTTTTGCTGCCGACGGAGCCGGGGGTCACCATTATGGATGGCGCGACGCAGTGGCAGTTGGCCTGGGAAACAGCTCGCAATGTGACCGAAATTGATGTCGATATTGCGCCATCAACGCTGGCCAGTCGCATTATTGAGCTGGGGTCGAACATCGACTCAAACTTATCTACCCCGCAGGCGATTCGCGAGGAAACCGAAGCGTTCATCAGCAATATTGAGCAGACCCCGCAGAAGGGTAAACGCGAGGGACTAATTGGCGATCTACAGGGCATCGTCGATAAGCAGCGGGAGAGATTAGAGATTTTGCCGCTGGTAGAGCAGGTTCGAGCTCGGTGCAATGAAGAAAATGTCGCCACCTTCGGTATGCAGATGGCTCGGGCGGCCCGGCTAGCCACCGACTTCGCGGAAGTCGGGGAGGAGGAGCGGCGTCGCTTTAAGATCATCATGCTCGACGAGTACCAGGACACGTCGCACACACAGCGGCTGTTCCTGCGTGCGCTGTTCTCCGGTGGTTGTGTCACCGCTGTCGGCGATCCGATGCAGGCAATTTATGGCTGGCGAGGAGCAACGGCCGAAAACCTTGTGCAGTTTGTCAATGATTTTCCGCGGTCGGATGGGCAGCCAGCGGAGAAAAAGCAACTGACCATTTCTTGGCGAAACCCGCAGTCAGTGCTGCAGCTTGCTAACGCAGTCTCCGACCGTGCTTTTGCGGGGCAGGCTCGTACGGTAGAGGCACTGGATGCAGGGCCAAAAGCAGGCCAGGGCGAGGTGCAGCTTGCTTTCACTGCAACCGGTGAGGAAGAAGTTGCATACATCGCAGATTGCATGGAGACGCAATTACGCGAATGTGAAGCAGCTGGCAACAAGCTCGATGCCGCCATCCTGGTTCGGACAAATGCTGAATCGGCTGTCTATTTAGATGCACTGTCTGAGCGGGGTGTGCCTGCAATCATTGTAGGACTCGCTGGATTACTGCACTTGCCCGAGGTCATGGATATCACCTCGGTGATGAAGATATTGGTCGACCCCAGTTCAGACCAGGATGCTCTGCGTCTGCTACTCAGCCCACAGTTCAATTTGGGTGCCGCAGACGTGGAGGCACTTCGCACTCGTGTAGATCAGCTGGCAATCGCAGGAAAGGACGAGTTGGCCCGCAAGAAGGGCAACGTCGAAGAAACTTCAGACTCCTCACCGCTTTCCCAGCTCGCTCGCCAGTATGACAAGCTCGTGGAAGATGCCGAAGCAGCATCGTCCGCGGTGGGGCTGGGGCACGCCATCGCCGACCCGGATATTCGTTTTTACGACGGCACCCCGCTGGCGCGCGGCAGTGTGGAAAAAAATGGGCGGTTGGTCTGCAGCGAGTCACTGAACTACACAGATGAAGCAATGGTGCGCATCGCACAGTTGGGTGCAAGCCTACGAAAACTACGCCGGTTCTCGCTGAATAAGCCTCTGCCGGAACTGGTCGAGGACATCGCTACTGAGTTTGGAATTCGCGTAGAAGCAGCGGCTGGACAGTACGGTTCCGCTACCGCGATAACCAGGCCGACAACCGCACATCTGGATAGGTTTGTCGATATCGCTGCGACGTATTCTCAAAATATCTCGGACGATGTGACAGGGTTTTTGAACTATCTGGAATTCGCTGTCGAACACGATGATGGCTTGGAACGGGCACCTATGAACATGCCGGAAAACTGTGTCCAAATCATGACTATGCACAAGTCAAAGGGCTTGGAGTGGGAAACGGTTGCTGTTCCGGGCATCACCACTAGCAAGTTCGACAGAGTTGATTTGTCATCGTGGCTGACCAATTCAGTTCAGCTTCCTCCTGGCGCAATTACTCAAGTGGATCCGCTAACGGCTAGTGCAGAAACAACAGAGGATGCAACGCAGCTTGCAGCAGGCGATTGGGCTCCTGTCGCTGATTCTGTCGACAGCAACGCCCCCGAACTGGACATATCAGGCACCGATAACCAGACCGACCTCAACAAGGTGATCAAAGCCTACAAGGAAGAGCTGCGAGAAGTGGAGAGGGAAGAAAAACAGCGCCTCTTCTACGTTGCCATGACTCGCTCCGCGAAAAAGCTCATTGTCACTGCAAGCAGGCGGCCTAATCCGAGCTTGAAGAAACCCACCGACGTGTCGGCGGACTTCGCAGCCATCGCCACTCAATTCAGTGACTATGTGGTGTCGTGGACAGATGGGGAGGACCCTGAGGTAGAGGACACTGAAGTCGATTTGGACTGCGACACTGCGGTTGATGGGGTGGTCTGGCCCGTCGATACCCTGGGCAACCGCCGAGATAGTGTGCAGCGAGCAGCCGAAAGCGTCATGCGCTACATGGGCGAAGACCAGGATGAGCGCCCCATTGCAGGTGACCTGTCTGAGGTATGGGAAACGGAAACGACCATTCTCGTGGATGAAATCCTTCGAGCTAAGGCCGCGGAGATTCATCTACCAATGCCGACAAGCATGTCCACTAGCGAATACCAAGCGATGATTGCGGATCCGGTCGCGTTTGCTCGTCGGAAAGCACGCCCGGTGCCGTTTAAGCCAAACCGATTCGCGCGCCGAGGTACGGCATTCCACGCTTGGTTGGAGAATCGCTTCGGTGCACACAGTCTGCTGGACGATGAGGATCTCTTCGGGGATCAACTGGATGACTTCCTCGGCACAGAACAAGTCGCGTCCGAACGCGAACTGGAGAAATTGAAGGCGAACTTCGAGGCATCTGTGTGGGCTGACCGCACGCCAACGCATGTAGAGGTGCCGTTTGAAATTGCCATCGGGCAGAGGCGGGTCGTCGGCCGAATCGACGCGGTGTTTAACGACAACGGGAAGTGGAGCGTCATTGACTGGAAGACAGGCCAGATGCCGCGCGGAAAGGAAAGGGAAGTAGCGGCGCTACAGCTGGCGATTTACCGCCTGGCGTGGTCGGATAGGCTGCGCGAGATGGGAATGGAAACTGCCCCCGAAGACATTGAAGCCGGGTTCTTCTACGTTTCGGCAGGACGGACGCTAATACCAGATGAAGCGCTACTGCCAAGCAGGATAGAGTTAGACAGGAAAATGCGCGAGCTGATTGGATAATCATCTACGTATGTAACTGCCGCGTGGCCGTGGCCAGTTATCCAGGTGAAAGCAGCAGTTTGTATGCGCTATTTTTCACCGGGAGGAGTTTTCATGAAAGGCAGGCGAGGAGCGGTTGCGTAATCCAATTCGGAAATCTTCGGGATACGAAACCGGGCTCAATGATCTTCCCGGGCATGCACTGCTGGGAGTCATTGGCCTGCCTGAGTCCGCGCCGAAGAATCCTTGGCGGCTAATCATACGTCGTTTGAACTACGCCGTATTTTTGCTGCTGATTGCATCCGTCGTGGTCTACTACGACCGCAACGGATATACGGAGCCTCTCACCTTCATCGATGCGGTGTATTACTCGGCTGTCAGCCTGTCGACGACGGGTTACGGTGACATCACGCCGGTGACACAGAGGGCTCGATTACTCAATATTTTGATCATTACGCCACTGCGCGTGGCCTTCCTTGCTCTCTTGGTCGGTACTACTCTGACCGTTTTGACCCAAGAATCTCGGAAAACCCTGCAAATTCAGCGCTGGAGGAGACAGTTGCGCAACCACACCGTCGTTATCGGATACGGCACCAAGGGTCGTTCTGCCATTGCAGCTCTTCTCGCGGACGGCGTAGATCCGGCAGAAATCGTTGTTATTGATACGGACAAGGAAGCACTCGATCACGCTTCGAATCAAGGCTTGGCGACGGTGCATGGGTCGGCTACCAAATCCGATGTGCTGAAGTTAGCTGGTATTCAGCGTGCCCGCTCTATAGTCGTTGCACCGAACAAAGATGACACAGCGGTGCTGGTCACGTTGTCGGTCCGTGAGTTGGCGCCGGGTGCCTCAATTGTGGCCTCGGTGCGTGAATCAGAAAACCGCCACTTGTTGACGCAGTCAGGTGCAGACCAAGTGGTTATTTCTTCTGAAACCGCCGGCCGAATGCTGGGGCTGGCCACGGTGACTCCTTCGGTGGTTGAGATGATGGAAGACCTCCTGAGCCCGGATGAAGGATTCTCTGTTGCAGAGAGGCTGGTCACCGAAGAGGAAATCGGTGCCAGCCCACGGCACCTCGCGGATATTGCACTCGGCGTGGTGCGCTCGGGTGAGCTGTACCGAATTGATTCACCGGAGTGTGAGTCGGTGGAGCCAGGCGACCGGCTGCTGTACGTCCGCCGTGTCTACAGCAATGACGAATAGCACTCGACCAGTTTAAAAATGGGGTCTAACAACTTTTGACTTACTCAGAGGCGGATGTGAACAAGCCGGATTATCTAGCTGGGCTGGATCCAGACCAGCGCGAGGCAGCAACGGCTCCGATGGGGCCGGTGTGCATTCTTGCTGGAGCCGGTACAGGTAAGACCCGAACAATTACTCATCGCATCAAGTACCTCATTGACCAGGGGTTTGTGCAGCCGCAGAAGGTATTAGCGGTGACATTTACCTCGCGTGCAGCAGGGGAGATGCGCGACCGCCTGGCAAAGATGGGAACGCCTGGAGTCCAGGCGCGTACTTTCCACTCGGCAGCTCTTCGCCAGCTGCGCTACTTCTGGCCCCAAGTCGCCGGTGATATGCCCTGGCAGCTGTTGGATGACAAGAAATTCCGTGTCGTCGCCCAAGCAGTACGCCGGGTGGGCCTGGACACCTCCAAGGAAACGATCCGCGATGTCATGGGCGAGATTGAGTGGGCGAAGGCCACTCTGGCCGGTGCGGATCAGTACCAGGCCGCGCTGCGGGAGCATGGGCGCACGGCACCTCTGTCTGCGGAAAAAATTGTCGATTGCTATCACGCTTACGAGGACATAAAAACCACTCCTGACGGGCTATTGCTTGACTTCGACGACCTGCTCATCCACACCGCCGGTGCGATGGAGAATTCCCGTGCAGTGGCGGAGGAATTCCGCAACCAGTATCGGTGCTTCGTCGTCGATGAGTACCAGGATGTCACCCCGTTACAGCAGCGAGTTCTCAACGCCTGGCTGGGAGACCGTGACAACCTCACAGTTGTCGGGGACGCCAACCAGACGATCTACTCCTTCACAGGGGCGACTCCGCAGTACCTAATGAACTTCTCTCGGGACTACCCGGAAGCCACAGTTGTCCGCCTGCAGCGGGACTACCGATCGACCCCACAGGTCGTCGAGCTGGCCAACAATGTCATCGGCCGTGCGCAGGGGCGTATCGCCGGCTCGCGGCTGAAGCTGATTGGGCAGCGTGAAGACGGCCCGGAGCCGACTTTTAACCAGTACGACGATGAGCCGATGGAAGCTCGCGCGACCGCGCGCAGCATCAAGCGGCTTATCGACGCAGGAACGCCGGCATCGGAGATTGCCGTTTTGTACCGCATCAACGCACAGTCCGCAGTTTTTGAGCAGGCTTTGTCCGAGGTAGGAGTCGCCTACCAGGTTCGTGGCGGGGACGGTTTCTACCAGCGTCCCGAGATCCGCGATGCCATCGCTGCACTTGTGCGAGTTTCCCGTTCCTCACGGACTGTTCCGACATTGCAGGGCACGAATCTGTTGGATTTGGTCAAGCAGGTTTTCGCGGGTCTTGGCATGACTGACCAAGAGCCGGAAGGCGCTGGTGCCAGGGAACGTTGGCAGTCACTACGCGCCCTATTTGACCTGTGTAAAGACATCGTTCATGCCAACACCGAGGTCAATATCCAGGCGCTCCTCGGCCAATTGCACACCCGGCAGCAGGCCAAACATCCACCGACGCTGGATGGCGTGACGCTGGCTAGCCTGCATGCAGCCAAGGGGCTGGAGTGGGATGCGGTGTTCCTCGTTGGGCTTACCGACGGTTCGCTGCCTATCCAACATGCGCTGAATAAATTCGACCGTTCTCCTGCGCAGGGGGCGGAAGCCATCGAAGAAGAGCGCCGTCTGTTCTATGTCGGCATTACTCGAGCCCGCGAACATCTGGAGCTATCTTGGTCATTGTCGCGGACAGAAGGCGGCCGCAGGTCACGTCGCCGCACACGATTCCTCGATGAACTCGACATTGATGTCTCTGACTACTCGGCTGAGGCACAGCGAAGCTCAAGGAGCTCTAGTTCCCGCAGTAAGCGTCAGCAGTCCAAACAGTGCAAGGGCTGTACTAAGCCATTGCACACCGATGCCGAGCGGATCTCAGGGCGTTGTGAAGAGTGCCCAGTCAGTGCGGATCCTGCACTACTGGAAGCATTGCGTGCATGGCGCTTGGAAATGTCGAGGGAAATGACGGTCCCCGCATTCGTGATCTTCTCCGATGCGACCCTTCTGGCCATCGGTGAGCAGCAGCCGACTACGCCGGAGGAACTTCTGCAGATTCCCGGAATTGGAGAAGCGAAGCTCAATCATTTCGGCGAAGGCATCTTGGGAATCGTCAATTCTTTCGTGAATTCCTAGTCAGATTCTGCTCAAGGCACTTCGAATTACATGAACTGCATATGCGAGTTGCCATGACCACACACTGGGCACTGCGGGTGGGGAGCAACAGTAGTGCGGGTGATATCGAGGCTTTCCAGATCTATGCGCACCTCCGTTGCACATAGATCTGAGAGATCCGGCCGCCGCAGCTGCCCAACCAACAGTGGCACCGCTGTGTTCAGCCATTCCGGTGCGGCCACGGGCGTAAAAGTGCGAAGCTGTAGCGCAATCAGTGCCCGGACGGGGTCGTGGTCTCGTCGATAAGCTTCGAAACACATCGAGCAGGGCCCTTGACCTGGTTGAACAAGCGGCCCAAGAATCAGTGCCCCATCGCGGAAATGCGTGTGCAGATGCTCAATTCCACGATGAAACAGAGCGCGAACCAAGGGCATGCTCGGTACTTCCATGCCCGTGACCACCGCGAGCCCGATCTCTTCCGGTGTGGATTGAGATATTTTTAGCGTCGCATTGCGAGTGGGCGACATTGCCGTCGTCCAACTACCACAACCCGTGCGACGAAGCTCCTTTAAAAGTCCGGTGCGCAAGCTGTCCCGACCGATCAGCGTAATCCTCCGCCGTGTCGGTGGTTTTTGGACCAGCGCGGCTCGGTGAAGGTCGGAGATAAGTGCGGTAATGAACTGCGGTGACAGTTTGTCGTGACTGTCAGTAAAGGCCTCGCTTAAGGTGCTACCTCTATGAGCTGCAAGAAGCGCCGAGAAGACAGGCCCCGGCGGGGTGCCGTCGGAAAGCGGCAGAATCATGCTGCGCTCCGGTTCCACGCCGAACTGAATCCGCGCGCCTGGGCGCATGACAATCGGTACCTCCGGCCGCAGCGCGTAGTCCGTGGCAGGCGCGGCAAGTGTTTGTGCAGCGGGTGCGTGCGAACCTATTACGCCAGCCGTACCATCCCGCCCCCGAGACGTATCCCTGTATTCCCCCATAAAAATATCTTTTACCCCGGGGCCAGCTTTTACGCAATCGCAGCGCAGAGCATATACGCTTAAAAAGCATGAGCACCAAGCGACCTGAGTACGGCCCGGATGTTGAGGTTCGGCGCTCGAAGCGCCGCCGCCGTACTGTGTCCGCCCGCGCGGAGGGAAACCGGATCATTGTCATGGTTCCGGACGATCTCAGCGCCGCTGCGGAAAAACAGCAGGTCAATGAAATTGTTGCGCGAGTGCGGAAGAAAGTTGGCAGCAACCTGGATAATTCCGAGCTGGAGCGCCGCGCACGGCTGCTCTCTCGTACGGTGCTGGAAGATCGCCCGCGGTTCGAGTCAATCAAATGGGTCAAGAACATGTCGCGCAGGTGGGCATCCGTCACCGGCGGTGTCGATAGTCCTGGGCGCATTCGCATTTCGCACAGGCTTGCCGACGTCCCGGGGTACGTCCTCGACGATGTCATTGTGCACGAACTGGTGCACACTTTCGTCGACGGTGGTCATACCGAAGAGTTCTGGTATTGGGCGGCAAAAGCCCCGTACCACGAACGGGCACGGGGCTATTTAGAGGCGTATCAACGCTGGGGAACCCAGAGCTAACTCGCTACTTATCGTCGTCGGCGTCACTGTCGTTGCCCTCAGCCGCGCGCTTTTCGGCCTCTTTGCGCAGCTGCTCTTCAAGCTCTGCGATCGGGTCGAAGTCATCGTTTTCCGAGCCGCCAAGGACCGAATCAATAAAGGCCGCGGGTTCATCCAAATCCTCTGCCACGGGCAGGAAGTCCGGGTGATCCCAGACCTTGTCGCGTCGCTCGATGCCCACAGCGGTGGTCAGACGGTGCCACAAGTTGGTTGCCTCACGCACCTTGGGGGATCCGAGGTCAATGCCGGTGGCTTTCTCCAGCGCCTGTTCAGCACCTTCGGTGGCGCGGCGACGACGCCAGGCTTCATCCAGCTGTGCGGCACCCGATAGACGCTCACCGAGGGCATCGGTGACAACCATGTCCACCCATCCCTCGACCAGTGCTAGCAGCGTCTGGAAACGAGTACGAGCATTCTCGTTACGAGAACGAATCTTCGGGCTCAGATCCATATTCTGCAGCTCGCTCATAGCCTCCTGCATACGCTGCGGATCCTGCATGTTCTCAATATCCAGACCGCGGGCGGCCTCTTCAATCGCCGAGTAATCGATGACGATGCCGGCAGCGTATTCCTCGACAGAGGAAATCATGCGTTCAGCCAGCCATGGCACGCGGTCGAAGAGACGTTGGTGGGCAGCTTCGCGGGCAGTGGCGTAGATAAACAGATCGCGCGCTGGAACCTCGAGTTCCTCCGCGAGAGCGACGAGATGCGTTGGCAGCAGTACCGCCGCACCAGTGGTGTGTAGCGGCAGCCCGAGGTCAGAACCAGTCAGGCTCGTCTGTGCCAACTCCGCCAGCGCATTTCCTAGCTGAGTACCGAAACTCATCGAGTTCATCTGGCGCATGATGCCCAGCATCGGCCCCATCATCTCGCGAGCTTCCTCTGGAACACCCTCGAGGGAGGCATCACTCATGCGGCTGGCGACGGGATCGACAAGGCGAGTCCATGTCGACTTGGTGTTCTCCAACCACTGCAGGCTATTCCACGCTTCTACGCGGTTGACACCAGCCGGCAGGGAGGTGACGTCATCTAGCCACAGTTCGGCCAGGCGCAGGGAATCAGTCAGCGCCTCGCGGGCCGAGTCCTTCACCGGAGCCGGGTTACCAAGACGGGTCCGCGCAACGCGCTCGGCCGCGTCGTAGTTGACAGGGCCAGAGTTAGACTCCTGGAATCGCTGCCCCATGCCGGAGAACATCTCGCCGAACTGGTTGAGAATATCGCCCAAGTTCGGCTGGTCCCCCTTGCCGGAGGCGCCGCTGCCGGGCTGCCCGGGGCCGCCGAAACCGAAGCCACCGGCGCCGCCCATGCCACCGAAGGGAAACCCGAAGAAACCGAAAGGACCGCCCTGGCCGCCCTGACCGCCCTGACCGGAGTCATTGTTGCCAGCGTCGTCGCGATCGTCATCATTGTCGTTCGGACCAAAGCCAAATCCGTTAGAACTCATGCTCCCACCGTACCGGGCAATGACCCGCGTGAGTACTTAAAAGCACCACTTTATTGGCAACTTCGCGCCCAGCGAACAGACACGGACAAGATTCATCAGGTGTCCAGTAGGCAGATAGCGAGAATGTAGGGTGTTATTTGTGAATCGTCGTACCCAAACTCTTGTTGCGGGCGCTGTGCCCATCGCCGCGTTGGCAACTGTGCTCTCGCTGCCAACGCTGACAGTGCCCTATGCCGCGCAGGGGCCTGGCCCGGTCTTCGATGTTCTCAGCGATGTCGAGGGCAAGAGCATTATCTCGGTCAGTGGCAGTGCTGCGGACTCCGAACTCTCTAAGGGCACGCTGGATATGACAACCGTCGCAGTCAGACATAACCTGACATTGCCGCAGGTCATTGGCCTGTGGTTCGATCGTGACAACGATATCGTCCCCATTGAGGCGGTCTTCCCTCCGGGCCAGAGTCAGGACGAGGTGGAAGAGGAGAACAAGGCTGCATTCACCGAGTCAGAGGCCAACGCCACCTCCGCTGCGCTGGCACATCTCGGGTTGCCGATGGAAGTCACCGTCGCCTACACAGTGCCGGATAGTCCCGTCGATGGGCGACTGCATGAAGACGATGTGATTCTCGCCGTGGATGGGGTGGCCGTAAGCAAGCCTGAGCAAGTCAAGGCGATTATTGCCGGACGCAACCCGGGCGATACTGTCACGTTGAGGGTCAAGTCTGCGACCGTCGACAAGCAGAAGACTGCTAAGGGCGAGGACTCTGACCCCGAGAAAGCCGTCGATATTTCTGTGACACTGGCGGAAAATCCGCATCAGAAGAATGCCGCGCTGCTCGGCGTTGGGATGGGGGCGCAATCCGCGGACGACACCAAGGTTGAGTACCAGCTCAGCGGCATTGGAGGTCCGTCTGCGGGTCTCATGATGACGCTCGGAGTGATTGACAAGCTGAGTCCAGGCGATTTGACCGAGGGGCAGCACCTCGCTGGCACCGGCACTATTGACGCTGCCGGCAACGTGGGCGAAATCGGTGGCATTACACACAAAATCTCGGCCGCCCGAGATGAGGGCGCCGAGATGTTCTTCGTGCCGGAAGGCAATTGCGCAGAGGCTGTGACTGCCGACCGAGGCGATATGAAGTTGGTAAAGGTCTCTGTGCTTGACGACGCGCTTGCGGCAATCGAAAAGCCGGAGACCGCGCAGACCTGCTCGTAGTTTTTGTCGTAGTCCCTACGAGCAGCTGCTAGTTTCAGCTAGTTCTTGCTGAAGGCCTCGAAGTTTTGCTGAGACTGCCATTTATCAATCTCTGCCGCCGTTGCGCGCAACTGCGGGTCAAATTTGAGGTAGGCCTTTGTCTCGCGCGCAATGAGCCCGGACAGGACAATCAGACCGATGAGGTTCGGTAGCGCCATCAGGCCGTTGAGAGCCGAGGCGACGGACCAGACGGTTTCCAGATGAGTAACAGCGCCGACGAAGACTACGCAGGTGAAGACCGCACGGTAGAGACCGGTGCCGCGGCGACCGACCAGGGACTCGAATGCGCGCTCACCGTAGTAGGACCAGCCCAGCATGGTGGAGAATGCGAAGAAGACAACCGACAGCGTGACGATTGTGCCACCCCAGTGGCCAGGTAGACCGCGGGAGAATGCCTCAGCAGTCAGAGCGCCAGTGTCGACGTTGCCATCCTGCCAAACACCGGTGCTGATGATAACCAGGCCGGTGAAGGACACGACGATGATGGTGTCAATGAAGGTCTGAGTCATGGAGACCAGACCCTGACGAACCGGGTGAGTGGTCGATGCGGCGGCAGCGGCGATAGCACCGGAACCCAGGCCCGACTCGTTGGAGAACAGGCCGCGGGCAACACCCATCTGCAGGGCGAGAATGAGCGTGGAGCCTGCGAACCCACCAACGGCCGCGGTGCCGGTGAAAGCATCGGTGAAGATGAGCTTGAAGGTCTCGGGCAGCGCCGAGACATTGGCGACGAGCACCCACACGGCCGCACCGATGTAGAGCACAATCATCATCGGCACAAAGCCGGCGGTGATGCGGCCAATCGACTTAATGCCACCCATCAGCGCCGCACCTACCAGGATGAACATGATCATGCCGGAGAGCGTCGGATCGATGTCGAAGCTGTTTTCCAGGTTCGAGGCCACGGCATTGCCCTGGGTCAGGTTGCCGATACCAAACGCTGCCAGCGCAGCAAAGACGGCGAAGAGAATACCGAGCGTCTTACCAAAACCATTCGGGATGGCCTTGCGCAGGTAGTACTGCGGGCCACCGGACTGTTCGCCAGCTGCATCGACCTGACGGTACTTCACACCCAGGAATGCCTCGGAGTACTTCGATGCCATACCAAGCAGGCCGGTCACCCACATCCAGAACAGCGCACCGGGTCCACCCAGGCCGATCGCGGTAGCGACACCGACAATGTTGCCGACACCGACTGTTGCCGCGAGAGCCGTCGCAAGCGCCTGGTAGTTGGTGATATCTCCCTCGGCGTCTTCGTCGTTACGGTCGATGAGTCCGAGGCGCAGTGCCGGGCCGAGTTTGACCAGGTGAATTGCACCCAGGCGAATGGTCAAAATGATTCCGGTGCCGATCAGCGCGGGGATCAGGAGATACGGACTCCAAATAAAACTATCCGCCGCTGAGGCAAAATCGCTGAAGCTTTCCATGCTGTGGAACTTTACTGGTAGAAAGCCTAAATTCGATCATTAATTTCTCAGAAAATGATTATTGTGCTACTAATTCGCCACAAGTGGGGGTAAACACATTCCGACGAAAGCAAAAACTATTCCGCCAATCAGTGTGAGAGCAAGGTACCCACATGCCCTCCAAAAGTGTTGGTTCTTAAGGCGTACGATCTCTCCGGCGAGTGTGGACCACGTCGACAGGCCGCCGGCGAAGCCAATCATTACCGTCGCATAGGCCAGAGCAGGCGTCATGCCATTGCTTATCGACGTTCCCCGCGACCACACCACAGCAGCGACACCGGCGACGAAGCAGGCAATCATATTCGCGGTCCACGTTCCGGGTAGTTTGGAATCAGCCCACTTCACCGCAAGTTCGGCCAGCGCATAGCGCAGCGCTCCACCTACTGCCGCGCCAACTGCGATAGCGAGGATGGCAGAGAGTGCCGAGGAAAAAGAGCCGAGGAGATCGCCGGTCATTCCGCGACCTCCCGTGCGCACTTGGTGCCCAACCAGTAGGCGAGAGGGCAGCACAGCAGATGAATAAGTCCGACGCTCACAATCAGTACGACTGACGTGTCCGCTTGCACCAACAAGAGAATGACAAATGCGGAGAAAGTGGTGAAACCGCCACAAAAGCCAGTACCGCAGAAAGCGGAAAGCCGAGGATTAGCAAACGCGATACTGCTGACCAGGCCGAAGAGAAAGCAGCCCAACAAGTTGATGGCAGTGGTCGAAACTGCGCTAGTTCCCGAGCTCACAATCGCATCGATTGCCGCGCCGAGCAGAAAGCGACTTACCGCGCCAATAGCGGCACCGCCGGCGACAACCAGGGCCATGAGAACCTGCGCCCGTCCTGCTGATGGCAGTTTCGCAACGACAGATTCCTCATTCACGGTGAAAACGCTAGCACAGTGGCGAAAGGGGAGGTAGGCGCCGACAATTCGGAATCTTTCACCAGGAGGTGTTCCCGTCGGCACGCGACAATCTACCTACTGCACCCTATTGCAGGGGCGAGTTTGCCTTACCGAGTGGTTCTTGCCATGCGCGCTGACCCTAAAACGGGGACACTGGGGAAGAGGAAGCGCATTTAAGTCCGGTTTCCCCATTCCGGCCGGCTCGTCGGCGGTGAAATCGGTGGTTGCGCAGTTCGCCGATTCAGCAGGAGGATACCCACAATGGCTCATGAGCGCGCCGGGCAATTGGCCCAGCCATCCGACCTTATCGATGTCGCGGAACTGGTCACTGCTTACTACACAAAGCACCCGGACCCGAATAACCCCGACCAGAAGGTCGTCTTCGGTACTTCCGGTCACCGCGGTTCCTCCCTCGACGGCGCTTTCAACGAAGACCACATTCACGCCACTACTCAGGCAATCGTGGATTACCGCAAGGGCCAGGGCATTGAAGGTCCGCTCTACGTCGGTCGCGATACCCACGGCCTGTCCGAGCCGGCAATGATTTCCGCCCTCGAGGTGCTCACGGCCAACGGCATCACCGTGATGGTTGACGCTCAGGATCGCTACACGCCGACTCCGGCAGTCAGCCACGCGATTCTGACGTACAACCGCGACGTGGAGGGAGGTCCGACGGGGAGTAGCGCCGCGCGTGCCGACGGCATCGTGATTACCCCTTCCCACAATCCGCCACGGGATGGTGGTTTTAAGTACAACCCGCCGACCGGTGGTCCGGCGGACGCGGATGCGACGGACTGGATTGCAGCTCGTGCTAATGAATACTTGGCTAAGGGCCTGGATGGGGTTAAGCGCCAGCTGGTGGATAAGGCCGGAGACCTCGTCGTAAAGCACGACTACCTCAACGCATACGTGTCGGACCTGCCGAATGTTGTCAACCTCGACGCCATCCGTGATGCCGGCGTGCGTATCGGCGCCGACCCAATGGGTGGTGCGTCGGTGGATTACTGGGGCGCAATTGGCGATGCGCATAACCTAAACCTGACCGTGGTCAATCCGCTGGTTGATGCGACCTGGCGTTTTATGACGCTGGATACAGACGGCAAGATTCGTATGGACTGCTCCTCGCCGAATGCGATGGCGTCCCTGATTGGTAACCGCGATAAGTTCGACATCTCCACCGGCAATGACGCGGACTCCGATCGCCACGGAATTGTGACACCGGACGCGGGTCTGATGAACCCGAACCACTACCTGGCCGTTGCCATTGACTACCTCTTCGCGCACCGTCCGGGCTGGTCGCAGGAGACCGCGGTCGGTAAGACGCTGGTGTCTTCGTCGATGATTGACCGCGTCGTTGCCAATTTGGGCCGCAAGCTCGTGGAAGTTCCAGTCGGCTTCAAGTGGTTCGTCCCGGGTCTGCTCGGCGGCACCATCGGCTTCGGCGGTGAAGAATCCGCTGGTGCATCGTTCCTGCGTCACGACGGCACTGTGTGGTCTACCGATAAGGACGGCATCATCCTGGACCTCCTGGCCAGCGAGATCAAGGCTGTGACCGAGAAGACTCCATCGCAGCTCTACGCAGAACTCGCCGATAAGTACGGTGCCCCGGCTTACGCCCGCACCGATGCGGACGCAACCCGTGAGCAGAAGGCAATCCTGAAGAAGCTCTCGCCGGAGCAGGTCAAGGCCGACACCCTGGCAGGGGAGACCATTACAGCCAAACTGACTGAAGCACCGGGCAACGGCGCTGCGATTGGTGGCCTCAAGGTGGTTACGGAGAACGCTTGGTTCGCGGCGCGTCCGTCGGGCACTGAAGATAAGTACAAGATCTACGCGGAGTCCTTCAAAGGCGCGGATCACCTGGCACAGGTTCAGGCTGAGGCGCAGGACGTGGTCTCGGCAGTCCTGAACGGGTAATCGGTAACCATTGGGCTAGCTGTAAACAGTTAGCCTGTACTAACATTTCTGTGTATGAAGAATTTCGTAGGCGTGGTGGCACGATTCGGCCTGGCTGCAGTTTGGTTGTACTCGGGTCTTATCAAACTGCTGAACCCGCTGGAATCGCGTCAGGCAGTTCAAGCTTATGAGCTGCTGCCGAGCGATTTGGTGCCGATGGTAGCGGTTGCGCTGCCCGCTTTCGAAGTCATCCTTGGACTCCTGCTGGTATTGGGGCTTTTCCTGCGCCCGGTAGCGGTGTTGTCTGGCGCGCTCTTGCTGGTGTTTATCGGCGGCATTATCTCGGCGTGGGCGCGCGGCCTGCAGATTGACTGCGGTTGCTTTGGTGGCGGTGGCTACGACGAGAACGCTGACGCGGTTTCATATCTAAAGTCAATCGCCCGAGACATCGGTTTTCTGGCCTTGGCTGTATTTGTGTACGTGTGGCCGTGGAAGAAGTTTGCCATTTACGCCTAGTCCGCTGGCTAGAGGGGAAGCCTAGGGGATAGGCCAGGGGAATGGGGCAAGGTGATGGGGCCTAGCGATGCGGCCTAACAACCATTTCCGTTTTCTCAGGCGCAATTGTGTCATTGGCAAGAAAACACCGCTATCGTAAGCGGTGTGAGTCAGAAGATTAAGAATCCAAATGAAAAGGGCAGTGGCTTCGTCGTCGGCCTGATTGCTCTTCTTGCTGTCGTTGCAGTTGTTATTGGTGGCGTTATCTACATCGGCCGGTCGCAGCCGATTGAGGGACTGCCAGATGAGGACGTCGACTTCTCCGTCGCACTCGACGGCGATGTCATCCGACTGAGCAAGGACGGCGCCGAAGGGGCTAAAACAGCCACGATTTTTGAGGACTACTCGTGCCACTACTGTGCTCAGATGAGCGAAGAGGGCCACGATGATGAGCTCAAGGCGCTAAACGACGGCAAGCTTGTCGCTGAATACCGCACGCTGAACTTCCTGGATGGTCAGGAGAAGGAGCAGCGTGACGGTCACTCCACTCGCGTCTTCGCGGTTGCCCGCAAGATTGCTGAGACCGGTGATGCTCGCGCATATTGGAACTTCCGCACGATGATGATGGCTGACCAGCAGAACTCTGTCACGTGGAGCGATGATGAGTTGGCTGACCGTCTGGAGCAGCTCGGTGTTGCTGACGAAATTGTCAGCGAAGTCCGTTCCGGCATCGACACCACCGAGGCTAAGGCAAGCGCAAATGCCAACTTCGATGACCTTGAGAAGCGCTTGGGCAAGGTTTCCTCACCGCACGTCTTTGTCGATGGCAAGGATATTCTGGAGAACATTTCCGGTGATGGCGGACTGGGGCAGTGGGTCAAGGTGGCCCTGCGCTAGGTTCCGTGCACGCTCACACGATTCATCTTCAGTTCATGTTCGGCAGATCCACTCTGGGGCACTCGGCGAATACGTAAAAGAGTGTTCTACATGCGGATTTGGTGATACATGACAGTGCCATGTAGCCTTTGAGGAGTCCACAGCGGAGGGTGAAAGCCACTTCGATGTTGATTCTGGGGCTATGGCGCAGCTGGTAGCGCACCACACTGGCAGTGTGGGGGTCACGGGTTCGAGTCCCGTTAGCTCCACCAGTAGAAAAACCCTCGGTCGTTATGACCGGGGGTTTTCTTGTATCTGCCCCTGGGTAGTGTGCTCGCCGTTTACCTCAATGATTGGTAATCCGTATGGCTGTAGCAACTTTGTCTGAACGGTGGAATACTGGGGGTATGGCACACAACGACTCCGTTATTCAGAAACTGTCCACCGAAGAATCCCTTGAGCTGCTGGCTACGCAGACTTTTGGGCGACTGGTTGTTCGTCGTAAAGACGATATGGATCTTTTCCCACTGAACTACGTCGTTCATGAGGGGAACATTTACTTCCGCACTGCCGAGGGGTCGAAGCTCTTTACTGTTTCTCTGAACCACGATGTTCTTTTTGAGGCCGACTTTGTTGACAAGGATGCTCAGAAGGCCTGGTCGGTCATCGTTAAGGGGGACGCAGAGGTTCTCACCTCCCGCGCTGATATTAACGCTGCAGATGAGCTGCCGCTGAAGCCCTGGCTGCCGACGTTGAAGTACAACTACGTGCGCATTACCCCGAACGATGTTTCGGGTCGCCATTTCCACCTCGGTGAGGAGCCGAATCGCTACGAAGTGTAGCGGTGGCATATGGCACTTTTGCTTTACGACGGTGGGGGATCCGTCGTGAAGCAAAGCTTGTAGCGTGCAAAGGCAGCTTTTAGTGACTGAGCACCGCCGTTAGCTGTTTTTTTAAAAATTGTTGGGTTAAATTACCCAAAATCGCCCTAAGTGAGATTCAACCCGTTACAGTCGCAAATGTGACGTGCACCATAGAATCGACCGATGGGGTGCCAGCGCAGCCCGATGTGCGCAGGCAGTCCCCACGTATGCAGAAGATCGTAGATGAAGCGCGCGCGATGCTGCGCGAATCGGGCTGGAGTGCTATCAGCATGCGCCGCCTAGCGGCGCGGCTCGATGTGAAGGCGCCATCGCTGTACAAGCACATCAGCGGCAAAGAAGAGCTCCTTCAGCTGCTGCTGACCGAGAGCCTCGAGAATCTGGGCAAGCGTATTCATGCTGCCATTGATGAGGAATGCACTTCGGCGTCTCTGCTGCAGGCGTACCGCCAGGCAGTTCTCGACGATCCGCATGGTTACCGGCTGATGAGTCGCACTAATTTCGTGAATGTCGTCTCGCCTTCGTCGTTGGATGCCTGGATTCGTGATGCATTCATTAAGGTTGCCGGCGATGAGCCTAAGGGATTGGCCATGTGGGCGTTCGCCCACGGTTTGGTGACCGCCGAGCTCGTCCAGGATGGTTCACCTGCGCTGGAACCCAGCGCTGAAGCCGGTGCGGCAGACAGCTTGGCCGCAGTTGGGGCTATTTGGGACGCTGGCGCGGAGGCCTTCTCTTAAGGGGTTTGCTGCTCTGTCCGGGACGCTGGATCGGTGGCCCGGGGCAGTAGCCTAGCGCCACCAGGAATCGGCCGGTCCGGGAGGGACGGCTCGCTTGTGCCGGGAAATGGAGTAGAGATACTCGATTCGCGCGGCATCCTCATCTGAGACGGCCTTGCCTTCGAGGTAGTCGTCGATGGCGGTATAGGTCACCCCGAGTGCAACTTCGTCGGGAAGCGCAGGGCGATCTTCTTCCAGGTCGGCCGTCGGCACCTTCTCCCACGTACTGGCTGGTGCGCCGAGGTGACGGAGTAAGGCCGCGCCCTGGCGCTTGCTCAGCCCCTGCAGCGGAACGAGGTCGCAGGCGCCGTCGCCGTGCTTGGTGTAGAAGCCGGTGACAGCCTCCGCGGCGTGATCTGTGCCGATGACCAAAGCGCCGTCAACACCCGCCACTGCGTACTGGGCAATCATGCGCATGCGGGCCTTAATATTTCCCTTGTTGAAGTCGCTGATAGCGCTGCCGGCCAGGGCATCGGTGACCTGGGCGGTCATCGCGGCGGTGGCCGGTTCGATATCGATAGTTAGCCTTTGGTCAGGTTGAATGAATTGCAGTGCCACCTGTGCGTCGTCCTCATCGGCCTGCACGCCGTGGGGGAGGCGAATGGCAATGAAGGTGGCGTCCTCGCCGCCGTCGCGAAGCTTTTCGACGGCCAACTGCGCTAGACGTCCGGCTAGCGTGGAATCTTGACCGCCGGAAATTCCGAGCACGAATCCCTTGGCGTGCGCGGCGCGGAAATAATCGCAGAGAAAATCGACTCGGCGGCTGATTTCCTCGGCGGCATTGATGGTGGGCTGGACGTGGAGGTCGTTAATAATCTCCGACTGGAGGGGGTGTGGGAAATCCTGTGTGCCTACTGGTGTCATGAGCCTCACTCTACCGCTAGTTCAGGACGGGAAAAGGGATGATTTTCCTGCCAGAAGAGTGCCAAAACTCTCATCTTTATCGAGTAAGTGCTGTTCGGATAGGGGGTCTTTGGCCGGACGGTGGCAAGATTTCCAGCGTGAGTACAACCGAACAGAATAAGACTGGACCGAACCGGGAAACCACCACAACTCGGTCGATAGCCGTGGCTATCATCGCCGCTCTGGGCGGCCTCCTCTTTGGTTACGACACCGGTGTCATCTCGGGCGCGCTGCTGTATATCCAGCGCTCTTTTGAGCTGACTCCAGGACAGGAGTCCACTGTCACCGCCATGCTCTTGGTCGGTGCGGCTATCGGTGCGTTCCTGGGCGGTCGCGTAGCGGACTCCCTGGGGCGCCGTGGCACCATCCTGCTCGGAGCGGTCGGCTTCATCATCGGCAGTATCTGGTGTGCTTTCGCTACTAGTGCGTTTTCGCTGGGTGCTGCGCGTACTTTGCTCGGCGTCTGTATCGGTGGTGTTTCCATCGTCGTACCGATGTACATCTCCGAAATGGCACCACCGCATGTGCGTGGACGCCTGGTCAGCCTGAACTCGCTGATGATCGTGATTGGTCAGCTGGTGGCGTTCCTCACCAACTCCGCCCTAGCCTCCTCCGGTAACTGGCGACTCATGCTTGGACTCGGCGCTGTCCCCGGCATCGTGCTGCTCATCGGCATGCTGGTTCTGCCGGACACTCCGGCCTACCTCGTCCGTCGAGGACAGGAGGGCAAGGCGCTGGCCGTGCTGCGTCAGATGCAGGGAGATGAGGCGACCCTGGCTGAGGTTGCCGTTGATGAGGCGTCGTCAAGCGCCGATCAGCGTGCAGCCGAGCGCCTTGCCGTGAAAACCCCGTGGGTGCGACGCACCGTCATTATTGCGATGCTCATTGGTGTGACGCAACAGGTCACGGGCGCGAACGCGATTATGTATTTCGCGCCGACGATGATGAACAAGGTTGGCTTGTCGACGGAAAGCTCTGTCTATACCTCCATCATCATCGGTATCGCCTCGGTGATTTCGTGTGCAATTGGTATGAGCATCATTGACCGCGTTGGTCGTCGGCGAATGCTGATTATCGGTTTGGTGGGCTGTGCAAGCTCGCTGCTCGTGCTGGCGCCCGTCTATGGTTTGTCGAGTAACTCTTCGACGGGTGCCATGATGTCGCTTCTGCTGATGACCGTATTTATCGTGTTTCAGCAGGCGGCTGTGTCGGTGGCGACCTGGCTCCTGATTTCCGAGATCATCCCGACAGAGGCTCGTGGCCTGGGTATGGGGCTGGCAGGGCTCGCGCTATGGGTTGCGAATTGGTTTGTGGCGCAGGCTTTTCTTCCGATGGTGGATGCTGTCGGTGGTGCGTGGTCGTTCTTCTTCTTTGCCATTACGGGCGCAATTGCGCTGGTATTCACCATCAAGGCGGTGCCGGAGACCTCAGGTAAGACGCTTGCCGAGGTCCGCGAGTACATGATTGCCGCTGCCAAGTAGAGAAGTGGAAGCAGTTGCAACGTGGGGAGTCGCGATCTTGGGGTTGCCCGTCAAAGAACATGTTTCCCCCGGATTTTTGGAGTTATTCCGCTTATTAGGTAGTATGGCAACTCGTGTCGTAACGCATCCTCTTTGATATTTCTTCGGATTATCAGGAAGGGTGCGTTGCCAGGCAGTCACTGGGGTGATTGTCCGGGGAGAGTGCAGTGTGCACATTCCCGTTTCGGAGCCGAGTAGAAAGGAGCGCCCGAATGAAGGTCCGCAAGTCCCTTCGGTCGCTGAAGAACAAGCCGGGCGCTCAGGTCGTGCGCCGTCGTGGCAAGGTCTACGTGATCAACAAGAAGGAGCCGCGCTTCAAGGCCCGTCAGGGCTAAGCCTTATTTAGGCTAGCGCGAAGCAAATAGCTTCCTCATTTATTGCCAAAACCGCAATCTGAAGTCGCAGTTTTACTGTGGCCAAAGGTTGCGGTTTTTGGTTTTTGGAGGAGGTAGGTTCAGGCGGTGACAGCGTTTATGGCTGGGGGCGGTGGGGCGATGGAAGTTACTGACTGCGTTTATGTCAAAATTGGCCC